>DASWRS010000197.1:0-38117 GCA_036403075.1 Kofleriaceae bacterium
CGCACGGCGTCAGCGCCTGACGCGAACGCGACCGGCTCGAATGCGGCGCCGAACGCCGACCGCGTGTCGGCGCCGAACGCGCGCTCGAACGGATAGCTGGCCTCGCCGAACAGCCGGTTCGCGATCCGCAGGGTCATCGGGCGGCCCGGATCCTGGAGCGCGCGCGACAGCTGGCCCCAGCGCGTGGCGATCTCGCCCGCGTCGGCATCGAAGTGGAGCACCGCACGCATCTGCGCGGCGGTGTCGCCCTTCGCACCGCGCCACGCCATCGCGAGCGCGGTCGTGATGCTGACCGGCGAGATCGCGAGGTTGCCCGGCGTTGCGGCGGCCTTGCGCCACAACTCGACGGCGAACTGGTTGTTCGCCTTCGCGAGCGCGCCAGCCTCGGCACTGGCCGGCATCGCCACCTGCGCGGGTGGGTCCAGCAGCGGATCGGAGGTCTTCCTGCAGCCACACCAGATCACGAACCCGATCAGAAGCCAGATACGCATGTGGCCTGAGACGCTCGCGCGACCTCGCGCCTTGGGTCCTGCGCGGCGGAGTTCCGTCCTTTGCCGCCGGGCCGGCCTCGGACGCCCGCGGTGACAGCTTGATCGCCCGCCTCGATTGACCTCGCGCGCCGCGGCTCACCGCGCCGGCGGTCCGGACAGCACGAGGTCGGCTCCCTGGAACCCCGTGGTCTCCGGGACGATGATCTCGACTCGGTGGAGCTCCTGGGCCTCGACCTCGACGTCGTCGATCACCTCGTCGTCGACGTGCCCGCCGGACTGGTGGTCGTCGCTCAGCAGGTGGAAGTGGTAGCCCTGCCTGGCGATGTCGCGCAGCACGGCCGGCATGCGAAACCCGGCCAGCGTGCCGTGCAGGCCATCGCGCGGGATCAGGTGGTACTCGGGGTAGACCTCGGCGAACGGCCGGTACGCGGGCTGTGGACCCGACGCACCGGCCACGACGCGCACGAACCGGCCCCGGACGCGCAGCGCGAACATCCGGTTGGGCCCGCGCAGCCAGGCATCGAGCCGGGCCTCGAACTCGGCGCGCGGCAGCGGCCCAGTGAGGTGCAGCCGGCGGTCGGGGCGGAACCGGGTCACCGACGCAAACGCGACGAGTGCGTCGTCGGGTAGCTCGACGACCGAGCCGTCGCTGCGCGCGGAATAGCACCGGCCATCGAGCATCACCAGCTCCCCGTTGTTGCGGTCGTCCGCGCCGAGGCCGAAGTCGCCTTGCGCGCGCAGCGTCCCGACCGGGAGGAAGCCGTCGTACACGCCGGCGAGGTACGCGGCGCGCACCGAGGCGTTGATCAGCGTCGCAGGCGCCGCCCCGGGCGCCGGGGCCGGCGCGGCATGGCAACCCGCCGCGAGCATCGTCGCGCCCAGTTCGGCGCCGTCGGTCCGTCGCTTGTCGTCCTTCATCGTGAGCTCCTGGGGGAATCCATGCTCATGATGGGGCTTGCCGGCACTGAAGAAAAATTGATAGTTATGGATGAACCCTTGAGAAAAACCGAAGCATCCCGTGATCGATCGGTCGCCCCGCCGCCCGCATGCCTCGACCTCGACGTGCTGCGCACGCTGGTGCTCGCGGTCGATCTCGGTGGCTTCGCGCGCGCGGCCTACCGGGTCGGTCGCACCCAGTCCGCCGTCAGCCTGCAGATGCGGCGGCTCGAGGAAAGCGCCGGGCAGCCGCTGTTCACTCGGGCCGGCCGCAGCTTCGCGCTCACGACCGCCGGCGAGCAGGTGCTCGGCTACGCCCGTCGCCTGCTGGCGATCAACGACGAGGCGGTCGCGGCGGTGCGAGGCACCCGGCTCGCCTGCCCGGTCCGGCTCGGCTTGCTGGCCGACTTTGCCGAGACCTGGTTGCCCCAGGTGCTCGCGCGGTTCGCCCGGACCCATCCGACCGCGCGCCTCGAGGTCCAGGTCGACCGCCGGATCGCGATGTTCGACGCACTCGATCGCGGTCGGCTCGACTTCGCGCTGGTGTTCGAAGCCGACCGGCCGCGCGGGGTCCGGCTGGGCGACCTGCCGATGGCCTGGATCGCACCGCGTGCCAGCCGGTGGGCGCCCGGCAGCGTGCTGCCGCTGGTGCTGTTCGAGGCGCCGTGTGTGTTTCGCACCGCCGCGCTCGCTGCGCTCGATCGCGCTGGCATCCCGTGGCACGTGGCGTTCACCAGCCAGAGCCTGGCCGGCATCTGGGCGGCGGTCGATGCTGGCCTCGGCGTGACGGTGCGGACCCCGGTCGGCGTTCCGCGCAGGCTGCAGGTCGTCGATCCGGTCACCGGGCAGCTCGCCGGGCTGCCGGCGCTGCCATCGACCGAGCTGTGGCTGCTCGACGCGTCGGACTCCGGCTCGCCGCTGGCCGCCGAGTTGCGCGCGCTGCTCGTCCGGTCGATCTCCGCCGCATTGCCGCTGCGTCGCGTTCGGGATCGCAGGGCTACGTCCGCTCGCTCCGCCAGGCAGACCAGGGCTATGACGCGAACTTCGTCCATTGCCCTTCGGACACCACCTCGACGGAGCCGTCGACGACCTTGATGGCCGTCTGTTCGTCGATCGCATAGGCCGGAACGCCGATGTCGGCGGCCCACCGCTCCGCGTGAGCCAAGGTGTTCGTCGGGAAGGCGTTCAAGTGCGGGAAGATCGAGAAGTCGACGACTCCGAGGGTGCGGTCATCCGGTGCGGACGGCCACTCGACGAAGTACGTCCCGATCCGGGGCGTCATCACCATGCTTCCGGCACTCACTCCCACCCAGACCGTGTCGCGCAGAGAAGACAGCAGGCCGGCCAGCCCGGACTCCCGCATCCAGTGGCACAGGTACGTCGCGTCGCCACCGTCGACCAGGAGCACGTCGGCCTCCCGGATCCAGGGGACCCATCGCTCCACGCCGATGGTGGGCAATGCGGTGAGCTCGAGGACACCGAGCGACGCCCATCCCAGGCCGGAGAAATGCTGCCACCTGGGCTCGGCGGCCACGAAACCCCGCACCGATGTGGGACCGCACATCGGGTGCCCCCACTGTGCTGTCGGGACGCAGAGAGCGCGGCAGTCGGCGACCGGCTTACCGAGAAGCTGCACGAGCGCCGCATGGATGCTTGGGTTCGTGACGCCGCCTGACGTGAGCAAGAGCTTCAAAGTGCCTCCAAGATCGCGCGGAAGGCCGACATGGTCAAATGACGTCGCGGGAAGTCATCATCGCCCCTGAGTCTGGACAAGGATCCGGTGCAGAAGAAGCGGATCGAGGGCGCGATCGCCAAACTGAAGTAGCCGCACCCGCGCGGTGTCGGCGAGCGGCCCGCGATGGAATGAAACCGCGCGCCCAGACGTCTCCCTCCGGTGAGATCGATCTCGGCCTCGGGCGTGCGGAGCCGCGCCGCGCCATACGCATTCGTGGCCTGCCTCGGGGTGCTGGCTCCGCGCGCGTATGCCGGCGTCCAGCCGCCGTGCAACGGCTGCACGCTGGAGCTCCCGGCGGCGCGGGGAACGCAGGACGCGCCGGCCCACAAGCTGCCGCTGCTGGTCGTGCTGCACGGTGATCGCGAGCGCGCGCCGGCGGCCGCCGCGCGCTGGCGTGGCGCCGCCAAGCAACGCGGCTGGGCGGTGCTGTCGCTCCAGTGCCCGGTCGATCAGGGCTGCAAGGACAGCTGGTGGAAGTGGAACGGCGACCCGGAGTGGATCGTCGAGCAGGTCGCCGCGGCGGCGAAGGCGGTGCCGATCGATCCGGCGCGGATCTACCTGGCGGGCTGGTCGGGTGGCGCGACGTACCTCGGGATGCACGCGCCGGTGTGGAGCGCGGCGTTCGCGGCGGTGGTGATCCACGGCGGTGGTCATCGCCCGAGCGCCGGCTGCCCGGAGCGCCCGCTGCCGGCGTACTTCCTCGCCGGCGACCGGAATCCGTTCCACGATCAGGTCCAGGATCTGCGCGGCTGGTTCGACGACTGCCGGCAGGACGTCGTGTGGGACCTCGTGCGCGGCGGCGATCACGACAAGGAGGACCGCGCGCTCGACCGCCGGAAGGCGCTGGCGATCCTCGACTGGCTCGCCGACCACGCGCGCGACCGGAGCGGCGCGAATGGCGATGGTGCGACGACCGCGGGCCGCGCGAAGTAGCCGCGCGCAGCGCGGTCAGCTCGACGCGACCGAGCCGATGGCGAGTCCCGCTTCAGCGCGTGCTCGAGGCAGAGCTGCGCGGCTTCAGCCGATGTCGAGCTGATCGGTCACCGCGGCCGCCAGCGCAGCACGTCGACGGTCGCCGGCGCCTGGCGCGCGAGCGGCTCGATCACCAGGCGCGGGTGGCCCATGTGGATCACCAGATCGAAGCCGTCGAGCTGACCGTCGGGTCCGCCGTGGAACGGCCCGTCCGGATCGCTGCGGTCCTGCCACAGCGCGGCGACGTGGTCCCAGCCGCGAGACGTGTGGTGGCGCAGCGCGCCGCCGTAGTCGATCCGGAGCAGGTCGCCGGCGCGGATCCCGCCGATCGGATGGTCCGGCGCGCCGCGGTCATCGAGCTCGGCCGGCCCGGCGATGAGCTTCGCGTACGCCGTCAGCCCTTCGATGTTGGTGTAGTCGAGATCGGTGCGGCCCATCCGGCGGAGCGCGCCGACCAGCACGTCGGCGCAGTCGGCGCCGGTGAACCGCTCGGTCTGGTGGTTGCGCCCGCCGCCCGCGGAGCCGAACACCTCGGGGACGAGCAGGTAGCCGCTCAGCCAGCCGAGGAAATCGTCGCCGCGGCGGATCGACACCAGGTGCACGCCGGGCAGGACGCCGAACGTGTCGGTCGCCTCGGCGCCCGGGCTGGCCACGGTCCGGCCGGCGATCCCGACCTCGACCTTGTACCGCACGGTGCCCAGGCCGGGCAGCGCCTGTGCGCCGTCCTCGCCGGAGCTGACCTCGGCGGCGATCTGCAGCGGCGCGCCCCACGGCGCGATCACGCGCTCGAAGTAGTCGATGCGGTCGAAGCCGAGCCAGCGGCCGAACGTCTTCGGCTCGGTCGACACGTTGGAGTAGAACTCGCTGGTGGCGCCGTTCTGCGCCTGGCTCGTGCGAAAGCCGTGGGGCTCGACGGTCGACCACTGCACGCGCGCGCCGGCGAGCTCGATGGCCCCCGCCTCGGTCGCCAGCGCCTGGCCGGCCAGCCGGACCCGCGTGACGCCGGCCGGAGCGAGCACGACACGGCGCTGGCCGCGGCGGCCGATCACCACCGCGGCGAGCTCGGCCTTCTGATCGGCGCGCGCCTCGGTCGGCGCGTCGGTCCACGGCCCATCGTCGACCCGGCCGACCACCTCCGCGCGCTCGACGATCAGGGCTGGCGACGCGTCGGCGGCCGCCGCGAGCCAGGCGATCGCGATCCACGGGGCGGTGACGCGCGGTGCACGCATCCCTGACACATGCGCGATCGACCCAGGGCGCGCCAGGCAATTTTGCGATCGTGTCCCTCGCCCACCGCGCCTGCTGGACCTGCACCGGCGCGGCCAATCAGCGATGGGCTCGCCAGTAGCGCACGCGATCAGCTCGGGCTCAGCGGCCCGTGCCGGCGGCGACCGGGTTGGTTCCGCACCACAGCGCCATGTTGCCCTCCGCGACAAACGCACTGATTCGATACGTCGTGCGACTCGCCTCGAGCGCACAACCGGCCGAACACGTCGAGCCAGTCGCAAACGGAACCGCGGCCACTGCGGCCAACGCGATGACCGGGCCCTGGTACGCGAGGTTTCGAGCGAGGTTCGCGACCCGCAGTGGGCCACCGCCCAGGAGCAGGCGATCCGAGCGCGCCTCGAGAAGAACATCGGGATTTCGCCGAACCGCTTCGAGCTCGAGTGCCGAACCAAGTGCTGCCTCGCGTGGCTCCCCAAGCCGCTCTACGACGACCATGCGCGAGAACTGCAGTCGAGCGTCGGGCTGGGTGGTGGCGAGGCCGGCACATCGACCCTCTACGGCGACGACGACGCCCGAGGCGAGATGGTCGTGGACGAGGTCTGTTTCCCGCGAACCGATCTCGTGCCCGACCCCGATCGTGGCGCCGAGCGCGACGCACTTCTCTCGATGATTCGTGCCGAGCTCACGAGCACGACGAGCCGGAGCGACGGATCGTCGTTGCTCTGGTAGCTGGAGTGCTCGAACGCGCGCGTGCCGAGCTTGGGATGGTGGAACACCTTGATGCCCGAGCGCGGCACGCGGATATCGTGTGCCTTCCACCACCGCGCGAACTCGGGTGACGCCTGCAGCCGTGCGAGCAAGCTCGCGAACGCGGGATCGTCAGCGAGTAGGTCGTGCGTCGCGCGGAACGCCGCCAGCACGCGCCTTGCCTCGCCTTCCCAGCCGCTGCCGAACAGCCGGCGCGCGATCGGCGCCAGGAACATCAGCGCGAGCGTGTTGCGATCCGGCTCGGCCAGCCGCGAGAACCCGAGCAGCCGATCGGCCGCGGGATTCCACGCGAGCACGTCGAGCCGTCGCCCGGTGACGTACGCCGGCTCGCGCAGGCTCGCAATCACGCGCGCCATCGCCGGCGGCACCTGCTCAGGCGCGAACGGCGGCGGACGATCGACGCGGGTCAGCGCGCGCAGGTGGGCGACCTCGGTCGCGGTGAGCTGGAGCGCGCGGCCGAGCGCCTCGACGGTCGCCGCCGACGGCGTGGTCGATCGCCCCTGCTCGAGCCGCAGGTACCAATCCGTGCTGATGCCTGCGAGCGCGGCGACCTCCTCGCGGCGCAAGCCCGGCGTGCGCCGGCGCAGCTTCGGCAACCCGAGCGCTGCGGGATCGAGCCGCTCGCGCCGCGAGCGCAGGAAATCGCCAAGGGCGTTGTGGCTGGGTGTCCTCAATCCCAGGATAATACCAGGTCTTGTTGCGTCGCATGCCCGGGGTTATATCGAGGCCATGAAAGCCGCCTTGCTCGAAGCCTTCGACCAGCCGCTGCGCATCACCGACGTGCCGGATCCGGCGCTCGGCACCGGCGAGGTCATCGTCGATGTCGCGATCGCTCCGGTCCTCTCGTACGCGCACGAGATCCTCAGCGGCGCGCGCAACTACGCACTCCAGCTCCCGGTCGTGCCCGGCGGCGGCGCGATCGGCCGAGTGCGCGCGGTCGGCCCGGATGCGACGTCGCTGGCGATCGGCGACTGGGTGATGACCGATCCGACCGTGCGGTCGCGCGACAACCCGCTCGCGCCCGATATCGAGCTCCAGGGCATCACCGCGCCGACGCCCGGGGCGCAGCGGCTCCACGCGCACTTTCACGACGGTTCGTGGGCCGAACAGATCCGCGTGCCGACCGAGAACGCCAGCGCGCTCGGACCGCTGTCGCCCGCAGAGGCAACGCAGTGGATCGCGATGGGCCGGTTGCTCGTGCCGTTCGGCGGCTTGCTCGCGGGCGAGCTACAGCCCGGCGAGATCGTCGTCGTCAACGGCGCGACCGGGCCGTTCGGTAGCGCGGGCGTGATGGTCGGCCTCGCGCTCGGCGCACGCGCGGTGATCGCGACCGGTCGCAACGAGCGCGTGCTCGGCGAGCTTGCGCGCCGGCTCGGACCGCGCGTGATCCCGGTGGCGATGCGCGGCGACGAAGCGGCGGATCGCGCGCGCATCGTCGCGGCCGCACCCGGGCCGATCGATTGCGTGCTCGATCTGCTGCCGCCGGCGGCGAGCCCGGCGCAAGTGCGCACCGCGCTGCTCGCGGTCCGGCCGAATGGGCGCATCGTGCTGATGGGCGGAGTCGGGATGCAAGGTGGCGAACCGCTCGCGCTGCCCTACCCGTGGCTCATGCGCAACAACATCACGTTGCGCGGCCAGTGGATGTATCCGCCGTCCGCGATCCCGAGGCTCGTCGGCTTGCTGCGCGCCGGACTGATCGATCTCGCGCAGCTCGCGGTCACCACGTTCCCGCTCGATCGCGCGCTTGACGCGGTCGCGCACGCCGCGGCTCACGCTGGCCCGTTCGAGCTTACGGCGATCTGTCCGTGAGGCGGTGGATCAGAGCGCGCAGGGCTTGGCCAGGCCATCTACCACTGGATCCCGCCGCAGCCGACGCTGTGCGCCTTCCTCGACGCGCCCGCGTCCGCGAGCTCCGGCGCCCCACGCAGCGCGACTGGTACCTCGTCGTCGACGACGGCACCGAGCTACCAGTCGGCCAGAGCCGCGCCTGGGCCGGCTCATTCGGCTAGTCCGCGATCTCGTCTCGGAAATCGTAGAAGACACGAATGAGGTTGCCATCGGGATCGGCGACCACGAACTCGCGCAGCTTCCACGGTTTGTCCTCGGGCTCGGCAACGATGTTCGCGTGTGCAGCCTTCCACTGCGCAAACAACTCGTCGACCTCGGCCTTGCTGTCGAGATTGAGCCAGAAGAGGGTCGGGCCGACGTTGCCGCATTGATCTCGGAAGGAGCGATTGGTGATAAACAGTCGGCAATTCCCCCTCGAGATGCCGGCAATGCCGCCCTTGTCGTCACCCCAGTCGAGGGTGAAGCCCAGCGCGTTGACGTAGTAGGCGGCGGACTTCTCGACGCTGGTCGCGGGGATTTCCGGTACAGGAGCGGGGAATGCCATGGAAGCGAACGTAGCACCCGCGCACGGCTCGCGGAGCAGCGCACGGCTCGCTGGACGACGCCAGGCGCGCGAGGGCCTCGAGGTCATCGGCTCGCAACTGCGCGCGATCGCTCGCAGAAAAAACTCTGCATCGCGGTTGTCGATCCGGCGGCGCGTCGATCGTCGCTCGGATACACCCACCGAGTCACAAGGAGACACGCGATGAAGGTCATGATGTTCGGGAAGGCGACCAAGCAAACCGAAGCGAGCCAGCCGCCGACCGAAGAGGCGCTGCTTGCGATGCACAAGTTCAACGAGGAGTTGGAGAAGGCCGGCGTGCTGCTCGATCTCGGCGGCCTCACGCCCACCAGCCGCGGCGTGCGCGTGCAGTACAGCGGGAGCAAGCGCACGGTGATCGATGGCCCGTTCCCCGAAAGCAAGGAGCTGATCGCCGGCTACTTGCTGCTCGAAGTCAAGACGCTTGCCGAGGCGGTCGAGTGGGCCAAGCGCGCGCCGTTCGGCCTCGGCGTGCACGACGGCGAGGCGCCGGAGGAGGTCGAGATCCGGCCGCTGTTCGACCCAGCGGACTTCGACGTGCCGGGCGAGGCCGAGGAGCGCGCGAAGCGGCTCGGGGAAAAGCTCGGCAAGGCGTAACCGGACGCGGCGCGGTAAGCTCGCGGGGAGTGACCGACACACACGCCGCGATCGCCGCCGTGTTTCGCATCGAGTTCCCGCGCCTCGTCGCCGGGCTCGCGCGGCTCACGCGCGACGTCGGGCGCGCCGAGGAGCTCGCGCAGGACGCGCTGGTCGTCGCGCTCGAGCGCTGGCCGACCGACGGCGTGCCGGACAACCCGGGCGCGTGGCTGATGACCACCGCGAAGCGGCGCGCGGTCGACGGCGTGCGCCGCGCGCGCATGGCCGATGCCAAGCACGTGCAGCTCGCGCGCGATCGCGACGCCGACCCGCGCGACGTCGCCGGCGAGCTTGCCGACGCCCTCGACGACGATGTCGGCGACGATCTGCTGCGGCTCGTGTTCACCGCGTGTCACCCGGTGCTGCCGACCGAGGCGCGCGTCGCGCTCACGCTGCGGCTCGTCGGCGGGCTCACGACCTCGGAGATCGCCCGCGCGTTCCTCGTCCCCGAGCCGACGATCGCGCAGCGGATCGTCCGCGCCAAGCGCACGCTCGCCGACGCGCGCGTGCCCTTCGAGGTGCCGCGCGCCGCCGAGCGCGCCGAGCGCCTCGAGTCGGTGCTCGAGGTGATCTATCTCGTGTTCAACGAGGGCCACGTCGCGACCGCGGGCGCGAGCTGGACGCGGCCCGAGCTGTGCGACGACGCGCTGCGCATCGCGCGCGTGCTCGCCGGCCTCGCGCCCGACGAGCCCGAAGTCCACGGCTTGGTCGCGCTGCTCGAGCTCTCGGCGTCGCGGCTCGCCGCTCGCGTCGATCGCGACGGCGCGCCGGTGTTGCTCGCGGATCAGGATCGCGCGCGCTGGGATCGCGTGCTCGTTCGCCGCGGGCTCGCGGCGCTTGCACGCGCGGACGAGCTCGTCGCGACCCAAGGTGCCGCCGCCGGTCCGTATCAGCTGCAAGCCGCGATCGCCGCACATCACGCGCGCGCCGCGACGGTCGAGGCGACGGAGTGGCCGCGGATCGCCGCGGTCTACGCGCTGCTCGCCCAGCGCGCGCCGTCGCCGATCGTCGAGCTCAATCGCGCGGTCGCGGTCGCGATGGCGTTCGGCCCCGAGGCCGGCCTCGAGCTCGTCGACGCGCTCGTCGCCGACGGCGCGCTCGCCGCGTATCACCTGCTGCCGGCGGTGCGCGGCGACCTGCTCGCGAAGCTCGGGCGTGGCGACGAGGCGCGCGCGGAATTTCAGCGCGCGGCGGAGCTGACCCGCAACGAGCGCGAGCGCGACGTATTGCTCGCCAGGATGGCCTCCTTGCCGCGAGAGCGCCGGTAGAGGTTTCTGCCCGGAACGAACGCCGGGTGTGTCAGGTTCGGCGGCGCCGCGGTGACGCCTCGTCGAGGCTACCCGCGGCTTCGTCGAGGATCCAGCGCTGGAGCGCCGCCGCGCTCGCGCTCACCGGCTGGCTACGAGTCACCAGCCAGTACCCTTGGGCGAGGCGGCACGGTGGCCGCTGCGACGCGCGCGTGAGCTGACCGGCCCGCAACAGCGGCTGGACCAGCGCGAGCCGGCCGAGCGCCACCCCTTGGCCTGCAAGGGCTGCGTGGATGACCTGATCGTACTGATTGAACCGCACGATCCCTGCCGGCTTTGCCCGGCCGAGCTCGGCCGACTTGAGCCAGTCAGCCCAGCGCAGGCGCGGATACAATGGCTCGTCGAGCTCGAGCAACATGCGCCGCCGGAGCTCGTCGCGATCCTCGATGGCGGTCACACCGAGCGAACGATGCGCGACAGGCACCAGCTGCTCGCCGAACAGCCGGATCGCACCGTGCGGCGCGTCGGCGTCCTCGGCATAACGAATCGCCATATCGATGCGCTCGCGCTCGAGATCGAGGATGCGATTGCTGGTCAGGACCCGGAGCGCGACATCGGGGTGCGCGGCCTGAAACGCGCCCATCCTCGGCAGTAGCCATAGCGACGCGACGCCGACGCTGGCGGTGATCGTCACCGCAGCGTGAGCCTCGGCCGGCCGCAGCTCATCGATCGTCTCGGCCAGCTGCTCGAGCCACGAATCGGCGGTGCGGAACAGCCGGCGCCCCTCGCTGGTGAGCTCGAGGCTGCGGTGGCCGCGGATGAACAGCATGCACTGCAGCTGCCGCTCGAGCGCGCGGATCTGGCGACTCACCGCCGACTGGGTCACGCACAGCTCGCGCGCCGCCACCGTGATGCTCATGCAGCGGGCGACTGCCACGAAGCTGCGCATCAGGTCCAGCGGCGGCAGGTCGAGCAGTGGTCGCTTCACGTTGACATTCCTGTGCGGAATGCCAGGGCGTCAGAGATGTCGCTTGAAGTCACGTGCATCACCGGCAAAGTCGAGCCATGTCGATTCTACAACGAGGCGAGCCTCCGTGCGCCAGAGCACCCGAGCCACCGTTGGCAACGCGTCCGGTCCACGCCGGCGTGAGCTACCTGTGCGCCCCCGCGGAGGTCCCCATCAACTACCTCTACGAACCGCCTCCGGGCACACGGCGCGAGAACTGCACGTATGAGCTGCGGGTCATCGACATCCACGATTGCCGTCCGGCCGTCGGTCGCTTATCCGTCGATCGCCAGGGCTTCGAGCTGCGCGAGGCGCCGACCCGCGTCGCTGACTTCTTCGATGACGCCCAGGTGACGCGCAGCTACTACCCCGAGATCGCAGAGCTCGCCCGCTTCGTCACCGGATCGACCAGGGCCTACGTCTTCGATCACCTCGTGCGCAAGCGCGAGCCGTCGCGCCCGCTGATGAGCTTCGGCCAGCGCAGCCGCGGCGGCCAAGCCGGCGCCGCCGGCCGGGTGCACAACGACTACACCGAAGCGTCGGGGCGCCGTCGTCTATCCAGGGTGGTGAACGACCCGCACTCCGAGGCCGCGGTGACACGGTTCTGCATTCTCACGCTGTGGCGGTCGATCACACCCTACCCGGTGCTCGATACGCCGCTCGCGGTCTGTGATGCTGGATCGGTCGCCGCCGGCGACCTGGTCGCGAGCGAGATCCGCTATCGCGACCGCACCGGCGAGATCTACCTCGTCACCCACAGCCCCGACCATCGATGGTGGTACGTCCCGAAAATGGAGCGCAACGAGGTGCTGGTGTTCAAGCAATATGACTCTGCCACCGGCGTCGCGAAGTTCGCGCCCCACGCTGCCTTCGATCATCCCGATGCCCCGGCTGGAGCTCGGCCGCGCCAGAGCATCGAGGTGCGCTGCCTCGTCACCTATGACTGAGACCGCGGGTCACGACATGCAACAAGCCATTCGTCGTCGCGAGATCGAATTCTGGTTCGAATTCGGCAGCAACTACAGCTATCTCAGCGCGCTGCGCATCGAGTATCTCGCCCAGCGAGCTGGCGTTGCTGTTCGCTGGCAGCCCTTTCTCCTGGGCCCGATCTTCGCATCGTTCGGCTGGTCCACCTCGCCGTTCGTGCTCCAGCCGGAAAAGGGCGCGTACGTGTGGGACGACATGCGACGACAGTGCGCCAAGTACGCCATTCCGTGGCACCGCCCGTCGGTGTTTCCGCGAAGCGCGGTCCTGGCCACCCGGGTCGCGCTCCACGGCGCGCGCGAGCCATGGATCGCCGACTTCGTGGCGGCGATCATGCGCGCCAACTTCGCGCGCGATGAAGACATCAGCAGTGAGGTCAAGGTCATCGAGGCGCTGCGCGAGCTCGCGCTACCCGCGATGGCGATCCTCGCGGATTGCCAGAGCGAGGTCAACAAGCCCAAGCTGCGCCAGCAGACCGAGCGCGCCAAGGCGCTCGGCATCTTCGGTGCCCCGACATTCTTCGTAGGCAATGACATGTTCTGGGGCAACGATCGCCTCGACGACGCGATCGAGCTCGCGAGCCATGAGCGTTGATCCGCAGAAGCCGGCCGCGAGGGCGGCTACCCTCACCCCTCCCGCCGGCGACGTTGCCGGTGATAGCGCGTTGCTCGGCACCGCTCGGACGGGCGCCTTGCGCGGTTTCGGCTACGCTGTGCCGACAGCAAGTGACGACCGACTGCGGACACCTTCTTTGCGAGCTGATCGATCGCTCGTGCAGCCTCGCCACCGGGAGGTCGCGCGGTTGCCGGCCGAATCTGGTTTCGAAGACCGTCGCACCGGCTGTCGTCGACGAGGTTCGAGCGCTCCTGGCCGTGATCGATCCGGATGTTCGTGACGAACGGGTCCAGAAGGCCGCCGTGCGTCTCGCCGAGATCATGAGGCGGGAGGCGCTCGACGACCGGCCCTTGCTTGCATATGCCCGCATCGAGGAGCCCGAGCTTGCTCCTGCACTTGCGCGCCTGTGCCTTCGCCGGCGATAACAGAGGACCCCGTGGGGAGATCGTCGCACTGAACGATCGGATCGCGCGCAACAAGCTCGCCCTGCTCGACCGCACGCGCGATCAGCGCGTCGCCGTCGGCGAGCGCCACCGCAAGTCCCAGCTCGCGCACGCCGGCGCGCTTGCCGAGCTCAACGCGATCCGCGGCTCGACGGCGGTGTTCGCGCCGTACGACCGGACCACGTAGCGCACCGTCGCGGTCAGACTCAGCGGCTCGTGCCGGCGGCGACCGGGTTCGTTCCGCACCACAGCGCCATGTTGCCCTCCTCGTGACGTAGCTCGACGTCGACGAAGCCTGCGCGCTCGAGCGCGAGCGGCTGATCGGCGCGCGCAGGTGCGAGTGCCGGCAGCCTCGTCTCGGGCGTCAGATAGTGATCGGCGTAGAGCAGCACGCCGCCGGGGGCAACCACCGTGCGTGCGCGTTCGAGCAGCGGCACCATGTGGCGCTTGTGACGCGTCTCGTGCGCGGCCTGCAGCGTGACGATCGCATCGAACGTGCCGAGGTCGCCAGGCCAGGTGGGCTCGCGAAAGTCGCGCGTCACGAACGTCACCCGGCTCGCGAGCTCGCCGAGGTGTTCGGCGGCGATCTCGTGCATGGCGGGCGAGAAGTCGAGCGCGACGTAGATGTGCACGTCGCAGTGGACGAGGATCTCGCGGGCGAGCTGGCCCGGGCCGGAGCCGAGCTCGAGGATGCGGAGCTTCGGGCGCGACGCCAGCGCGGCGCAGAACCGCGGCCGATACGGACGCCTGATTCGCGTGTCCTCGATCCAGGTGCGCGCGGTCGCGGGGTCGCGAAAGTCGACCCGGATCGGCTCGTCGTCATCGTCGCTGGTCATGTCACATCCGTTCTATGACAAGACGGGTCCATGCGCTGCCAGCCCTTGGCGCGCATGAGCTCAGCGAGCTCGCCGCCTCCGGTCAGGCAGTCCTCGGCCATGTTCCTCATCGCGCAAGGATTTGAACGTACGGCTCCGCAATTGCAAGCTGCATCACGTCCGGTCGTGTGGCTTGCACCCGGCGCCCGGCCGCGTCGTGCGGGCCGGTGCCTGGTCAGCGGCCGCTGGTCGGATCGGGGCACCCGCCGTTCTCGAGGCGCCAGTCCCAGCCCTCGCCGCGGATCGCGTGAGCGCGCTGGGGACCGAGGCGCCTGGCGACCGCGGCCTCGCTTTGATCGCCGAGCTGGACATAGGCGCGCGTCAGCCGCTCGAGGGTCGATGCCTTGCTCAGATCGGCCGGAGGCGCGACAAGGCCGGCGCGCTCCTGCGAGATGCGCTGGAGGATCAGGTTGTGTTCGCCGCGGGGGCTCTTGTCTTCGATCTCGCGTCGCATCGCCTCGTTTGACAGCGTATCGGCGCCAACCGTGTCCCCGGTGGTCTCGATGTACAGGCTGCGGGTGAGGTCCTTCCAGCGCTTCTGGACCTCGGTCAGCGCCGCGTTGTAGTCACCGATCTCGCTCGCGGCGATGCCACGGGCCTTGTCGGGCTCGGTGAGCGGCGTGAAGCGATCGAGCGCCGGTTCGTCGGTGCGGACGTGGCAGGTCGCGACCCACTCGGCGAGCTTCTCCGGGCTCGGGTCGTGCCACACGCGGCCGGGCTCCGGCACATCTTTTGCCTCGCCGTCCACCGAGGCCGCGGTCTTCTCGAGTTGCACGACTCGCGCGCGCAGCTGGTTCAGCTCTGCCTGCTGCAGCTGCGTGCGCACCAGCAACTGGTCGCGCGTTGCGTGGCTGTCGTCGGTCGTGAGCGCGAGCGTGGGCCCCGCCACGATCGACGGATCACCGCCGCGCAGGGTCGCCTGGCTGCCGGCGGCCAGCTCGGTCCTCGCCGAACTGGTCTCGGCGATCACGTGGCCTTCATATACGGTGACCAGCACGGTCGATGCGATCACGGCGCCAGACAGCCCGGCGATCAGGAGTTTCTGGTTCGGGGTCATGGCTTGTACCTCGACGCGAAAACAGGTGCCGGTGACGCGGACATCGCCGGCGGGGGTATGCACGACGAACGAGCCGCCGCGCTCCACGCGGTAGAACACGTTCCCGGTGCGCTGGATGATGTCGGCGGCGCCGCCATCTGCGACGCGCCACGCGAGCTCGGCCGCGGGCTCGGCGACCGCGATCCCGCGAGCGCCGAGCGCGGTGGTCGTGCGCTGCGCCGCGATCACGGTGCCGCTCGCCGCCTGGTGCGGTGACCGCAGCGCGAGGACGGCGGCCGCCGCCGCGCCAGCCGCGATGACGATGCCACCGATCAGGCGTGCGCGCCGGCGCGGTGGTGGGAGCTGCGGCGCGGCGGCACCGCGTGCAGCGACGACGCGGTCGGCAAAGTCGGCCGGCGGCGCCAGCGGCGCCCACGCGTCGAGCGCGCGCGCGATCTCGGGGTCCGGAGTGTCGGGGTCATCCAGCATCGTGAACCTCGGCGAGGCGCGCGCGCAGCGTGGCGCGGGCGCGGGACAATCGTGACTTGACGGTGCCGAGCTCGATCGACAGCGCGCTCGCGATCTCGGCGTAGTCGAGGCCATGGTACTCGCGCAGCAGAAATGCTGCGCGCAGCTCGGGAGACAGCTCGCGCAGCGCGGCTTCGATCGCGGCGAGCAGCTCCTTGCGGATCGCGCGATCATCGCCGCGCGCCTCGCTGGTGCGCTCGATGTCGGCGAGCAAGGCCGGGCGCTGCTTGCGCAGCTCGTCAATCGCCCGCCGCGTCGTGATCGTCAGGATCCACGTCGACAGCCTGGCCGACCCGCCGGGCTTCCATGCCGCGAGCCCGCGAAACACCTGGAGGAACGCGTCCTGGGCGATGTCCTCGACCGTGGCGCGGCCGCGCCCGGCGAGCATGCGCGACGCCAGCGCGAACACGCGGACCTGATACATCTCGACGAGCGCGCGCGAGGCATCGCGATCGCCGGAGCTGGCAAGCCGCAGCGTGCGGTCGTCGATCTCACCGGCCTCGAAGCGTCCTGGGTTGCGTGCCACGCCGAGCATCTCGTCGGCCATTTCTCGGACAGCATCGCGATCGGTTCCCGAGAAACGCCAGGGCCTCGGCATGAATCACGAAAGTCGTTGGAGTTTCCATATAGTGGCTGCTCGGCGAGCGGTGCGATCACGTGGTCGCACCGCACCGTCGCGGCCGGGCAACGCGGAAGTCAAGCAGCGGCAGGCCCACCGACCCGAAGCTGTGACCCTCGGTTGCGGCCGACCCGGCGCGCTGAGCTTCCGTGTTCACCGGTGGCGCGTCGAAACTCGACGTTCCTGCCACCAAGGTCGCAGTGGTTTGCCGGGATCCGACCGGAAGACGCCAGGTAACGCCGCGGCACGCCGCCTGCGGTCACGTCTCGCATGCATCTCGCTCTCGTCCTCGGGCTCGCCAGCGCGACCGTGTTCGCCGCTCCTCGCGAGCGTCCTCGACACCGCGTTGCTCGCCAAGGCCGACGAGCGCCCGGCGCGCCGCTGGGGGCCGACGGTTGCCCCCAGCCGCGGCGGCTTCATGCTCGGCGTCGGCGGCTCGCTCTAGGCAGCACGGCCTTGCGTGACCGCTTCAGCGACGGCGATCGCATCGTGAGGCTCGTCCCTCGAACTCCCAGGCTCACAGCAAGCCGCGCGGCGGGCGGCGCAGGATCACCAGCGCGCACACTGCGACGGCACCAGCTCCGACCCCCAACAGCGCCTTGCGCCGCCATCGCTGCTCGCGCCGGCGCGTGACGTCGAGCGGCTGCCGGACCCCGCGCCGCGCCACCGCCACGTGTGCCCGGACTGCCGTGATCCGGGCTGTGAGCGCCGGGTGCGAACGCGCGGACATGTGCTCCTCCGCGCCCAGCACACCCTCGACGTCGCCGTAGTCGAGCGAGACATTCACGAGGTGCTGCAGCGCCGCGATGCAGCGCTCCGGATCGTAGCCCGCGTCGATGCACATCTCGATCGCCAGCAGATCGGCATCGGTCTCCCGCGCCGGCGTCGCGACCCACGCAGTCTCGAGCCGCACCAGCAACATCCGCGCGATGCCGAGCCAGCTCGCCGGCAGCGCCGGGACATGGCCGAGGCGATGATGTGCCAGCTCGTGAGCGATCACGAATGCCGCGGCGTCGTCATCGGCCAGCCGCTCGAGCAGCCGCCGGCTGATGTAGATCGTCCGGCCCTGCGTGGTGAACGCGTTGTGATCATCCACCCACAGGACCAGCGTCTCGAGGCGCTGCGCCTCCGGCACATCCAGCTGCAGCCGCTCGGTGACGCGCTGCACCCGCTCGCCTGCCCAGCCGGCGCGCTCGACGACGAATGCCTCCTCGATTGCCTCGCGCAGCGGATCGTCGGTCACCTTGTACATGGTAAGCACGCCCGCGCGGGTGTCGAGTGGTCGATCGCGTCCGCCCGGCGTCATTGAGGGGGAAGGCAAGCTCAAATGTTGCGCGCGACGAACGCCATCGACACATAGTGGATCTCGAGCACGCCGCCGCGGCGCTCGATCGCGCCGGCGATCGCGTCATGGAGCCGCGCGCGTGGCTCCGCTGCGAGGACGGCATGATCGGAGTAGGTATCGAGCAGGTCGAGATAGCGCGCCGTCGGCAGGCTCGTGGTCCACGGATACACCCGGGTCTCCACCGCGCCGAATCGCCGGCTCGCGCCGATCTCGTCGACCAGCTCGCGCCGGGCGTCCTCGATCGGATCGTCGCTCGGCCGGTTGCTCGAGGGTGAGTGCCAGCGCGCATAGGCCACCTCGAGTTCGGCGCGCAGGCCCGGCTCGAACGGCAGCATCTCGTTCCGGATCACGGCGATCACACCGCCGGGCGCGAGCACCTCGGCCGCCTTGGTGTAGCGCACGCTCGGATCGACCCAGTGAATCGCCTGCGCGGCCATCACCAGATCGAACGGGCGCGCGATCGGCCAGGCTTCGAACGTGGTGTTCTCGATCGTGACGTCGTGGCCCGCGACGTTGCGGCGCAGCACGGCCGCGAGGCTGGGGCCGGGCTCGAGCGCGACGATCGAGGCTCCGCGGCGTGCGAACACGACCGTCGCCTTGCCCGTGCCCGCGCCGATCTCGAGCACGCGGCGCCCGGCGGTCGCGAGCAGGTCATCGGCGAGCGCGTCCGGATACGAGGGTCGCACCGCGTCGTACAGCGCGGCGCGGGCATCGAACGAGAGCCGGCGCGCTTCATCGATCTCCGACATGCGAAGCAGGGTAGCTCCCGGCGCCTGCTGCGGTCGGCGTGGTGAGCGGACGCATGCTATGTTCGAGGTGCACCGCGAGAGTGCATCCGGTCCGCGGACAGGGCAGCGCCCATCTCGAGCAGTCGTGACGTCGATCTCGATCGACCTCTTCCCTACCGGCAAGGCGGACACCGGGCGCATGGAAGGAGGTCCGCGTGTCCAGACTCGATCTCGAACAGCAACGCAAACGTGCCAAGGACTTGTTACGCGCGCATCGCCGCGGCGATCGTAGCGCCGCCGAGCGCGTCGCCGGCCAGCTGCCCCGCGCGAGGCGGCTGGCGATCGATCAGGTGCTCGCGCTGCCGCTCCGGCTCGCCGACGCCCAGCTCGTGATCGCGCGCGAGGCCGGCTTCGCGAGCTGGCCGCGCATGAAGCGCCACGCCGAGCGCGCCGGCGCCGGCGCCGAGGACCACGTGCCGCTGCACGCGGCCGTGCGCGATGGCGACCTCGCGGTGGTGCGCGACGTGCTGGCAGTCGGTCCGGAGCCGTGGCAGACGCGCGAGGCGGTCGAGCTGGCGATCGCGCGCGACGATCGCGAGATCGTGCGCGCGCTGCTCGCGCACGGCGCGTGGGTCGACACCGCGGGCCGCGCGTTCGGGCGCTGGGGCGGTGGTCTGCACGCGGCGCTCCTGCTCGCGCGCGACCTCGCGATGATCGAGGAGCTGCTCGGGGGCGGCGCGTCACCGGCGGCGCGCGATCGCGACGGCCGCACGCCGCTGGCGATCGCGGTGCGCACCGCGCACGACGCTGCGGCCGCGGCGCTGCGGCGCGCCGGTGCCAGCGACGCGGCGGAGGTCGACGACATCGATCGCGCGCTCGGCGCGTGCATCGCGGGCGCGCCGCCGGGGCGCCTGGTCGGCGCGCTGCGCCGCTCGGATCACCAGCACGTCGCGTGGGCGATCCGGCGCGGCCGGACCGCCGCCCTGCCCGCCCTGCTCGCGCTCGGCCTCGATCCCGGCATCCCGGACGACGACGGGGCCACGCCGCTGCACCTGGCGGTCGCCGCGCACGCGGCTGACGCCGTCGACGCGCTGGTCGCGGCCGGCGCGCAGGTCGACGCCACCGACTACCGCGGCGACACGCCGCTCGCGCTCGCGACCCGGCTCGGCGACGCGGCGATCGCCGATCGCCTGGTGCGCGCCGGCGCGGTGCGGCGCGCGGCGCCGGATGTCGCCGAGCTGTTCGAGGACGCCGCCGATGCGGTGGTCGCCGGCGATCTCGATCGCCTGCGCGCGCTGCTCGATCGCGAGCCGCGCCTGATCCATGCGCGCTCGCTGCGCGACCACCGCGCGACGCTGCTGCACTACGTCGCCGCGAACGGCACCGAGCGCCAGGTCTGCCCGGCGAACGCACCGGACGTCGCGCGCCTCCTGCTCGCGCGCGGCGCCGACCCGGACGCGCTCGCGATGACGTACGGCGGCGGGCCGGCGCAGACCACGCTGTACCTCGCTGCGACTAGCAGGATCCCCGAGGCGGCCGGCGTGATGGCGCCGCTGCTCGAGGCGCTCATCGCCGGCGGCGCGCGCATCGAGCACGAGGACCGCGAGGCGCTGCATTCGAGCCTGCCCGGCGCGCTGCCGGTGCTGCTCGCGGCCGGCGCAACGCTCGATCTGTGGCTCGCCGCGGCGCTCGGGCGGCTCGCCGACGTCCGCCGGTTCGTGCGCGGCGACGGCACGCTCGCGCCCGGTGCAAAGCTCGGCAGCGAGGCGACGATGCCCGATGCGGTCATCGTTGATCGCGCGTTGCTCGCGGCGTGCGACGCCGGCCACCACGACATCGTCGAGCTGCTCGTCGTGGCCGGGGCGCGGCTCGACGCGCGCGACGTCGTCGGCATGACCGGCCTGCACCTCGCGGTCTGGAACGACCACGTCGAGGTCGCGCGCTTGCTGGTCGCACACGGTGCGCCGCTCGACGCGCGCAACGGCTACGGCGGCACCGTGCTCGGCATGCTGCGCTGGGCAATCGCGAACGATCCGCGCGAGCGCCGGCACACCGCCGAGCTGCTCGGGCTGCTCGAGCGCGCCGGCGCCGGGCTCTGAGCCGGCCCGCTGCCGCCTCGAGACACGCGATCGCGGGGCCGCGCCCGCCCGTCGTCAAGCGCGAAGCCGCGGCGGGACGCGGTTGAGCTGGGCGGGGCTCGACATCGAGCAGGCGACCGATGCGCTGGTCCCGTACGTCGCCGCCGTGCTCGCCGATAGCAAGCGCTGGCCGAACTAGCCCCCATGGGTGTGACGGCGTGATCAGTGCAGCGTGCGCTGGAACAGCGCGAGCATCGTCTGCCAGTGACGCTCGGTGGCAGCGGCGTCATGCACCGGTGTATCGGACAGCACCCAGCTGTGGAGGGCCGGGTACGTCTCGAGGACGTGTTCGACGCCGGCCTGGGTGAGCGCGTCGTCGAACTGGCGCTGCTGCTCGGCGGTGAACGTCGGATCGTTGTGGGCGGCGCCGATGTACACGCTCGCGGTGATCGTGCCGACCAGGAGGTGCACACTGTCGGGTGCGTCCGTGATCATCAGTCCAGGATGATAGGCCGCCACGGCTGCGATGCGGGCCGGATAGAGCGCCGCCGCGCGGAGCGCCATCGCGCCCCCCAGGCAGTAGCCGGCGACGCCGAGTTTTCCGGTACCAAGGATGTCGAGGTAGGCGGGAGTATCGCGCATGATGTTCGCGGCGTTCGTCGTCGGCGCCACCCGCTGGGACCACTCCGCGCGCACCGCGGGGTCGGTGAACATTCGCCCGGCGTCGGGCGCGGTATAGGGGCCGATCCGATAGAACAGGTCCGGGATGACCACGCGGTAACCGGCTGACTGGAGTCGCTCGCCGAGCTCGTGGATCGCCGGCCGCATGCCGATGCCGTCGTGGTAGAGCAGGACGCCGGGCCCAGCGCCGCCGAACACCAGCGCGGGACACACGCCGTCTTCGGTGTGAATCTGGATCGAGGTTGGCACGGCCGGCATCATGCCCGATCTCGACGAGCCGTGTCCTCGTCGCCGAGGTCCGCCGGCGGTCGGACCTAGCGCGCCGAGCGCGTGACCACGACGGCCGAACCCGTGCTGGGCGTGCTCATCGCAGGAACTCTGGCACGGCCGCAGGCGGCTGCCACCGCCGCGTGGCCCGACCTGCCCCGCGCCGCCGGCTACGGGCCCGGGCAAGAAGGTACCTGCCGATCACCGCGGCGCATCGAGCCGTCGGGGTGTCCGGCAGCCGCTCGGGCCGAGCCGATCAGCTCGCGACGATCAGGCGCAGGCCGACGTCGTACTCGTCCAGGTCGAGCAGCGCGCCGTGGCGCGCGTGCCATGCGCCGGTCGCGAGATCGCGCCCGAGCTCGGCGACGACGCGGTCGACGACGTCGGGCGCCATGCGCGCGAACCCCGAGGTCGCGCTGCGCGCGGCCGCGTCGAGCACGCGCTCGGGGTGCGCCCAGAACGAGCCGAGCATCCAGTCGTGGCAGTCACGCGGGACGGCAAGCGGCTCGATCGCGACGTTGCCGCCGAGCCACGAGGCGATCGTCGCGGGCGCCGGAAAGGTCGCGTGATCGAGGGCCGCGACCTCGGGGAGGTAGTCGGCCACCAGCCACATCGCGCCGCTGACCTCCGGATCGTACGTCACGATGACGACCGGGCCGCGCGACACCCGGCGCATCTCGCGCACGCCGCGCTCGCGGTCGGCGTCCCAGTGGTGGAGGGTCAGGATCGCCATCGCCGCGTCGGCCGCACCGTCGCGCAGCGGCAAGGTGGCGGCGGTCGCGCGTAGCGCAGGCGCGAGCTCGCGCGATCGCTGCGCGGCCATGACGTCGCTCGGCTCGATCGCGACCACGTGGCGATCGCGCGGCTCGTACGAGCCAGTGCCGGCCCCGACGTTGACGACGATGCGCGCGTCGCCGAGCGCGGCGTGGATCCGCGCGCGCAGCCGAGGATCCTCGCGCCGCGTGCGTGCGTAGCCGTGGCCGATGGTGTCGTAGCGCGCTTCCACCTGCCCCGACGATACCGCGATCGAGCCGCGCGCACCGGCACAGATCGCGCTCGAACCGGTCATCACGCGCGCGGACGCACGCTCGCTGCCGGCGAGCTCCAGTCGCGCGCCTTGCAGCGCGGGCAGGCAGCGGGGAACCTGTGATGCGCCGGACGGTGGAACACGTGGTTGCAGCGCCGGCACTCGAAGACCAGCGGCGTCATGCGGCGAAACGCCATCGCGCCGACGAACACGGCGACGCCGATCGGGAGCAGGAACAGCGCGATCACGACCAGCCATGGCGCCCCGGTCGGATCGGGCATCGTCACTCGGCGTTGGCGAGCTGGGTCTCCCGCTCCTTGTTGCAATCGGCGGCGGTGGTGAACAGCATGTACTCGCTGCCGGCGCCCTTCTTGACGGTGCAGCTCGCGACGGAGACGACGCCGGACCCGGTCTGTCCATCGTTGCCGGCCTCCGTGCAGCGATACCCCTTCGTCAGCTTGGTCAGCAGCGCGCCGGCGACCTTCGCGCACTTCTGCTTGGGCTGGAACACGTCGAAGCCGAACGTGCCTGCGATCTTCGGCGCCGGCCTGGAGGGAGCCGGCCGCGGTTCGGCGACCGCGGTGGCCGAGAACAGGGCGAAGACCGCCATGCAGCGCTTGATCATCGGGTCGATGATACCGCTCGTGCGCCGAATCGGCGCGCCGGATCGGTGGCGCGCAGCCGCTTCGACTGCCGCCCCTCGTGGACTGAGCCGGTGTTCGCGAGCTCCTGCCGCTCGTCACCGTGGATCGCGCAGCCGGTGCAGGACCTCGCGGCCGAGCTCGGCGGAGCGCGCGGTGGCGGCCTCGACGGTGTCGAGCAGGACACGGTGCAGCGGCCCGGCCTCGAGCACGGCGAGGCCGGCCGCGGCGACGCCGCGCGGGCTGGTCGCCATGGCCTTGAGCGCCGCCGGCGTGGCGCCGGTCTCGAGCAGCAGCTTGGCCGCGCCGTGGACGGTCTGGGCGACGAGCGCGAGCGCGACGTCGCGCGGCAGGCCGACCCGGGCCGCGGCGTCGGCGAGCGCGTCGATCACGACCATGACGTAGGCCGGGCCGCTGCCGGACACCGCCGCGACGGCGTCGTGCTGGGCCTCGTCGAGCACGCTGACGCGGCCGACGGCCTCGAACAGCGCGCGGGCGAGATCGAGGTCGGCGGCGGTGGCGTGGCGGCCGGGGCTGATCGCGGTGGCGCCGGCGAGCACCATCGCCGGGGTGTTCGGCATGGCACGCACGACGCGCGCGCCGGGCGGAAGGTAGTGCTCGAGCGCGGCGACCGGCATGCCGGCGGCGAGCGAGATCAGCAGCGCGGCCGGGCGCCACGCGGCGGCGAGATCGCCCAGGACCTGATCGACGATCTGTGGCTTGACCGCGAGGAACACGACGCCGGCCTCGCGCACGACGGCGTGGTTGTCCGCCGTGGTGCGGATGCCGTACGTGGCCGCGAGCGCCGCGAGACGCTCGCCCTGCGGATCGCTGGCGAGGATGCGCTCGGCGGTGACCAGGCCGGCGCCGAGCAGGCCCTTGATCAGCGCGCCCGCCATGTTGCCGGCGCCCAGAAAGCCAATCGTGTGGCCGATGGTGTGGCCGATGGTGCGATCGCCCATCGGGCTCACGCGGGCTCGGACAGCGGCAGCGCGGCGATCCGGGCCTCCGGGTCGCGGATCATGGCCGCGAGCACGGCGCGCAGGCCGTGGGCCCAGCGCTCGACGGTCGCGCGGTCGAACAGGTCGGCGGCGTAGTTGATGCCGCCGACGATGCGATCGCCGGCCTCGCGCAGCAGCAGCGAGACGTCGACGCTGCCGCCGGCGCCGCAGCCGAACAGGTGGCCGCCCTCGCGCCGCGCCGCGGCCAGACCACCCTCGATGTAGGCCTCGGTCTCCTGGACGACGAGCTCGTCGGGGCCGGCGGCGGCGGAAGGCGCGGCCTTGTGGAACAGCGTCACGCCGGGGAGCCGCAGCGGTTCCTGCGGCGTGGCCGCCAGCACGAACGAGAACAGGGCCTGGAACATCGGGTTGTACGCCGGGTCGGCCGGCACGCCGAGCGCCTCGACGATCTGCTCGAAGCCGAGCTCCTGGCGGGCGTGCGCCGACAGCGTGGTGTCCTTGACCTGACCGAGCAGCTCGCCGACCGTGGTGTCGGCGGTGAGCGTCGAGCGCAGCACGACGGTGTTGACGAACAGCCCGACCAGGTCGCCGAGCTCGGGGCGCTGGCGGTTGGCCACCGGCACGCCGACGAGGACGTCCAGCTGGCCGGCGAGCCGCGACAGCAGGGCTGCCCAGCCGGCGTGGAGCGTCATCGACAGGGTCACGTCCTGGCGCCGCGCCAGCGCCCGCAGCCCACTGGTGAGCTCGGGGCCGAGCGCGAGATCGAAGCTGGCGCCGCGGAAGCTGCGCGCTGGCGGGCGCGGCCGATCGGTCGGCAGGGTCAAGAGGCGCGGCGCGCCGGCGAGCTGCCGCGTCCAGTACGCGAGCTGATCGCGCAGCAGCGGCACGGCCTGGGCACGCCGCTGCCAGGCCGCGAAGTCGGCGTAGCCGAACGGTTGGGCCGGCAACGGATCGGGCTGGCCGCGATGGAACGCGGCGTACAGCGCCGCCAGCTCCTTCTGCACCACCTCCATCGATCGGCAGTCCGTGATGATGTGGTGGGCGGCGATGAACAGCAGGTGCTCGGCGGCGCCGAGGCGGACCAGGCTGGCGCGCACCAGCGGCCCGGTGCGCAGATCGAGCGGCGTGCGCGCGTCGTCGCGGGCGTGGGTCAGCGCGGCGCGATCGCGCTCGGCCGGGGCCAGGCCGGTGACATCGATGACGGCGAGCGGCAACCCGGCCGGCGCAACGAAGCTTTGCTCGGCGCCGTCGGGCGAGAACACGGTGCGCAGCGACTCGTGGCGGGCGACCAGCGCGTCGAGCGCGGCCCCGAGCGCCGCGCGATCGAGCTCGCCGCGCAGCGCCAGGACGAGCTGGACGTTGTACGCGGCGCCGACGCCGGCCGCGCGCGCCAGCGGCCACATCCGGGTCTGCGCCAGGGCCGAAGCCACGGCGCGGCGGCGGTCGACGATCTCGACCGTGCTCGCCATCGCGTCGGGCGACGCGACCTTGAGCAGCTCGAGGATCGCCGGCTTGTGGGCGCGGATCAGATCGAGGTCCGCCGGGGTGAGCGCGTCCTCGGGGGCGTCGAACATCAGCTGATCGCCCTCGACCCACAGGCTGACGTCCTTGTCGCGCAGCGCGCCGAGCAGCTGAGCTACGGTGGTCACAGGCTCCCCCTCGTCCTGCCGGTGCCGGCGCCGGGGCCGCCGCGCCGCGCCAGCTTCCTGGCCTCGTCCACGGTGGCGATGTACTCGGCCAGGGCCGCGAGCGTGCGGTGCTCGAACACCGCGCGGGGCGGCAGCTCGAGCGCGAGGCGCTCGCGGATCCGCACGACGACCTGCATGACCATGAGCGAGTGTCCTCCGATCTCGAAGAAGTTGTCGTGTCGCCCCACCCGCTCGACGCCCATGAGCTCGGCCCAGATCCGGGCGAGCGCCGCCTCGCGATCGCCGCGCGGCGCCTCGTAGGCCTGGGCGGCCTGGGTGGCATCCTCGGGCGCCGGCAGCGCGCGCCGGTCGAGCTTGCCGTTGGGGCTGCGCGGCAGGCTGGCCGAGACCACGAACACCGACGGGATCATGAAGTCGGGCAGGCTCGCCTTGAGGTGGCTGCGCAGCTCGGCGGCGGCCGGCGTCTCGCCCACCGGCGTGAGGTAGGCGATCAGCCGCTTGGTCCCGACCGCGTCGGCGCGCGCGATCACGGCGACCTCGCGGACCTTGGGATGGTGGCTGAGCTGGGCCTCGATCTCGCCGAGCTCGACCCGGAAGCCGCGGATCTTGACCTGGTGATCGTTGCGGCCGAGGAACTCGATGCGACCGTCGGGGCCAAACCGCGCGACGTCGCCGGTGCGGTACATGCGGGCGCCCTCGACGCCGCGGAACGGATCGGGCAGGAAGCGCTCCTGCGTCAGGTCCGGCCGGGTCAGGTAGCCGCGCGCGACCGCGACCCCGCCGATGTAGATCTCGCCCGGCACGCCGATCGGCACCGGCTGTTGCTGGGGATCGAGGATGTAGACGTGGGTGTTGGCGATCGGCCGGCCGATCGACGGCAGCTCCGGCCACAGCGCGCGATCGGCCGGGAGCTTCTCGCTGGTGATCACGTGGGTCTCGGTCGGGCCGTAGTGGTTGTAGAGCGAGCACGTGCTCGGGGTCCGCCGGAACAGCCGCAGGATCGACGGGCTGATCCGCAGCTGCTCGCCGCCGGTGATGACGTCCTGGAGGCTGGGCAGCTCGCCGCCGATCGCGTCCATCGCGTCGGCGATGCTCTGCAGCGCGCCGAACGGCATGAACATGCGCCCGATCGCGTGGTCGCGGACGAACCGGCACAGCGCCTCGGGGTCGCGGCGAACGTCCTCGTCGATGATCACCAGCGTGCCGCCGACCGACAGGGTCGAGAACGCCTCCTGGAACGCCACGTCGAAGCCGAGCGCGGCGAACTGGAGCGTGCGCTGGCGCCCCGAGCCGGAGTGACCCTCGCGGTGCCACTCGAGCAGGTTGACCAGCGAGGCGTGGTGCATCGCCACGCCCTTGGGCTGGCCGGTCGAGCCCGAGGTGTAGATCACGAATGCCAGGTGGCGCGGCCGGACCCCGACGCCGGCGATGTCGAGGTTGTGGCCCGGCTGGCCGGCGATGGCGTCCCCCTCGGTGTCGAGCGCGATCACCGTGGCGGCGCCGGCCGGCAGCCGGTCGCGCAGCTGCGCCTGGGTCAGCACCACGCCGGGCGCCGCGTCGCGCAGCATGTACTCGATGCGGTCGGCCGGGTAGCTCGGGTCGAGCGGCAGGTAGGCGCCGCCGGCCTTGAGGATCGCCAGCACGCTGACGATCATGTCGAGGCCGCGGTGCATGTAGATCGCGACCAGGCGATCGGGGCCGATGCCCTGCGCGCGCAGCGCGTGGGCGATCTGGTTGGCCCGGCGGTTGAGCTCGTCGTAGGTCAGCGAGCGGTCGCCGTGGCTGAGCGCGGGGGCGCCCGGCGTCCGCGCGACCTGGTCCTCGACCAGCTCCTGGACGCAGCGATCGAGCAGGAACGGCTCCGCGGTCTGGTTCCACGCCAGGAGCACCGGGTTGGCTTCCTCGGGCGACAGCAGGGCCTGGCGCGCGATCGGCAGCTCGGGCGCGCGCATGGCGCTATCGAGCAGCCGCACGTAGTGGCCCATCATTCGCTCGATCGTCGCGCGATCGAACCGCCGCGCGTCGTAGACCAGCGACAGGCGGTAGGCGCGGCCGAGCCGGATCGCCTCGAGGCCGAGCTCGCACGGTCCGAACTTGGCACCCGGGTGGAGGCCGACCAGGCGCTCGACCTGCAGCGCGCCGCCCGACGGAGCCGCGAGCTCGGGCCGGTCGAACGCGCGCCCGTCGTCGTGGAAGAACGCGACGTGGAACAGCGGCGCCTGGTGGCGCGACGCGCCGACGTCGCGGGCCAGGCGCGGGAACGGATAGGCGACGTGGGTCAGGGCCTGCGCGATCGTCGCCTCGACGCCGCGGACCAGCAGCGAGAACGGCCGGCTGCCGTCGACCACGCTGCGGACCGCGATCGTGCTGAGGAACGGCCCGATCGTGTGCTCGAACCGGCGGTCCGCCCGGACCGCGGCGGGCATGCCGACGACCAGATCGGTCTCGCCGGTGTAGCGCTGGAGCAGCACGTCGAACGCACCGAGCAGGTACGCCGCGGCGCCGACGCCGAGCGCGCAGCTGGCGTGCTCGAGCTGCGCGGTGTGCTCGGCGGTCATCGCGTGGCCGACGACCTGGCGATCGATCTCGGACTCGGACCCGGGCGTGCGCGGGCGGTCGGTGGGGAGCTCGAGGACCGCCCTGCCCGCCAGGCGATCGCGCCAGTACGCCTGGTGCAGGCGCGCGGCGTCGCCGGCGAGCAGGCGGTCCTCCCAGCGCGCGAGCTCGGCGTGCACCGGCGCGGCGAGCACCGGCCGGTCGCGCCGGGCCAGGGCGTCGTAGGCCTTCCACCAGGCCTCGAACAGCGCCGGCGCGGCGGGCTCGTCGAGGACGAGCGGGTGTGCGACGACCAGCACGAGGTGATCGTCCGGAGCGCGCGACACGACGTCGACCTGGAACAGCGGCCCGGTGTCGAGCGCCAGCGGCTCGGCGCCGCGCGCGACGAAGCTCGCCACGATGTCGTCGGCGGCGGCCCCGCGGCGGACCTCGTGGCGAAACGCCAGCGTCCACGCGGGATCGGCGCGCAGGTACGGGACACCCTCGACCTCTTCGACGACGCTCCGCAGGATCGGAGCGTGGTCGCAGACCAGCTCGCAGGCGTTGCGCAGCCGCTCGATGTTCAGCTCGCCGCGGATCCGCAGCCCGAGCAGGGTGCTGGCGTCGCGCGTGGACAGCCCGGTGCGGTGATCGACCCAGACCGCTTTCTGGCCCTCGGTCAGGCCCTCGGCAAGGCCCTCGGCAACCCCCAACAGCGCCGGCGGCGTGACGCGGTCCTTGCCCGCGTTCGAAGCTGCCGTTGCTGCACCGTGTTCGTCGACCATCGTCATGGCAACCCTTTCACAAGGCATTCGCGAGAGCGACCGTGCAGGTCGCCGCAGTCCATCGAGCGCTCACGTCCACCAGATGAGCTCGTGGCTGGCTTTCCGGGTCATGAAGCAGGTGAGGAGGAGCCGGCTCCGCGGCGGAGGCGCGCCATCGCCCCGCAGCACGGCATGGACGAGGTTACCATGGAGCACACAGAGGTCGCCGGTCTCGACGTCGATGACCTGGCTCGGGTACTCCCTCAGCACCTCCGGCGGATACGGATACCCGCTGTAGGTCAGGCCGAGGCGCGCGCGGGAGTCGTCGTCGGGCACGATGTTCCAGACCTGGAGCTGTCCGGCGCCGGGTGGCACCTGGGCGTAGATGTTGACCGCCATCACCCCGCGCGCAACCTGGATCTCGAAGCCGTGCTGATCCGGATCCTTGGTCTGGGCGTAGTCATCGTGCGGCTCGAGCAGGTAGTAGCTGGGGTTGTTCCAGTACACCGCCTTGGCGTCGCCGGCGCTGGAGCCATCGTGCTGCGCCGGCCGGACGCAGATCGCCTCGCCGCCGCGCGCCGCGATCGCGTTGCGGAACACGGTGACCGGGTTGATCGTGCCGGCGTAGAGCCGCGCCACGGCGGGGTCGGCGGCGTGCGCCTCGTCGAGGTACTGCCGCGTGGTCTTGCAGATGTGCGACGCGCCGATGAAGTAGGCCTCGACGCCGTCCTCGCCCGCGCCGGGACGCGAGACCCGGTCGGGCGAGGCCCAGAAGTTGGCGACGATCCGCGCGCACACGTCGCGCGGCACGAACCCGCGCACCCGGTAGGCGGCGAGCCGGCCGTCGAGCACGTCGAACACGCGCTCGACGTCGAGCGAGCCGGTGGTCTCGTGGACCCGGAACCCGTCGGGCGGCAGCGAGCTGCCCGACACCCGCGCGATTGGCTCAGTCATGGCCGATGCCTTCGCTCGCGAGCTCCGGCTCGGTGGCGATCATCGCCGCGACGACGCTGGCCTCGGCCTCTGCCTGGGTGGCCGTGCGGCGGTGCAGCTGCGCGCGGCCGCGGTGCAGGAAGCCGACGATCGCCGGGACCGGGCTGACGATGCGCTCGACGCCGTCGAGCTGTGCGCGATAGGTCTCGCGGATCCGGGGCATGGTGCGCCAGTGGGCACCCGATTGCAGGTGGTGCTCCTGGTGATATCCGTCGTTGAAGGTCAGCAGGTTGTAGAGACGGCCGTAGTAGCTCACCGAGTTCGCGAACCGGTTGCCCGGCATCGCGCCGTAGTGTTCGTGGTAGTTCTGCACGTTGACCATCGCCAGCGCGAGGTAAAACGCTGGCAGATAGCACGCGACCGTCCAGCGCCACGAGATCACCGCGAACACCACGAGCGCGGCGAGCTGGGCGGCGCGATCGAGCCGCAGCTGGCCGATCTCTCTCGCGCGCTTGTCGGGAGACTTCGAGGTGAGCTTGTGCAGCCGGTCCTCGCGGCCGCGGCCGACCGGGATCCCGAACAGCTTGGCCAGATCGCACGTCACGTCGCCGAGCGTCGACAGCGCGCCGCCGAACGCGTAGCGCAAGAGCCCGATGTGGTCGCCGCCGCTGCCGCCCCGGAACGTCGACGACGTGTCGCTGGTCAGGCCACCGGGCCCGGCGGCGTCGTTGTTGTAGCGGTGGTGGTTGCGCACGTGGGTGAGCTCGTAGGCCTGCGCCGACTGACCGATGTTGATCGAATTCAACATCGAGGCCAGCCGGTTCAGCGTGCGCGACTCGAACCACGCGACGTGCGTGAACAGGTGCGAGATGATGATGATGTTGTAGGTCATCATCGCGACCAGCAGCGCGAAGCCGCCCGCGCGGGCTGCCGGCGACGCGCCGTCCCAGCTCCCGGCCAGCCACAAGGTCGCACCGAGCTGGCCCAGGCTCAGGACCACGAACGCGGCGTCGAGCGGGCCATGTTTCCAGATCTTCATCGCGGCCACCCGTCAGACCAGGTACGACTTCAGCGTGCCGCGGCGCCGCACGTCGAGCGTCGCGCAGTGGAACGAGCCGCCGAAGCTGTTGAAGTTACGGAAGTTGCAGAGCACCGGCTTGAAGCCCCACTTCTTCATCATCGAGATCATGACGTCGTCGTTGCGCTCGACGATCACGCGCTGCTCGTCGAGCATCAGGATGTTCATGTTGATCCACTTGCTCGTCATGTAGAGCGTGTGGTGGTCCGGCATCGTCGGCCGCGGGGCGGCGAGCACGTCCCAGCCCTTGAACAGCGTGGGCACCTGGAGCACGCGCTCGGGGTTGATCAGCAGCTTGCCCGGCGCCATCGGCACCAGGGTGGCATCGATGTGCATCGGGTGCGGATCGTTGAACTCGAACACGTGGATCCGGTACTTGCTGCCGAGGTGGCGGCGCAACCACTCGATACCGAACTCGTTCGTGACATTACTCTTCTGCGCGAAGATGTCCGTGCCACAGCGGATGAAGTCCGCGGCGTCGAACGTGGGCTCGAACTCGGTGATCACCAGGCGCTGCGGCCCACCCTCGCCTGGGTCCTGCCAGCCGTAGTCGTAGAGCTCGTCCCGGAGCTCGGGCTTGGGGCCGGCGCTCCACCGCGCGCCGCCGCGGAAGTATTCCTTGAGCAGCGGCCGGTACGCGAGGGTCTCGAAGTATCGCGAGCGCCAGGCGAGCGGGCACTCGATGATCTCGTCGCCGAACACGAGCAGCACGTCGCGCGGCATCGCCGCGTACAACCCGGTGCTGGCCCAGCCCGGGGCGCCGAACGCGCGCAGCTGGTCCACCGGCTCGGGGCGCCGCACCTTGACGCCCTCACCCTCGAGGATATGCACGAACTCGGTGAGCTCGCGGCGCGCCGCCGCGACCTGCTCGGGCGGGAACGGCCGGCCGGCGTTGCGGCGGAAGTTCTCGTGCTGGTCCTCGGGCAGCACCGGCTCGAGCGAGATGTGCCAGGGCGGGAACCGCGCGTCGTCGACGATGCCGACGATCACCTCCTCGAGAGGATCCCATTCGTTGTACGAGCTGACCGGGCAGGCTGCCGCCTGGGTCGCCACTTCGAGCTCTGGTGCCTGCCTGCCGATTGCGATGCTCGTCATCGTGATTGATCCCTCTCCTGAGAGTCCCTGATGGTCCCTGATGGTGCGGTCCCCGCTCCGCCGCCTGATAGACCCGCTCCGGCGGTGTGGGTTGCTCCATGTCGTGATGTGATGTTCTGTCTGACGGATGATTCGTCGAGGCGCCGTGCGCGTGCGACGCAACACAGGCTCGGCCTTCATCCCTGATACGTCCCGGAGGTACTTCGATACAGCGTTTCTGCCGATGACGTGACCGCCCGGCGGCCCGGACGGTGAGTCCGACGCTCGGGATCGGCCGACGCCCCCGTCGACTGCGACATATTACGACCCCGGAACAAAAATGCAAGGCGATATTTAAATGACAACGACTCATCGAATCCATGCAGCGCGGCGATGCAGAGTTGTCTGTACCGTCGCTGGATCGGGGAAAACGTGGTGAGAAGCGGCAAACCGCGAGGCAGCCGATGCCCATGAACCGCGGTTCTGCGAACCGACGCTCACTGCGTGACAGAGCGTGCTGCGATGCCGAGGCATCGTGGTGAGCGGAACGCGTAAGCCGAGCTACCGTCGACGGTGGTCGCCTGCTGCGACAGGACCGCGACTGCCGTTCTGTCTCCATTCGTGGACTGAGTGACAGTCTCCGGACTTCGTGACGTACAGTCCGGGAGTGTGGAGATCGGCTGTCGTGGTCGCCGGCCGGAGCAACGCTTGCCGGTGCGAGCGAGGCGCGGACCGTGACGGCGATTCCATCGAAAGGCGCGCCTATTTTTCATCGGTCGACTGCCGCACGGCGCGGCAGGCTACGCCGGCCGGGCGCAGAGCTCCCCCGGCGGTGATGCAACAAGCTCGCGACACCGCCCTGCTGGGGAGCGGAGCCTCGTGTCGCGAGGCCTCGGACCACACGCGATCGCGCCGCGATCACAGCGCGATCATCGGCGTGCAACAACTCGACATGACAGCGCGATGACGGCGCGCTGCGCGGCTCGAGCCATCGCGCGCTTGGCCGCGGCGTCGCCGCGAGGCGGTGATCGTGGCATCGCGCACGGCCGCGGCACGACGGTTGCTCATCGCCGATCCATGCGAACGAGCGAAGCGAGGGCGAGGGCGGCGGCCGCGGCGGCGTGTGCACTGGTGATCGGCTGCGACGCGGCCGCGCCGCCCGGGAACGCGCCGGCGCAGGGGCTGTTCGCGACCCGGGCGTGGCCCGCACTGACCCGCTGCGCCGGGTGCCACGCGACGCAGCCCGCGATCGACTTCCTCGCGCCGGGCACGGTCACCGAGGCCTACGCGACGCTGTTCGCGTTCCAGCCGCCGATCGTCGACGTCGCGTCGCCGGCATCGAGCCTGGTGCTCACGATGGGCAAGCACACCGGCCCGGCGCTGCTGCCGGAGGAGGCCGACGCGGTGCTGGCGTGGCTCGAGGCCGAGCACACCGAGCGCGTCCCGGACGGCATCGCCTCGGTCGGCGTCGGCCCGGTCCGGCTCGCGCTCGATGCCGTGAACGTCATCGACCTCGGCCACGGCGCAACCCTGCGGTTCACGCCGTCGGCGGCCGCCGAGGGGGTGGCGCTGCGCGGGCTCGCGCTCGCCGCCGGGGCCGCCCGGCTCCACCTCGTGCACCCGCTGTTCGCGTCGCGTCCGCCGATCGGCCCGGCGCGGATCGATGCCGCCGACACGTTCGGCGACGTCGATCTCGAGGTCGCGGCCGGCGCGGCCGAGTTGCTCGGCGGCGGCAGCGCGGCGTTCCCCGACTTCGACCCGGGCGATCCGATCCTGATCCACTTCCGCACGCTGGAGACGCCATGAACCGCCGGCTCGCCGCCTCAATCGTCGTCGCGCCGACCGTGGTCTTCGGCCTCGTGCTCGGCATCGCGCTGCCGGCGTGCATCGATCCGGTCCCCGACGCGCCGCCGCACGACGAGTGGGACGACAAGCTCGCGGATCGCGTGGTCGACTACAGCGCCGCCCTGCGCATCGCCGCGCTGCGGCTCACCGGCGAGCTGCCGACCTTGGCCGAGCTCGAGGCGGTGGCCGGCGCGCCCGACACCACGCGCAGGGCTGCGTACGAGGCGCAGGTCGATGGCTACCTCGGCGGGCCGCGGTTCGCGCGCCAGATGTTCCGGTTCTGGCAGGACACGCTGAAGCTCGGCGACGCTCCCGAGCTCGACTCGGCGCCCGCGTTCGTCACCCGGCTCGTGGTCGACGATCGCTCGTTCCTCGACGCGCTGACCGCGACCGGCGGCACCTGCCCCGGCTTCGATCCGGCGACCGGGCGGTTCACGCCGGGCGAGTGCGGCAACGCGCCGGTCACCGTCGGCCTGCTCACGCACCCCGGGATGAACCGGCAGTTCTTCAGCAATTTCGGGTTTCGCCGCGTGCGCTGGGTCCAGGAGACGTTCGCGTGCACCGCGTTCCCCGCCGAGATCTCGACGGTCGCGACCGACGTCGGCGGCGCGATGCCCTACACCGGCGTGTTCCCGTTCACCAGCATCGCCGGCGCGGCGACCGGCGGCCGGGTCGACTTCCGCAACACGTCGTCGGTGATCTGCGCGAACTGCCACTCGAGCATCAACCACATCGCGCCGCTGTTCGCGCACTTCGACGACGGCGGCATGTACCACGACGCGCTGGTGGTCCCGACCCCGCTGCCCGACGCACCGCCCGCGCGGCTGGGCGACTACGTGCCGGCGGGCGAGCCGCTGGCGTGGCGCAGCGGCACGCCGGTCGCCGACATGACCGGGCTCGGCGCCGCGATGGCCGCCGACCCCGAGGTCTCGGCCTGCGTGATCGCCCGGCTGTGGAACTGGGCGCTCGGCAAGTCCGACATCGTCGACGGCTCGATGCGCGTGCCCGCGGCGACGATCGAGGCGCAGGTCGCCGCGTTCGAGGCCGGCGGCCACCGCATCCGCGGCGCGCTCCGCGGCATCTTCACCAGCGATGACTTCGTGCGGTTCTGAGGAGGTTTGACATGCACACGTCGCCCTTGATGTGCCTGATGCCCCTGGTGTCCCTGATGACCGGTGCTCTCGGTCTTGGCCTCGCCGGGTGCACCGACGAGGTCACCCCGTGGGAGATGCCGCCGGCCGATCCGTTCGCCGAGCTCGAGCGCCTGCAGCGCGAAGGCCCGCCGCGCTACGCGTCGCGCGTCCACGGCTGCCCGAAGGTCCGCTACCGCACGCTCGGCAACGTGCTGGCGTCACGCGGCGTCGACCTCGCGGCGACCGGCGAGCTGACCGCCGGCCGGCTCTACGGCCAGGGCGCGCTCGCGCTCGGCGCGCCGAGCTATGCCGCCCGGGTTCGCGAGAACATCGATCTCGGGCTCGCCACGACCGCGAAGCTGTTCGACATCTACGTCCAGGCCGCGCCGGAGATCATCGCGAACCTGCCGCGCCGCCCCGAGTGCCAGGTCGGCGGCGTCGGCGCGCCGCTGTTCGACGGCGCGAACCGCTGTGTCGCCCGGGGCATCAGCTGCCTGATCGGCGTCCCGGCGACCGCGACCCACCTCGAGGTCTGCAACCAGACCGTGCGCGACGCGGCCGACGTCGAGTCCGGCAAGTGCCTCGCGGTCGCCGTGCTCGCGGCCGCCGCCCACACTTGCGAATAGGAGCCGTCATGTCTCAGCGAGATCGCGACCGCGAGGTCACCCGCCGCGCGCTCCTCCGGTGGAGCCTCGCCGCCGGCGCCGCGCTCGGCGTCAGCCGCTCCCGCATCCTCGACGTGCTCGAGCGCACCGGCGGGCCCGCGGTCGCCCAGGCCGCCGCCGCCGCTCCGCGCAAGCGCTCGGTCCACCTGCGCGGCGTCAACGGCGGGCTGGCGTGGTTCCAGCTGCTGTGGCCGCACAACGACATCGCCGTGGCCCGCGACACCAGCGACCAGGTCCCGTTCCACCTTCCGGGCGATCACCGCGCGGTCACCGGCACCGGCGGCACGCTCACGCTGTGCGGCGACAGCCCGTTCGCCGCGCTGCCGCCCGAGCGCCAGATCACCGCGTTCATGGCCGGCAGCAACGAGACCCACACCAGCAAGCCACGATCGATCGCGCGCGCGCTGAGCGGCGACTCGGTGTTCGCGATCGCCGCGGTGCTGCAGAGCGCCAATCCCGCGGTCGTGCCGGTGATCGCGGTCGACGACTCCGAGTACGGCACCGCGCCCGGCGCGCCCGCCGCCGCGGTGGTGCCGACCGGCGCCGACATCGTCGGGCTGTTCAACAGCGCCGCGTCGCGCGCCGGCGGCCTGCTCGCGACCACCGGGCACGCCGATCTGTACCGCGCGCGCTACGCCACGCTCGCCCAGCTCAACCGCGCCGCGGAGCGCTCGACCACCCGGCAGGCCTACGCCACCGCCCGGAGCGCCGCGCGGTTCCTCGGCACCAACCTCGCCGCGCAGCTCGCGATCCAGCCCGCCGACGAGGCGCGCTACGGCATCGACGCGACCATGCGGCGCGAGATCGCCGACATCGGCCGGACCCTGATCGTCACCGCCAAGGCGTTCCAGATGGGGCTGACGTCCTCGGTGATCCTGCCCGGGCTGCGCGACGACCCGCACCAGGCGTTCACCGATCCGGCCGCGCTGCGGGCCTCGACCACCGGGCTCAAGCAGGTGCTCGATGGCTTCATGGCCGATCTCGCATCGCGGACCGACAGCGTCACCGGCGGCAAGCTGTCCGACGACATCGTGATCACGATCGACGGCGACACGCCCAAGACCCCGCTCGATCGCAACAACTGGCTCGACGACACGCCGGCCAACTCGAACTGGATGTACGTCTACGGCGGCGGCCTGCTCCGGACCGGCTGGTTCGGCGGCATCACCCGCACCGGCGCGACCACCGGCTTCGATCCCGCGACCGGCCGGCCGAAGGCCTACGACGGCGATCTCCAGGCCAAGGCCGCGTGCGCCGCGGTGGCCTATGCGATCGCGCGCGGCGACCGCCGCGCCGTCCAGGACGTCACCCGGCTCGACATCTCCGGCATCACGGCGGCGTGATCAGTAACACCAGGCTCCGCACGACGTGGCCGATAACTTCGACTGGGTACTTGCGGGTGAATGTGTCGAGTAGCCCGCGCAGCGACTGGCCGGTCCGCGTCACGATGGTGTGCAGGTCCCAGAAGTCGCGCGTTGCACCGCGCCCGGCGATCGCGGATAGCTTCATGCATGCGAGGTCGTCGAGGGAAGCCACCGGCACCGGCAGGTCTGCACGTGCCTCCGGTGCCGCCAGCAATGGGTAGCGGTACTCGATCAGGCTGACCGGCACGCCGTCCACCTTGAGATGGATCGTGCCTGCAGCACGGGCTTCGATGGTCACGCCGGGCAGATGATCGAGGTCCGATTGAAGGGCCGTGGGGTCCCGCGTGGCGAACAGATCGAGATCCCGCGAGGTCCGGTGTGAGAAATGCACCGCGATCGCAACCCCACCGGCGAGATAGAAGCCGTCTTGAAGCAGCGGAGCCAGCTTGGCAAGCGCCGAGCGCTGAGCGCTGGTGACCGGATCTTGCGTCATCAGCCAGCCCAGGCCGGGCGACCACCACCTGGTGTGGGTCGAGATGGGATCTCGGCGATCAGGGACCAGAACGCCCGATCGCGCGGAGTCAAGACATGTCCCCGCCGCCGCAGAAACTCCGCCAGATCGGTGCGATCGACATGGTCGATCAACCAGCACATCGCGACCCAGTTCCCGCGTGTCATGACCCGCTCGACCACGTAGTCGCGATGGCACCCGAGATCGATCGTTTCCGGGTCGACGTCCCAGAACAACCAGGCGAGCTCGGCGGGGATCACCGCGATAGTATGTCACGCGACCGTCGAGGAC
>DASWRS010000198.1:0-9045 GCA_036403075.1 Kofleriaceae bacterium
AATCGCTCCGAACGCAAGGCCATTCAGCACCTCTTCGTCGCCATCAACCAGCGAGCCCTGGTCCTGCCCAGCGATCCCAAACGCCTCCCGCTCCGCTTTGACCTCCAACTCTTGTGAATCCTCCGTTATGAACCCTGGTGCGCCGCATGGGTGCGGGGAGGTCCTACGCCGGTGCCCAACCTGCGAGGCCTGAGCGCGCGTGCGCCGTACTTCCACTACGGCATCGCCGACACGCTCGGGGGATGTCGTGAAGCACTATGAGGCCGGGCTCGGGTTCGTGTTCACGGCAGACGAGGAGGCCGATCACCACGTTATCGAGCAGCGAGCCCGCGTACCACATCGAGGTGCCGACGTACGCCGGATACGGCGGCGGGCTGGTGCTGGTGTAGAGCACGCTCCCGTTCTTGTCGTACGTCACGGTGCGCGCGGTCGCGTCGTAGGGGATCCGGAACACGTCGGCCGCCGCCTCGGTGCTCGACCTCGCTGCTTGCTCGACCCCGCTGCTTGAACAGCACCAGCTGCTCGGGCTCGGACCGGCGCTTGCGCGCGCGACCTGCCGCTGGCTCCTCGACTGCCATGTCACCTTCGTAGCCATTGACATTGATTCGGTCAATTGATTTCTGCGTATTTTCTTGTACACATACTGTATCATCGATTTGGCAATGCAGTCTTTCATTCCCCGTATCGCCGTTGTATGCCACTCGCATTGGACTCGTCCGTGGTGACCGACGCGCCTGCCAGCACGCCCGAAGGAGGAAGCGAGCCCGAAGGAGACTGTCGAGGCGCGTTCGTGAGACGTCAACGCGGCCGCCCGGGGCGACCGCGAGCGGATGGGGTCGAGGCAGCGACCGTGACTAGGATTGGCCGGGTCTTGCCCGCACATACCTCGCGGGGTCCGCGCATGCCCAGGTGGTTATTCGGCGGGCGCTGTCCCGACACCCATCCGCGCAGCAGCCCCCGGCGAGGCGCGTGTGCGCGATCTCCCCGGCGAGGCTCGTGTGCCGGCGGTGGCGACGAGCATGCCGTGGCGACCGCCACCGCGGCCCGTGCCAGAACGATGGCCCGGATTCGAAACAAGACGGATCTCCTGACCGAGGTCGTGATCGGCGCGCCGGCCATCGCATGGCCAGAAAACCACTCTCAATACGCGCTGCCTGTTGCCGCATCCGGAATGCACGCAACGCGATGAAGCGGCAAAGGCATATCTGCGCCCCTGCGATGCTCGGGAGTAAAACACCAACTTACCGGAAGCGATCCGGCGAGGTGGGAGCAGGTGCGCGCGCGCGGCAGTGTCCCGGCGGGGAATCACGACGCGATCGAGGCGGCCCCGACTCGGGAGTCAGACAGCGCAGCGGCGCCGGCACCGCGGCGGTGTTGCGGGAGTGTACAGCCGTGAAGATCGGCGTATTCATGCTTACCGGTTCTGGAATACTCACTTTCTTTGAGCCGGCAATCCGTGCGAACGGTGAGCTTTCGCGAAACTACCGGCCACGGCCGGACGGAGGATGACATGCGATCCGAGATCAGTAGTGTTTTGCTGGCGGCGATCGCCGCGAGCGCGGGATGCGCGGAGCTCGACGCGGAGAGCTCGGCCACGGTCGAGGCGGCGACGGTCACCGGCGCGCCGCTCGCCGGGATCTCCGCGCAGGCGTTCGCCGCCGCGCGCGACGCGTTCACCCAGGACGAGACCATCACCGGGGGACTCGGCCCGCTGTTCAACGCCACCGCGTGCGGCCGGTGCCACACGCTCGGCGGCATCGGCGGCGCTGGGGTCCAGATCAACCGGCACTTCGGGGCGTTCATCAACGGCGTGTTCGATCCACTCGGCGGTGAGGGCGGCGACGCGCGATCGCTGTTCTCGCTCGGCACGTTCCAGAACGGCACGCGGTCGTGCACGGTGCCGGTCGAGACCGAGCCGGCGGACGCGACGGTCCACAACATCGGCCGGCTGACGCCGCCGCTGTTCGGTCTCGGGCTCATCGATGCGATGCCGGACGCGTTCTTCGATGCGCTCGCCGCCGCCGAGCCGCTCGAGATCCGCGGCACGGTCAAGCGCCAGGGCATCCTGCTGCCCAACCCCGCGGATCGCTCGCAGGCGATCGGCACGCCGCGCGTCGCCCGGTTCGGATGGAAGGACGCGCTGACCAACCTCGCCGAGTTCTCGGCGGCCGCCTACAACGGCGAGATGGGCATCACGACCCAGTCGTGCATCAACGGCGCGCCGTTCCTGATCTTCGCCGGTGAGGCCGCGCCGAACGGTCGGCCGGTACCGGCGGGCTGCGACGACCTCGCGCCGCCGCCGCCGCCGGGCGTCCCGCCCGGAGTCGACGAGGCCGTCGGGAGCTGCGACGGCGGCAAGACCGAGCTCGCCGAGGACGTGCAGCTGTTCCTCGACTTCATGACCTTCCTGGGCCCGCCGACGCGCGACTTCAGCGATGCGATCTCGGTCGCGCGCGGTGCGCCGATCTTCACCCGCATCGGCTGCGCCGGCTGCCACGTGACCACCACGTTCGTGACGCCGAACCCGTCACCGAACGGCGTGCCCGGTGGCTTCGCGTTCCAGCCGTTCTCGGACTTCCTGGCCCACGACATGGGCGGGCTCGGCGACACGATCGGCAATGCCGGAGACTCGGTCATCGCCGCGCGGCGGATGCGCACCGCGCCGCTGTGGGGCATCCGGTTCCGGAACGCCTTGCTCCACGACGGCCGCGCCGGCAACGTCGACGCGGCGATCCGCGCCCACGACGGTCAGGGCGCGCGCGCGGCGGCGGCGTACCGGCGGCTCGGCGGCTCGGACCAGCACAACGTGGTGCAGTTCGTCCGCTCGCTATGACCGGCTACTTCTTGTCGCTGTTCTCCTTCGCCGCGTCGCTGGCGTGATCCGCCTTGTCCTTCGCGGCGTCGGCGGCGTGGTCGGCCTTGTCCTTGGTCGCATCGGCCTTGTTGTGCACCTTGTCCTTGGGCGTCGCGTTGACGTCCTTGGCCTTCTTCTTGGCGTCGGTCGCGGCGTCCTTGGCGTCCTTCTTGGCATCGGTCGCCTTGTCCTTGGCCTCCTGCTTGGTGTCAGGGTCGGCCGCGGCGACGAGGGGCGCGGCGCAGAGCGCACCGGCGACGAGGCCGGCGACAACGGTAGAGAGCAACGTACGCATATCGGGATCTCCTTGATGATGGAGACCCCGGTGGTTGCACCGGCCGTGCCCGGCGCGCACCCAGCTTTTCCGACGCCTGGCGGCGCGGGTGGCGACCGAGGGTGAGCGCACGGGCACTCATGGGGCAACTTGCCCGAGCTGTTCCGGTTCCGCGACCGCGGGCCGTGGCAGCGGCGACACGTGGTGCCGCAGCGGCGTACGGCGGGCGATTCCCTGGCCGCGGACCTCCGCGTGTGTTATCGACCTTGTCGTTCCGGTCCCCCGTTCGCGGAGGTCGATATGAGAGCTACGAGGATGCCGATCGCGGTCGGCATGGTTGCTCCGAGCTTCATCCTGCACGGCGATGCACGGCCGCTGGCCTCGTCGGAGTGCCGCGGGCGGCCGTGGGTGCTCGCGTTCGCGCGGCGCTGGACGCCCGAGGCCGACGCCGGACCGATCCGCGCGCAGCTTCGCGGCCTCGGCGCGATCCTGTTCGTGGTCTCGGACACCGGCGTGTGGTCGTTCCGGCCCGACGACGATGTCGAGCTCTCGGCCGCGCCGTCGAAGCGGCTGCGTGCCGAGCTCGCCGAGCTCGCGGAGCGCTTTGGCGTGGACGCCGGCGATGACGGCGTGTTCGTGATCGATGGCGACGGCATCGTCCGGTTCGCCCAGGCGCCGAGCGAGCAGCTGGCGCAGACCCTGGCCGACGCGCTCGACGCGGCCGGGCGCGAGCTGCTGGGGCTGCCGCCGCGGCCGGGGATCACGCGCCGCGACTGGGCGGTGATGAGCCTGGTCGCCGGCTTCGGCCTCGTGCTGTTCCACGGCTGCCGCCCGCCCGGCCCCGAGCGCCCGGCGCCGGCGCCGATCGCCGCGAACGCCGGGAGCGAGATCGACATCGTGCTGCGGGTCAACGGCCAGGACCGCCGGCTGCGGATCGACGCGCGGGTCTCGCTGCTCGATGCGCTGCGCGAGCGCCTGGCGCTGACCGGCACCCGCAAGGGTTGCGACCACGGCCAGTGCGGCGCCTGCACCGTGCTGAGCGACGGCCGCGCGGTCAATGCTTGCCTGACCCTGGCGGTCGCCGCCGAGGGCACCGAGATCACGACGATCGAGGGGCTCGCCCGGGGCGAGCAGCTCCACCCGGTGCAGGCCGAGTTCATCACCCACGACGCGTTCCAGTGCGGCTACTGCACGTCGGGACAGATCCTGAGCGCGGTCGCGCTGCTCCACGAGGGCCGGGCGAAGACCGACGACGAGGTCCGGCAGCAGATGAGCGGCAACCTGTGCCGCTGCGGCGCGTACCCCAACATCATCGCGGCGATCCAGGCCGCGCGGAAGGACGTGGCGTCGTGAAGCCGTTCAGCTACGTACGCCCCGCCGATGCCGGCGCGGCGATCCAGGCCGCCGCGGCCGGCGGCGCCCGGTTCCTCGCCGGCGGCACCACGCTGATCGACCTGATGCGCCTCGAGGTGATGAGCCCGACGGCGCTGGTCGACCTCGGCCGGCTGCCGCTCGCGGCGATCGAGCGCCACGGCGACGGCCTGCGGATCGGCGCGATGGCGCGCAACACCGACGTCGCGCACCACGCGCTGGTCGCGGAGCGCTACCCGCTGCTCGCCCAGGCGTTGCTCGCCGGCGCCTCGCAGCAGGTCCGCAACATGGCCACGGTCGGTGGAAATCTCCTGCAGCGCACGCGCTGCCCGTACTTCCGCGACCTCGCCGTGCCTTGCAACAAGCGCGCGCCCGGATCGGGGTGCTCGGCGCTCGAGGGCTACACCCGGTCGCACGCGATCCTCGGCACGAGCGCATCGTGCATCGCGACCCACCCGTCGGACATGTGCGTCGCGCTCGCCGCGCTCGACGCGGTCGTGCATACCCGCCGCGCCGGCCGCGAGCGCGCGATCCCGTTCGCCGAGCTCCACACCTTGCCCGGCGACCACCCCGAGATCGAGCACGTGCTCGAGCAGGGCGAGCTGATCACGCACGTCGAGCTGCCACCCTCGCCGTTCGCGGCCCACGCGCGCTACGTCAAGGTCCGCGATCGCGCGGCGTTCGCGTTCGCGCTGGTCTCGGCGGCGGTCGGGCTCGACGTCGCCGACGGCCGGATCCGCGCCGCCCGGATCGCGCTGGGCGGGGTCGCGACCCGGCCGTGGCGGTCGGTCGAGGCCGAGCAGGTCCTGGTCGGCCAGGCGCCCGGCCGGGCGGTGTTCGAGCGCGCCGCGGCGGCGGCGCTGGTCGATCCGAAGCCGCGCCGCGACAACGCGTTCAAGGTCGCGCTCGCGCAGCGCACGATCGTGCGAGCGCTCGAGCTCGCGTGGGGGACACCATGACTCGCCCGCTGGTCGGAACCGGGATCGATCGCGTCGACGGCCGCAAGAAGGTCACCGGCGGCGCGACCTACGCCGCCGAGGTTCAGGTCGCCAACGTCACTCACGCCGTGATCGTCGGCAGCACGATCGGCCGCGGCCGGATCACGGCGATCGAGACCCGCGCCGCCGAGGCCGCGCCCGGCGTGCTCGCGGTCCTGACCCACCACAACGCGCCGCGGTTCCCGGGCGTGACGGCGAAGGCCGAGGCCAACGATCGCGTCGTCCAGGGCCTGCAGGACGACGCGGTGCTGTATCACGATCAGCCGATCGCGGTGGTGGTCGCCGACACGCTCGAGCGCGCGCAGCACGCCGCCGCGCTGGTCACCGCCGAGTACGACGCGGCCGCCGCGGTCGCCGACGTCGAGGCCGACCTCGCCGCCGCGTTCGTCGCCGAGACCGCGCGCGGCCCGGCCCAGATCTCGCGCGGCGACGTCGCGGCGGGGCTCGCCGCCGCCAAGACCCGGATCGAGGCGACCTACACGACGCCGGTCGAGACCCACAACCCGATGGAGCCGCACGCAACGATCGCGGTGTGGCACGGGGCGGACCAGCTGACGCTCTACGACTCGACCCAGGCGATCTTCAACGTCCGCCGCCGGCTGTCCGCGATGCTCGGGCTCGCGCCCGAGAACGTGCGGGTGATCAACCACTTCGTCGGCGGTGGCTTCGGCAGCAAGGGCGCGCCGTGGTCGCACGTCCTGCTCGCCGCGATCGCCGCCAAGGCGACCGGGCGCGCGGTCAAGCTCGCGATCACGCGGCCGCAGGCCCAGTCGCTGGTCGGCCACCGCCCCAAGACGGTGCAGAAGCTCGAGCTCGCCGCCGACGCGCGCGGCCAGCTCACCGCGATCCGGCACGACGCCGTGTCCGAGACCTCGCGGTTCGATCAGTTCATCGAGAGCTGCACCGCCGTGACCCGCATGCTCTATGCCTGCCCCAGCGTGGCGACCGTGCAGCGGCTGGTCCGGCTCGACGTGCCGACGCCGACGTTCACGCGCGCGCCCGGCGAGTCGACCGGCACGTTCGCGCTCGAGTCGGCGCTCGACGAGCTCGCCCAGGCCGCCGGGATCGATCCGCTCGAGCTGCGCCGCAGGAACCACGCCGACCGCGATCCGGAGACCGGCAAGCCGTGGTCGAGCAAGTCGCTGCTCGAGTGCTACCGCCGGGTCGCCGACGGCGTCGACTGGGCGCGGCGCTCGCCCAGGACCCGGGCGACCCGCGACGGCCGCTGGCTGATCGGGTTTGGCTGCGCCACGACCACCCGGCCATCGCGCCAGCTGCCGGCGTCGGCGCGGGCGCGGATCGGGCGCGACGGCCGCGCGATCGTGCAGGCCGGCACCCAGGACATCGGCACCGGCACCTACACGATCATGACGCAGATCGCGGGCGACGCGCTCGCGCTGCCGATCGGCGACGTCCGGTTCGAGCTCGGCGACACCGCGCTGCCGGAGGCGCCGCCGTCGGTCGGCTCGTTCACCGCCGCGAGCACCGGCCCGGCGGTCCACAACGCGTGCGTCGCGCTGCGCCAGGCGCTGATCGAGCGCGCGATCCACGATCCGGCGTCGCCGCTCCACGGCCTGGGCGCGGACGCGATCGAGGCCGAGGATGGCGCGCTGATCGCGCGCGGTGACCGCAAGCGCCGCGACGGCTACGCCGCGATCGTCGCGCGATCGGGGCAGCCCGAGATCAGCGTCGAGCTCCACACCGAGGCCCACAAGGACCGCGACACGTACTCGGTCAGCGGCTTCGGCGCGATCGCCGCCCGGGTCCGGGTCGACGAGGAGCTCGGCGAGGTCCGGCTCGATCGCCTGGTCGGTGCGTTCGCGGCCGGCCGGATCCTGAACCCCAAGACCGCGCGCAGTCAGCTGATCGGCGGCATGGTCTGGGGCATCGGCCAGGCGCTCCACGAGCACTCGGTCCGCGACCCGCGCACCGCGCGCATGGTCACGCGCGATCTCGCCGACTACCACGTGCCGGTGCACGCCGATGTCCCCGACCTCGACGTCGTGCTCGTCCCCGAGGACGATCCACACGTCAACGAGCTCGGCGTCAAGGGCCTGGGCGAGCTGTCGACGCCCGGTGTCGCCGCCGCGATTGCCAATGCGATCTACCACGCGACCGGCAACCGGGTCCGCGATCTGCCGATCACGCCCGACAAGCTGATGAGCTCGGCGCCGCGCTGACGCGGTGCCGGCTTGACGCGCGCCGATCCCGCCGGCACGCTCGAGCGAGGAGGTAGTCATGAAGAAGCAACACGCGAAGAAGCTCACCCTTCCCAAGGAGACCGTGCGCGACCTGCAGGTCGGCGAGCTCGAGGTCGCGGCCGGCGGCGCGACCGCCACGTGCGTCTGCGGCAGTTGCGGCAATCCACGCTCGACCTGCCCGGTGTAGCGCCGGGCACTCGCGCTCGCGCTCACATCCGGGTCATCAAGAACACCGCGACGAGCACGAGCACCGATTCGATCATTCCCAGGCCCAGGATCATCAGGCCGCGCGTGCCGGACAGCGCGGCCGGATTGCGCGTGGCGCCCTCGAGCGCGGCCGCGACGGCACGGCCCTGCGCGAGCGCGGCGCCCAGGCCGGTGAGGCCGATGCCGAGCGCCGCGGCCGCGCTGGTATCGAGTGCGGTGCCACCGGCGGCGACGACGGATGCGAAACCCATACAGATCCCCCTGCTGCGCGAGCCGTCGACCGGCTCGCCTCGATGAGATGCCGCGACCGCGCGCGCGGTGCGCGCCGCGACCTCTCGCCGCACGCAGGTTTGGCCCGCGTCCGGCGACCAGCGTTCGTCGCGGGCGGACCTCGCACAGCGGTTCGCACACGTCGCGCATGGACTTGCTCAGAAGCGCTCTGACCGGCAGGTAGTCCTACTCTGATCACCCGCACTCCTCCTGTACACGATCGCGCATTCCTGCCGACTCAAGATCACGACCATGATCGCTCGTGTCAGCGCAGTCGGCGCGGTGTTGTCGCTGGTGGTGCTCGCGCCGATCGATCGCGCGGACGCCGGCGGATCGCGGGCGGCCCCGGCGGTACTCATCGTGTCGCCGGCCAGCGCCGGCATCGCGCTCGAGCGTGACGACCTGCCGCCGCCGCAGCTCGAGGTGGCGCGGCACCCGGCCAGGGTCGACGTCCCGGCGATCCCCGGATTCGAGCCGCCGGCGGCAGGGCTCGACCGGCATGCCGCGAGCGCTCGCCCCGAGGCGTCGGCCAAGGCATCAGCCGAGGCATCAGCCGAGGCATCAGCCGAGGCATCGGGCGAGGCGCCCTCCGGCGCGCCGGCCGATCCACCGCTGCGCGGCATCGTCGACGACGTCACGTACGAGACCTCGATCGGCCACCTGAACGCGTGCAATCGCGCGATCGCGGCGCGGCACTTCGATGCGGCGATCCCGCGGTGTCGTGCTGCGACGGACGCGTGGCAGGACAATCACCTCGCCTGGTACGCCACGGCAAGCGCGCACCTCGCCCGGCAGGAGTGGACCCAGGCCCGGGCCGCCGTCGAGCACGCGGTGACGCTGCGGCCCGATCGCGCGATGTATCAGCTGTAT
>DASWRS010000199.1:0-18034 GCA_036403075.1 Kofleriaceae bacterium
GTCCCTCCGTTCGATCGAGCGATCGCCGAGCTCGAGGCGTATGTCCAGGCGACCTGGAAGCCGATCGGGATGGTCGTCTCGGGCAGCATCGTGCGCGGCGAGGGCGGTCCCACCAGTGATCTCGACGTGCACATCGTCCACAACGAGCCCCACTGACTCTCGCAGACCTCGTGCGGGACGAGGGATCCCTGCGCTCACCGGCCAGCTCGCGTCGAGGCCGGAGTTCTGGCAGGCGGTGCAGGCGCTGGGCGACCGCTACTACTACCCGCCGCCCCGACATGGCGGGCATGCCGCCGCCGCTGGTGCCGCGCTGACGCCGATCTGTACCGGCCGGCTCCGCGCCGATGCGCTACGGTCGCGTCGATGTCGCCGCAACACATCGGGATCGTCGCGTGCTCCGCCGAGGGCGCGGCGCTGTGCTACCGCACGATCTGCGTCGAGGGCGCCGAGCTGCTCGGGCCGCACGCCCACCCCGAAGTGTCGATGCACACGCCGTCGTTCGGCACGTACATGGACCACATCGCTCGGCACGACTGGCCGGGTGTCGCCGAGCTGATGCTGACCTCGGCGGAGAAGCTCGCCGCGATCGGGGCGGACTTCCTGATCTGCCCCGACAACACGATCCACCAGGCGCTGCCGCACCTCGAGGCGCGGTCGCCGCGACCGTGGCTGCACATCGCCGAGGTCGTCGCCGACGAGGCGGTCCGGCGGGGCTGGCGGCGCATCGGCCTGACCGGGACGCGGTGGTTGGTCGAGAGCGAGGTCTATCCCGCCAAGCTCGCCGCGCGTGGCCTGGCGTACGTCCGCCCCGGCGCCGAGGACCGCGAGGCGTGCAACCGCATCATCATGGACGAGCTGGTGCGCGGCCGGCTCGAGCCCGCCGGGGTCGCCTACTTCCAGCAGGTGATCGGTCGGCTCGCCGCCGAGGGCTGCGACGCTGTGGTGCTCGGCTGCACCGAGATCCCGCTGATCATCAGCGACGCCAACTCGCCGCTGCCGACGCTCGACTCGACCCGCCTGCTGGCGCGAGCGGCGCTGCGCCGGGCGGTGCAGGGCGCCTAGGCGGGCGGGGCCGGCGTTCGGCGCAGGCCCTTGATCAGCAGCCAGAATCCCATGGTCAATTCAAAGAGGAAGATCGGACCACCGTAATACGTTATCGTGATCACGTGCGCGAGATCGGGGGCAATGATGAATGCGAAGGTGCACGACGCCAGGAGCGCGGAGGCAACGATCCCCACAACGGCCAGTGGCTTCGGGATATAGTTGGACCTGAGCCACAGGTAGCAGAACACCGTGCTTCCGAGCCCCGCCAGGACCAGGCCGACGTTGTACCCGAAGTTATAGGCTCCGATCGATAGTCTCGCCAGCGCCTGCAGGCGCTCCGGCTCGAACACGCGCAGCTCGTCCGCGGTGCACAGGACCCGCAGCGCGTCGAAATTGACCGTGACCACCACGAACAGCGCGGTCTCGATCAGCCGCACGAACACCGCGAACCGGGCCAGGCTCCGGTGGATCGGCGCGAGCGCCACGTAGAGCGCGGCGATCAGTGCGATGTCGACCAGGAAGGAGATCAGATTGGCGGCGATGCCGAGACGGAACAGACCTTCGTGCGCCATGACGTTCCGGACGGTCTGGGCCGCCTGGCCGCGAACGATGAGCTGGGAGAACACGTAGAACCCCGAGAACAGGGCGGGTGGCAGGGCGAGCAGATACGACAGCCCGACGACGCGTGCTGCCTTGCGCTGTGCGTCATCGATGACGGTGATCGCCATTTCCATGTCCTCCCAAGGTGGTGCTCCCGCGTCCGGCTGCCAGGCATATCGCGCGAACGTCTCAGGTTGCGACCGCCATGTTTCGCGACCTCGAGCCGCCGTGTGAAGAAACATTGCAGTCGCGGCAGTCGCGGACCAAAGATCCGACACAATGGCGAGGCATGGGAATCATCATCAAGAGCATGCTGGAGCTCGCGAAGATGCGGCGGACCGGGGACGTCGTGCGCCGCGTGCTCGATGCGGTCGAGGCCGCGTGTGTGCCGGGTACGACCACGGCGAAGCTCGAGCAGATCGCGGCGCGCGAGCTGGCGCGCGCGGGGGCGACCTCGGCGTTCCTGGGCTACCGGCCCGGTGACCTGCCGCCGTATCCGGCGGTGTTGTGCACGTCGATCAACAGCGTGGTGGTCCACGGCATCCCGCGCGCCGACGAGGTGCTGCGCGAGGGCGACCTGATCGGCATCGACTTCGCGTGCTTCGTCGATGGGTTCTGCGCCGACGCTGCGCGCACGATCGCGGTCGGCGTGATCAGCGCGCCGGCGCGTGGCTTGCTCGACACCACGCGCGAGTGCCTGGCGCGCGGCGTCGCAGCGTGCGGCCCCGGCCAGCGGCTCGGCGATATCGGCGCGGCGATCGAGAGCCTCGCGACCGCGCGCGGCTACGGCCTGGTGCGCGACTTCGTGGGCCATGGCATCGGCCGCCGGATGCACGAGGATCCGCAGGTCCCCAACTCCGGCACGGCCGGCTCGGGCCGCCGGCTCAAGCCCGGCATGACGATCGCGATCGAGCCGATGCTGAACATCGGCGGCGGCGCGGTCCGCGCGCTCGAGGACCGCTGGACGATCGTGACCGCCGACGGCAGCCTGTCGGCGCACGTCGAGCACACGATCGCGGTGACCGAGCACGGCACCGATGTCCTCGCGGCGTAGCCAAGAGCTCGAGCTCGTGCGCGTCCGGCCGCGGTACCGCCAGCCGAACCAGGAAGTTCACCCGATCGCATCAACCGTACGCTCTACGGCGTTGCGGTTTCCCGGGAGCGCCGCGGCTCATCGTTCGGCGTTTCCGCCGCATTTCTCGAGACCGATCGCGCGTGGTCAACGGTGCGGGTGATCGTTCTGGTAGTGCTCGCGCAGGAGGTCGCGGCCCCAGTCGCCATCGAAATCGCGCCACACCGAGTGGATGTGATTGCCGCCGGAGTTGTCGAGCTCGATGAGGAATGTCGAACCTTGCAGGCGGAAGTAGTGCGGGTGTCCAGGCTCGATCGAGCCGGCCCAGGCGAAGCGGATCGACTCCGGCTTCTCCGCGCGCACGCGATCGAGACGAGCCTCGGCGAGATCCGGCCGCAGGTGCTCGGCGAACACCGCGGCGAGCTCCAGCAGGGCGGCGCGCTGCGCCTCGGGGAGCTCGGCGAGTGGGACGCCGGCCGGGGCGAGCGGCGAGACCACCGCGGCATTGCGGCTGACGATGTCGCCGTACGGCCGCGCGGCGATGACGACGCGCGCCCGGAGGCGTGGTTCGAGCGCGGCCACGGCCCGTCGAGCCATGTCTTCCTCCTTGCCCAGCACGCGCGTGCCAGGCGGAGGGCCGCCGGTGGCCTTGATGCCCGGGGGCACCGCGGCGGGATTGGCTCCCATGAATTGCGGCAGGGTCGCCACGTAGCGGTCGCCGTCGAGCGTGAAGTGCAAGGACAGGTGGTGGCCCTCGATGCGCCAACCCCAGTGAGCTCCGGCGTCGCCGCTCGCATCCCCGAACACGGCGATCGCGTAGTTCTCGGGGTCGCGGAAGCTGCCGGAATGCTCGAGCTCGCCCAGCGGGATCTCGAGCGCCATCACGCGGCGCACCTTGGCCAGGCCCGGATCGGTGAGGACCGTACGCAGGAGCGCCACCGCGGCCTCGCGCTGCGCCGCGTTCATGTCGCGCCAGCGCAGCCCCGCGCGGGTCCGAGGTGTGTAGTGCCAATCGCTGCGCGCCTTGTCGGTGAAGGGGGCGAGCAGCTGGGTCCGCGACGCCGCCGGCGTGAGCTGGATCAGCCGTCGCGCGGCGGCCGAGGGCGTGTCGGCGTGCGCCGAGCCGCCCCACAGCGCACCGGCGAGGACAACGAGGAAGTACTCACGCATCTGCAGATCGTGGGCTCGGGACGCGCACGGTGCAACCCGCACCCGCATTCGTCAGCAATGCGGCCGCTATTGCGCGGTATAGAGCGCGCCCAGCACGACGCCGAACGCGAGGTGCGCGAGCACGACGGAGATCGGCGTCTGGATGCTTGCCGCGCCGCGCGCCTGGCGCCCGCTACTTGGGCTGCGGCACGAGGCGCAGGTACGGCTTGAGCGTCTTCCAGCCGCCGGGGAACGCCGCCTTGGCGTCCTGGTCCGAGACCGACGGCACGATGATCACGTCCTCGCCCTGCTTCCAGTCCGAAGGGGTCGCGACCTTGTGCTTGGCCGTCAGCTGCAGCGAGTCGATCACGCGCAGGATCTCGTCGAAGTTGCGGCCGGTGCTCGCCGGGTAGGTCAGCGTCAGCTTGATCTTCTTGTCGGGGCCGATCACGAACACCGAGCGCACGGTGAAGGTGTCGTTCGCGTTGGGGTGGATCATGCCGTAGAGGTTGGCGACCTTCTTGTCGTGATCGGCGATCAGCGGGAAGTTGAGGGCGTGACCCTGGGTCTCCTTGATGTCGTTGGCCCAGCCCTTGTGCGAGTCGAGCGGATCGACCGACAGGCCGATCACCTTGACGTTGCGCTTGTCGAACTCGGGCTTGAGCGCCGACACCCGGCCGAGCTCGGTGGTGCACACCGGCGTGAAGTCCTTGGGATGCGAGAACAGAACGCCCCAGCCGTTGCCGAGGTATTGATGGAAGCTGATCGGACCTTCGGTGGTCTCCGCGGTGAAGTCCGGTGCCTCGTCTCCGAGCTGCAATGCCATGGCCAATCCTCCGTGATGGTGGTGTTGCGTCCGTTTTAGTGGACGGAGGAGGCAACGGCAAGCCGGATCGACGCGCGATCGCCGCGGTCAGCCGGGGCTCAGGGCGGGCTCAGGCCGGGCTCAGGCGGCGACCGGTTCGCCGTCGGAGTAATCCTCGCGCAGCTGCATCAGGGTGACCGTCGCGATGGCGTAGAGCCCCGGGATGATCATCGTGGTCCACAGGCTGACGTCGAGGGCGTGCCGGATCTTCGGAGCCCCGAAGAAGTCGACGACTGCGAGGACGCCGCAGATCGCGACCAGGAACGACCAGGCCGGGCGCGACCGGCGATGATACGAGAAGTGCGCGAGCACCAGCATCGCCGTGCCGGCGACGAGCTGGGTCACGGTCAGCACGCCGGGCAGGTGGTGGGTGAACGCCGCGACGCCGCCGACCAGGTTGCCGATGCCGAGCACGGCGGCCAGCGCGTGACCGACGAGGCGGCGCTGCAGCGCGGCGAGGAAGCCGACCGCGGCGAGCACGCCGGACACGACCGCGAACACGACGCGGGTGTGGGTCACCTGCTCGGCCGAGTAGGTCTGCACCGAGGTGGCGGCGATGATCTGATGCTGCCCGTCGAAGTAGCTACCGGACAGGAAGTAGAACGCGACGTTGACGACGGCGAACGCGGCGACCGCGGTCACGATCGCCAGGCGCGCGCGCTGCGGCTCGGAGGCGGCGGTCATGCGCCGAGCATGCGCTACTTGCGGCGCTTGAACAAGCTGCTCCAGAAGCTGCGCGGCTTGTCGTCGCCGCGCGCCGGCGCGTCGTCCGGATCCTCCTCGCCGAAGCCGGACACCGCGTCGGGCGGCAGCGCGACCGTGGCCATCACGCCGCTGACCGGGCCGTTGGTGGGCCCGTTCGTGGGGCCGTTCACCGGGAGATTGATCACGCCGCTCGGCGTTCCGCGCGGCACCGGCGTCAGCGCGATCGGCGGCGCCAGCGCGGCCTCGAGCGACATCTGGGTGTCCTCGACCTCCTTGGCGTACTCCTTGCGGAACAGCTGGCGCATGAACTGCCGCAGCTCCTTGGGATCGAAGCGATAGCCGCTGATCAGCGCGTCGAGGTCGGCGGCGAGCTGCGCGGCGCTCTGGTAGCGATCGGCGACGTCACGGGCCAGCGCCTTGAGGCAGATCGCGTCGAGCTCGGCGGTGACCCGGCGGTTGAAGTCCGACGGCGCGGGGACCTCCGCCTTGCGAACTTTCTCCATCAGCGCGAACTCGGTGTCGCCGCGGAACAGCTTCTCGGTGGTCAGCATCTCGTGCAGGATGATCCCGGCCGAGAACACGTCGGTGCGCGCGTCGAGCGGCATGCCGCGGATCTGCTCGGGCGACATGTAGCTGAACTTGCCCTTGAGAATGCCGATCTCGCTGGTGAACTTGACCAGCGCCTGGGCGATGCCGAAGTCGAGTAGCTTGACGTCGCCGTCGTACGACAGCCGGACGTTGGACGGCGACACGTCGCGGTTGACGATGTTGAGCTGGCGGCGGTCGGGGCCGATCAGCGTGTGCGCGAAGTGCAGGCCCTCGGCGATCCGCGCCGCGATGTAGACCGCGTGCGGCACCGGGATCCGCTGCTGGGTCTCCTGGCAGCGCCGCAGCACCTGGGTCAGATCGCGGCCGCCGATGTACTCCATCGCGATGAAGTGCCGGCCGTCGTTGTGGCCGAGCTCGAGGGTCTCGACGATGCAGCGGTTCTGCAGCAGCAGGGCGAGCTTGCCCTCGCGGTGGAACATGTCGACGAACCGGGCCTCGCGCGCGAGCTGCGGCCGCATCACCTTGATCGCGAGCAGCCGGCGCGCGCCGAGCTGTGGCTTGGCGCGGTAGACCTCGGCCATGCCGCCGCGCGCGATCAAGCCGAGCAGGTAGTAGCGGCCGAACGGCACCGGCTCGCCGGGCGCACCCGGCGACAGCTTGCCTTCTTGCGAGGGCCGTTCCGACACCATCGCCGAAGCTACCACTTCACCACGAGCCGCTGGCCCGGTTCGATCTGCACCGAGCGGACCTCGGTTCGCACCCCGGAATCGTCCTTGAGCACCATCTTGAGCTTGCGGCCATCGGCGGGCGCGGCGACCCCGACCTCGGGCGAGGTGATGCCGAGGTCGATCATCACGCCGGGCGCCTTGGGATTCTCGAGCGCGATCCGGCCGAACGGGCGCTCGAGCCGGTTCTCGACGATGCCCCAGCGGAACGCCATGGTCGCCGGCTTGCCGGCCTCGACGGTGGCGTACTCGAACAGCGCCATCTCGAACCTGGGGTTGAAGCACAGGCCCTTGTAGCTGCCGGGCGCGACGACGATGCCCTTGTCGGGCAGCTTGCCGGTCAGCTTCTGGCGGTTGAGCCACAGCTCGGTGCACGGCAGACTCGACGAGATCTGCAGGGTGCCGAGCGCGTCCTTGCCCCCGTCGCGGGCGAGCTCGCCGCGCACGACGTCGGCGTTGGCGCCGAGCGGGCGCTGCACCAGGTAGCGGCGGTAGAACTCGCGCTTCTGGCGCTCGGCGCCGAGCTTGTCGTAGGTCGCGCCGAGCTCGCGCAGGAACCCGGGCAGCTCGGGGGCGAGCGCGTAGCCCATGTGGAAGTAGACCAGCGCGTCGCCGTACTGCCGGGCGGCGAACGCGGCGCGGCCGAGCGCGAACGTGCGCCGGGCATCGGCGGTCTGCTCGGCGAGCACGAGCTTGTCGGCGAACGGATCGCTGGCGCCGGACAGCCGGGCGGCCTCGGCGGCGGCCGCGCCGCGCTCCGACGGATCGGTGGCCGCGGCGGCGTACTCGCTCCACGCCTCGGCGGCGCGCTCGTTCTGGCCGGCGAGCGTCCACAGCGTCGCGAGCTGCCTGGCCTCGGGGCTGCCCGGGCCGCGCGCGACGACGATCGCCTGGTACAGCGGGATCGCGCGCGCCCAGTCGCGGGCCTTGGCGGCGCGCTGCGCCGGCGCGACCAGGAGCTCGGACAGCTGGGCACGCGACTTGCGCGTCGCGACGCTGGTGTAGAGCGGACCTGACCTGGCACCGCAGTCGGCGCCGTCGCAGTCGGGGGTGCGTCCATTCGCGGCACGGGCGGCCGGGGAACGCCCGTCGGCGGCGGGTCCGTCGGCGGACGCGTGGACCTGCAGCGACGTGATCAGGGCGACGATCGCTGTCGCACCAGCTCGTACCCTCACGTCACCAGCGTAGCACGGACCACCACTCTTACCGTCGAGTTGGAACCGGGTGCGTGATAGGTTCCAACGAGGCCCACGGCCGGCGGCCGGCGGCGCGGACGGGAGGGTCGACCCACGCCTACGCGATGCACGTCGTCATCCTGGAACGCAACAAGCTCGTGGGGCGCAAGGTGGCTCGGCTGTTCCTGGCGACCGGCGCGTCTGCGATGGCGCTCGAGGAGCCGGCGGCGGTCGCGGGCAGCCTCCACGGCGCCGACGTGCTGTGCGCCGATACCTTCGACGGCGATCTGGTCGCGGAGCAGATCCGCGCGCGGCCCGGGCTGCGCGGCATCCTGTGGACCGCCGAGCCGCTGCGCCGGTCGATGCGCTACCTGGTCGAGTCGGCCGGGATCAACCACGTGCTCGGCCGCCGCGACTTCGAGTCGCCGCCCCGGGCGTGGGAGCTGACGATGCTGTCGCGCCGGCTCGCAGGCGCACCGGCGCCGCCGCTCGCCGCGTACCTCGACTGGGGCTTCACCTCCGCGGATCTCGAGGTGCGCCAGACCGCCGATCGCGACGCCGCGGCCGGCCGGATCCAGGACTTCGTCGCGCAGCTCGGCGTGCCGCGGCGGATCGCCGAGATGTTCGCCGAGCTCGGCCACGAGCTGATCATGAACGCGATGTACGACGCGCCGATCGACGCCTACGGCCGGCCGCGCTACGCCGCCGACCGCAAGGCCGACATCGTGCTCGCCGAGCACGAGCGGCCGGCGCTCACGATCGCGACCGACGGCACCCGGCTCGCGCTGCAGATCCGCGATCCGTTCGGCCGGCTCGAGCGCCGCCACGTGGTCGACGGCCTGGCGCGCGGCCTGGCGGGCGGCGAGCTCGATCGCTCGCACGGCGGCGCGGGCCTGGGCATGTTGGTGTGCCACAACGCCTCGACCGCGCTGTTCTTCGATGTCGTCGCCAACCGCCACACCGAGGTCACCGCGCTGTTCGAGCTCGATATCAACTTGCGCGAGCTCCGGACTTCTGCGAAGTCGTTGCACTTCTGGAGACATTGATGCAGAGCATCGACCGCCCGGTTCCCCGTCCGTCGCGTCCGTCCCAGCCGATCGTCCCGGGCTCGGCGCCCAAGCTGCTGATCGAGAAGTTCGCCGACGGCGGCGTGGCGTGCATCAAGTTCGTCGGCACGATCGACGAGAGCTTCGAGGGCAAGAAGCTCGGGATGACCGCGTCGGCCGACACCCTGGTGCTCGACCTCGGCGGGGTCAAGAAGATCAGCTCGTTCGGGATCCGCGAGTGGGTCGACTTCGTGACCACCGCGGCCCGCCACGCGCGCTCGCTGGTGCTGATCGAGTGCACGCCCAAGGTGATCGACCAGCTCAACATGGTCGCGAACTTCGCCGGCGGCGGCCGGGTGTTCAGCTTCTACGCGCCGTTCCGCTGCGACTACTGCGACGCCGAGCACCGCGTGCTGCTCCAGGTCGACCGCGACTTCGAGGCGATCAAGTCGATGAAGCTCGCCGAGCGGCCGTGCCTGTCGTGCAAGGAGGCGATGTACTTCGACGAGGACGGCGCGACGTTCTTCTCGTACGTGATCGGCCAGGACCGGTTCCAGCTCGAGCCCGAGGTCGAGGCGTTCCTCGCCGGCAAGCTCAACTACGCGGTCACGGACCTCAACCGCAAGCTGCGGGTCGACAAGGTGATCGAGGGCCGGATCACGTACCTGCGGCTCAACGGCGACCTCGACGGCTCGTTCCCGCGCGACAAGCTCGCCGAGGGCCTCGAGGGCACGGTGATCGTCGACCTCGGCGCGATCGGCAAGATCGAGCCGGTCGGCGCGGTCGCGTGGCGCGGCTTCATCGCGCTGGTCGCGCCGGTCGCCGAGCGGGTCTACCTCGCGTCCGCGCCGCCGACGTTCATCGAGAAGCTGTGCACGCGCGACGACCTGAACCCCAAGGTCCAGCTCCTGACCGTGCTGATGCCGTACACCTGCGCGAGCTGCGGCACGACCAGCGCGCACAACGTCGACGTCGGCGCGCACTACGACGTGCTCAAGTTCGCGACCGCGCCCGAGCTGCGCTGCCCGACCTGCAAGCACGCGATGCAGTGCCACGCCGGCGAGACCGTGATGACGCTGCTGCCGACGATGCCGCGGCCGACCGCCGGCCCCGAGCTGGTCAAGTCGGTCGCCGTGCTCAAGGAGCGCGCGCTCGCCGCCGCCGGGCCTCGCCGCGCGGGCAAGGCGACCGGCACCGGCGGGCAGCTGCCGCTGCAGGCGCGGACGTCCGCGATCGTGCCGGTGCTGGTGCTGCTGCTCGCGATCGTCGTCGCCGCCGGCGGCTACCTCGCGTACCAGCGGTTCGCGGCCCGGCCGCCGGGCGGGCTCGGCGCCCTGATCGGCCGCAGCGCCCCGGCGCGTCCGGCGTGGATCACCGGCGACGCGCCGGCCGCGGCGACCTGCAGCGAGATCGCCGGCAAGGCGCTGTCGTGCGTCGGCGTGTCGTCGATCGCGGCGCGCCAGGACGACGCCGAGGACGAGGCCGCGGACGCGGCGTTCGACGCCGCCGCCAACGCGCTCGCGGTCCGGATCGGCAACCCGAAGTGGAAGCTCGCGGTGCCGCCGATCTACGCGGCGGCGCGCGACGCCAAGCTCGCCGCGTTCGATCGCGATCCGAGCAACACCAGCGCGCGGCGCGACGTGCGCGAGGCGCGCCACGCCGTGGCCCAGGCGCTGCGCGCGACCGGCGGCGGCGCGGTGCCGCCGGCCCCGACCAGCCGCTACTGGGAGGAGTACCAGGGCGCCGACGGCAAGCGCTACCTCGCGTTCGCCCAGGTCACGCTCGGCGCCACCGAGATCGCCCGGCTGCTCGACGGCTACGCGCAGCCGTCGACCGCGCTCGGCGCCACCGTGGTCGGCGTGTTCCCGCTGATCGCGTGGCGCTACCCGCGGCTCGAGCGCGGCGCGGTGATCCTCGGGCTCGCGAGCGGGCCGATCCAGGAGCTCGGGCTCGCCGAGCAGTACGTGGTGCTCGGCGTCGACGGCCGCGACGTCGCCGACGCCGCCGGGTTCGCCAAGCTCGCGGGCGACGAGTACGCCGGCCTCGCCGAGCACGGCGGCACGCTGCGCCTCAAGGTCCAGGCCGCCGAAGGCGCGCCGCGCGAGTTCTCCGGACCGATCAAGCCGGCCGCGCAGGACGCCGATCCGACCCAGCCCGGCGTCAAGCGTTCGCGCGGAGCAAATCCCGGCACCAGCGGCGTCAACGTGTGGGACCGGTTCGGTGGTAGCAAGCCCGGCGGCCGCGACGATCCGACGCAATAGCGCGGCGGGATCGTGGGGCCGTGCTTACGCAGGCAATTGTCGTAGACCGGGAGTGCAGCATATTTCCCGCGCGGCAGCTCCGACGCCCGATGCAGTGACGATGCAGTGACGATGCAGTGATGCGCGTGTAAGCGTTCTGGCGCGCAGACATTGTCGCCGAAGGAACACATCGGCCGGCGCCCGCGACTCTGATAGCGTGTCCGGACGCTGCGTTCTCGACACGGGATCGCAGGCGAAGCTCGAAATGGGGATCTTTTCGCGGCTCTTCCAACGCGGCCAGGATGGGAATCCTGCGGACGCGCCTGCCGGTGGTGACGACGGCGAAGTGAGGACCGACATGGCCAATGGTGTGCCCGAGAAAGCGTATGCGCAGGGCAGCGACGCGGCGGCGCCTTCGACGCCCGCGAGCTCGCCGCCCGAGGAGCCCACGACCAAGGGATCGTTCCTGCCGTCGCCCGGCCTGACGCCGGCGTTCGCGACGCCGTCGGCGGCCGGGGCGTCGCACGCGCAGTCGGAGTCGAGCCGATCGATCTGGGACTGGCCGGGGCCGCAGCCCCGCCGCGCCGGCACGACCCCGTCGTCGTCGGTGTCCGAGCCGCCATCGCCGTCGGCGTCCGAACCGCGCAACCCGCGCGGCGGCGGGCTGCCGAGCGTGCCGCGCGCCGAGAAAGACGCCACGATGGTGCTGTCCCCGCCACCCGCTCCTGCGTCTCCGCCCGGCCGCGGCGGCCGGCAAGCACCGCCGCCCGCTCCGTCGCCGGCTCCGTCGGCCGCATCGCCGTCCGCATCATCGTCCGCATCATCGTCCGCATCATCGTCCGCTCCGGCGTTGCCCGGCCTGCCGCCGGCTCCCGCGGCCAAGCCGTCGCAGGCACCAGCCCCCGCGGCCGCGGCCCCGCCGCCTGCTGCACCACCGGCCGCGCGCGCCGCACCGGCAGCTCCGCCGTCGGCGCCCCCGGCAGCACCGCCGCCGGCGGCCTCGGCCGCGTCGGCGCCCCCGGCCGCACCGCCCGCCACGGCGTCGCGCTCGGCCGTGCCAGCGGCGCCGACGGCACCCGCCTCGGCGGCCGCTGCTCCGGCGGGTCGTCCGGCGCGCCGCGCCCACTCCGACTCGGTCACCGACGCCTTCGATCAGGTGATCGGCGTGCGCGAGTCGCGCGACACCGAGCCGGCGATGCCCGCACACGGCGTGTCGACCGACGAGGACCTCGCCGAGGTCCGCCGCGTGTTCAACGACGTCGCGGTGATCCACGTCACCCAGGTCCGCGACGTCATGCTCGAGCTGCGCTACGGCGACGCCCAGCCGTCGTGGATCGAGTCGACCCAGCCGGCGCTGCGCTCGCTGCGCGCGATGGCCGGCCAGATGGACCTGGTCGAGCTGTGCGGTGCGCTCGACGAGTTCTGCGTCGCGGTCAACGCGGCGGTCGCCGGCCGCGCCCGGATCGACGACGACGCCAAGGCCGAGCTGCTGCGCCGCTACCAGCGGCTGATCGAGCTGATCCCGCAGGCCTTCGAGCTCGACGCCGAGCGCGACCGCCGCGAGCCGATCATCGTCGAGGCGCTGCTCTACCAGATCGCCGGCGTCGAGAAGCGCACGATCGAGAAGCTGTTCGCGGTCGGCCTGTCGCGGCTCGACGGCCTGATGCACGCGACCTCCGAGGAGCTCGCCGTGGTCGCCGGCGTCAGGCTCGAGCTCGCCGAGGCGATCGTCGCGCAGTTCCAGACCTACCGGACCGGCGCGAGCTCGGCGCTCGCCGCTCCCGATCCGATGGCCGAGCGCCGCCAGCTCGGCGATCTGTTGATCATGCTCAGCGTCGCCAACGACGAGTACAACCACGCGTCGACGATGTGGACCGAGGACGCGCGGGCCCGCAAGCAGGAAGCGCGCAAGCAGCGCGAGCAGGTGTTCCAGCGCATCAAGGTCGCCCTCGCCCGGCTCGGCGAGCGCGAGCAGCTGGCGCGGCTCGAGAAGCTACCGTTCGGCGAGCGCATCGCCAGCCTCGATCGCTACCTGTCGGCAGCGATGCCGATGCGCCCCCAGCCCGGCAAGAGCACCTAGGAGCAACAGATGGCAAGCCTGACTCGCGACGAGGCACTCAAGCGGATCCAGCGCGGCGACAAGCTCGACCGCGCCGATCTCAAGGGCATCGATCTATCGCAGGCAAAGCTCGCCCGGGCCGCGCTCGATCGCTCCGACCTCGACGGCGCCAACCTCGAAGCCGCGGATCTGTCCGGGGCCGCGCTGCGCCGCGCCAGCCTGCGCGAGGCCTACCTGGTCGGCGCCAACCTGTCGGGCGCCAACCTCGAGAACGCCGATCTCGAAGGCGCCAAGCTCGAGCGCGCGATCCTGATCGGCGCGAACCTGACGCGCGCCAACCTCGAGGGCGCCAACCTGACCGGCGCCAACCTGTCGGGCGCCATGGTCAGCTACGCCCAGCTCACCGGCGCCAAGCTCGGCGGCGCCAACCTGTCCGACGCCGTGCTCACCCACGCCGAGCTCGACGACGCCTACCTCGGCGGGATCTCGGCGGCGGCGGCGCGGTTCAGCAACGCGAGCATGGCCGGCGCCAACCTCGAGGACGCCAACCTGCGCGGCGCGATCCTCGACGAGACCGTGCTGCACCGCGCGATCGCGCGCAACGCCGACTTCACCGGCGCCTCGCTGGTCAAGACCAACTTCTCGGGCGCCGACCTCACCGGCGCCAAGCTCGGCGGCGCCGACATCCGGCACGCGACGTTCGCGCGCGCCCAGCTCGCCGGCGCGTGCCTGACCGGCGCCAAGGTCGCCGGCCTCGTCGGCACCGGCACCCCGCTCGGCACGATCGACGTCACCTGGCTCGATCTCAGCCCGGCGGGCGACGGCACCCAGCGCGTCGAGAACGGCGTGATCCCGTCGGTCCTGACGATCGGCGCCGTCCAGATCTCCACGACGGAAGACGCGCGCCGCCGCTACTTCGGCCGCGGCGACGTGCTGCGCAACGCGACCCTGCAGTTCGACGCCGGCGCGCGGGTCGAGATCGACAGCCTGTTCCAGAACTGCACGATCAACGTCGGCGTCGACACCGAGCTGGTGATCGGCCCGTCCGGCGTCCTCGCCGACTGCGAGATCGTCGGCGCCGGCAGCATCACCGTCCACGGCAAGTTCTTCGAGAAGGCGAGCCCGGGGATCGTCGGGCCGCGCCGGCTGACCGTCAGCGCGCAGGGCGCCGTGGTCTCGGCGGTGGCACAGAGCGGCGAGCCCACCGGGTTCGCGTTCGAGAGCGGATGCCAGCTCCGCCTCAAGATCATTCCGCCCGGAGTGAAGCCGGCGGGCCAGGACCGCGCGAAGTGACGATCCCAATGAACCAGTCAAAGCCAGTCAAAGAGCGAGGCGACATGAGCGAGAAGAACGGACTTCCCACCGGCAAGCACACCCTCGTCGAAGAGGGCACGGAATTCAAAGGCACGATGTCGTCGAGCTGCCCGATCGTCGTCATGGGCAAGGTCGAGGGCGACATCACCGGCCCGGTCATCCACGTCACGCCGTCGGGCGTCGTCTCGGGCGTCGTCAAGGTCAAGCAGCTGCGCTCCGACGGCGAGCTCGCCGGCGAGGTCGAGGCCGACACCGTCGAGATCTCCGGCCGCGTCCGCGACCGCACCGTGATCCGCGCCCGCTCGCTCGAGGTCTCGCTCAGCGTCACCAAGGGCGGCATGCAGGTCGTGTTCGGCGAGTGCGAGCTCGCGGTCGGCGACGAGCCCAACAAGGAAGCCGCGATCGCCGCGGCCACCGCCCCGGTCGCCACCGCCGTCACCGCCGCGGCCGCGGCCCCGACCGTCGAGCCCGCCAAGCCCGCCGCCGGCAAGCCCGACGGCGAGGAGCTCGTCGGCAAGCGCCGCCGCAACGCGACCCAGCCGCCACCGTCGTGACCCGGCGCCGCTGACGCCGCTGGCGCCTTCAGTCACCACGCCGCCGGTTGCGAGCGGCGCGGCGCGGGCATCTCGTGGCGCACGGCCGGTTCTCGCGCGCCACGTACGCCCCCGTCCACACGGACGAGCCGGTGCGGTGCTCAGTCTGCGAGGAGCTCGGTGAGCGTCGTCGCCGACAACACCCGCTCGGCCCAGACCTCGACCTGCTCGGCAGGCGCCGTCGCAACGCGGCGCTCGATCTCGCCATCGACCTCGGATCCAAAGCGTCGCCGCAACTGGCGCAGCAGCAGCTTGCGTTCGCCCTGCTCGAGACCTTGTTGCAGGCCCTGTTTGACGCCCTCCTGGATCGCTTCCCGGCGCCAGGTCTCGACGATATCCTGGGTGTTCATCAGAAACTCCTGGTCATCGCTGGTTTGCCGGGCAGGGTCGATCGGCACGGCTAACCGTGACCGTAGCAGAACCGGTAGCGCGAGCCTACGCTCCGGTGCGTCCGCCGGCAGGGCCTGGAGCTCGGCGATCGCGAGCTTCAGCACCGAGCCGGCGCCGAGCAGACGCACGAGCAGCGTGTGGCGCGCCACCGGCAGCTCGTTCACCACCACGAGCCGCGTGAAGTGGAGCGGCGGACTGTCGTAGATGCCGCAGGGTCCGCCGGCCGTCGGACGGAATCCCAGGCCGGCAATCCCGGCATCGGGTCGGCCCGACGAGATCACCCACTGGATCGGAATGGGCGGAAGCGTCTTGCGTCGCGACAGGAAGTGCCGGAACTCGCCGTGCTTGATCAGGCACACGGCGAGCTCGTCGCCACTGGGTGTGTTGTGGAAGAACTCGAGCGTCACCGAGCCGCTGATGATGCGCCCCAGCAGACCCAGGTAGTCGGGCAGCGGCGAGCTTGCCTCGAGGGGGGTAACCCAGAGATCGATGCGACGCGTGTCGGCCGGGACCTCCGCGTCGGTCTCGACGGAGCTGCGGCCTTCGAGTGCGTCGCGAACCAGCTGTTTGCCGGCCTGATCGAATCGCGTGCGCGTCACCGCGGCGACCATCGCACGACGCGATGCCGGGGCAAAAAAACGACGTGGATGTATCTGCCTGGAAGCCTCGGATGCGTTGGAACGCCGATGCTTTGTACGCTGCGAAGCGGGCGCCGTCGAGAGAAGCTCGGTGGGTCGTCGTTGCGCGACCAGCGCGGACGCGAGCGGTGCCATCCACGAGCCACATGTCCGGCCGCGCCAGAGCACGGAAGCCGGCTTGCCGTCGGGATTCCGAAGCGGCTAGGTCTCCGGTGGCAGCCGCGGGCGCGCGCGGTCGCGCCGAGGCACCGCGATCGCGCTCGGCAGCGCGGTGGTCGGCGGCACGAGCTTCTCGCGCTTGTCGATCGCCGCGTGCCAGGCGCCCATGGCGAGGGTGAGGAAGCTGCCGCACGCCCACACGAAGAACGCGACGAGCTGCGAGACGGCGATCAGCCCGAGCGCGACGGCGAACACGCCGAGCAGCGGCGCGAGCATCCAGCGCGCCTGGTACGCGGGGTAGGTCGGGCAGGGCTGGATCGCGAGGTCGGTTGCGAACCGGGTGTGGCAGCGAGGGCAGCTGGCGGTCGCGAGCGAGCGGTCGACCGGCGCGGTCACGCCACACGTGGGGCAGGTTCGATCGCCGGTCACGCGGCGGGGATGTTTTCACAAGTCGCGCGGCAACGCCCGTGGATCGATCACGCACGCGGCGGCGTGCGCGACGGCACGGTGACCGGCGCGCGTGCAGGCGCGGCGCACCGCTCCGGCAGGCGCGGCCGAGCGAGCGTGGAGATTTCGCGCAGGGTGCGCTAGGTTTTGCCCCGGTGCGATCCGTGGTCAGCTCGTCCCGCGTCGTCGCGCTCGCGGCCGGCGCCCTCGCCGCCGGTGCCGCCCCGGCCAGCGCGGGCCCCGTGCCGGCCAGCCTGACCCGCGAGTTCCAGGCCGGCGTCGATGCTTACCGGCTCGGCAAGTACGACGATGCCCGCGTCCACCTCGAGAAGGCGCAGGCGATCGATCCCAGGCTGCCCGGGCCGCACCGCTTCCTCGCCGCGGTGGCCCAGGCGCAGCACCGCTGGGCCGACTGCATCGCCGAGGCCCGCCGCGCGCTGCAGCTCAACCCGCAGTCCCAGGAGATCGGCGAGACCCGCAAGCTGCACGACAGCTGCCGCAGCTCCGATGACCGCCCGACCTACGCCGGCGAGCTCGGCGACAGCGCGGCGATCTCGGTCACCGCCAACGTGACCGGGGCGACGATCCGCATCGGCGGCCTGCGCTACGGCGGCACGCCCCTGGCGCCGCGCCTGATCAAGCCCGGCGTCCTCCAGGTCGATATCGACAAGGCCGGCTGGAAGCCCGCCCGCGTCACGATCGAGGCGCTGCCGGCGATCGTCACCGACATCGTCGTCGAGCTCGCGCCGGTCGCGCCGCCGGCGCCGCCAGCGCCCCGGGCCGCGCCGTAGCGCCGCCGAATTGACGGGTCGCGCCCGAAATCGTCACGACCCGTCATGGGCGCCGCGATCTCCCCGGGATGGTTCCACTTGTTGCCGGTGTAGGTCGCACGCCTCGCCGCTTCGCGCCGCAGGCCCGGCTGGAGCTTTGATATGGTGGCCCGCGCACGCCGGCGGGAGGCAGCGGCGGCGGATTCCCCATGACTCACGCGCCGACACCACAGAGCTCCGAGGATCCTCGATGAGGTTCGATCGTGGCGCGCGCCGCGCCGCGGAGGACGCGTCGACCACGCTGTCGAGCGCGGCGTATGGACGCCGCATCGGCTCACGGCCGCGATCGCGGTCCGGACTGATCGTCCACGCCGCGGCGGTGGTCGCGGGCACCACGATCGGCGGCGCGCTCGCGCTGCGGGCCGAGCCCGCGAGATCGCCGGCGGCGGTCGCCGATCAGGCACCGGCGGGCGTGAGATCGACGGCGGTCGCCG
>DASWRS010000200.1:0-31964 GCA_036403075.1 Kofleriaceae bacterium
GATCTCGGCGGCGAGCGACGCGTCGAGCTTGCGGCAGCGCGCCAGGAACGCCGCGAGGTCCTCGCCGCGCAGGAGCTCCATCGCGATGAACGCCTGGCCGTTCGGCAGCCGGCCGTAGTCGAAGACCTCGACGATGCCGGCGTGGCGGATCGCGCTCGCGGCCCGCGCCTCCTGGAAGAACCGATCGACGACCACCGGATCCTGGGTGAACTGCGGCAACAGGATCTTGACCGCCCCGGGGCTGCCCAGCACGACGTGCTCGGCGCGGTACACGGTCCCCATGCCGCCCTCGCCGAGCTGCTCGAACACCCGGTACTTGCCGACGACGCGGCCGCTCACGGGGCCCTCCAGGCGAGCGGCCCGCCGCCGGACCGGCCGGAAGCGGAGGCGGAGGCGGCCGGATCACTCACGACGGGCGACCGCGCGCCGCGTCGCGCCCTGTCACGGTGGCTCCGGCCATGCGTCGTCCGGTCAGCCTATCACCGCGCCGGCGGCCCGGCCTCCAGGATCGCCGCGCCGGCGTGATCGGAGCACACCAGGATGGCGAACCGCTCGACGACATCGAGCTCGGTGGTCGACAGCGTGGCGTAGTCGAACCAGCCGCGCAGGTCGGTGTAGCCGTCCTTGTAGAACGCCACCTGGCCGCCGCGCTTGCGGGCGTAGACCTTGACGTAGGTGGCGGGCAACGCGCCGCGGTCCGACGCGCGCTGGACCCGGAGCTGGCCGTACTGGTGCGACAGGTTGGTCGCGAGGTCGTTGGCGTAGTGGACCTTGGCCTTGCGGATCCCGGCGCCGACCGCCTCGACCACGACGTTCTTGCCCCGCAGGTGGGCCGGCCAGGCGACCCGGTGCTCGGGCGGCGGGCCGGCGATCGCCTCGCGGTGGCCGGGCTCGATGTACGAGAACCGCGACACGTCGCTCTGCACGAACGGCTGGCGCGAGAACAACAGCTCGACGTCCATCTCGAAGAACCGGAGCTCGAGCGCCGCGACGTGCTGGCTGCGCAGCACCACGCCGTCGCGATCGACCGCGAGCTCGAACGCCGGCTGGCGGGCGGCGAGCTCGGCCTGCTGCTGGTCGCGGCTGCGCGGGTCGGTGACCTGCGGCGCGCCGCCGGCGAGCTCGTCGAGCATCGCCGCGAGCGCCGCGAATTTGAACCGCCAGCGATCGACCGGGTGGTCGCGCCAGCGCGCCGCGAGCTCGCGCGCCCGGGGCAGCTCGTCGGTCAGGCACGCGGCGTAGCCGGCGAGGTAGTCGTGCTGCATCCGATCGGCGAGCGCGCCGGGGTCGATCCGGGCGAGCACCGCCAGCGCCGGCGGCACGCGGTCCTGGGCGAGCAGGTAGTGCACGGCCGCGACCAGGTCCTCGGCGGTCGGCGCGCGGCGGTGCGCGACCAGCTCGAGCAACCGGGTGTACTGCGCGGCGAGCCCGTCGTTCAGGATCTTGAGCCGGGGGCCGAGCCGGTGGGCGCGCGCGTTGATCAGCGGCGCGAGCTCGAGGTGCTCGTAGCCACCGAGGTCCTCGGCGTCCAGGCCGATCATGTCGAGCACCGGCCCGGCGCCGAGCAGGTCGGCGGCGCGCGCGCGCAGCCAGGCGCGGATCCTGGGCGCGTCGCGGTGGAGCAGCGCGTAGCCCCACAGCGTCGGGTCGAACACGTGGCGGGCCTCGAGCGCGGCGACGATCGCGGCGTACGCGCCGCGGTCGCGCAGCCGCCACGCGACCCGCGGCAGCTCGATCGCCGCGAGGTTGGCGGTCGCGAGGTAGGCCATGACCTCGGCGAGCTCGCCGCGCTGCGACAGGTACGGCCACGACCGCGTGTCCGGGGTGGCGCCCTCGGCGCGGACGTCGAGCGCGCGGCCGGGCGCGGCGGCGACGATCTGCCCGGCGCGGCTGACGTGGACCGGGAAGTGGCTCCACCGGCCCGCGGCCGGGAAGTAGAACGACAGCTCGTGGCCGTGGGTGCCGTAGGGTTCGAGCAACGCGTCGATCGTGTGGGTCGGCCGCGCCCCGCCGACGGCGATGCTGCCGCGCGGGATCTGGACCAGCGCGGCGACCCGCTGCCGCGAGCTCGTCGGGTTGGCGAGCACGACCTGGCAGGTGTAGACCACGCCGACCGCGAACGGGCCGTCGACGTACTTGTCGACCGGCTCGCCGCCCGACCAGTCGTGGCGATCGTCGGCGCGGACGTAGCTCATCCCGACCACGAGCGGCGCGCCGCCGGAGACCAGCTCGCCGTCGACCAGCTGCGACGCGCCGGCGAGCGCGTTGCCGGCGGCGGCGATCGTCAGCCGCGGGCCCTCGGCCGTGATCGCGTGGCGCGGCGCGACGAAGCCGAGGTCGGTCACCGCCAGCGCGCACATCGCCTCGGCGAAGCTGCCGGACGCCAGGCCGAGCGCCGGAGACAGGAACCGGCCGCCGGGGTGGTGCGCCAGATCGCGCCACAACCGGTTGGCCTCGATCATCGCCGGCTCGCTCCGCGCCGGTGTCCGGTGCCACCAGTTGTGCTCGGCCCACTCCTGGGTCTTGTCGGTCGGCCGGAACATCGGCGCGGGCTCGGCCCGCCGCGCCAGGTCGGCGTCGAGCTCGTCGGGCGGGGCCTTGTCGTCCGCCGCGCGCTCGCGCTTGTGGGCGACCATGCGCATCTCCGACCTGGGCATCGCCGCCCCGGCGAGGGTCGCCCGGGCGCGGCCGGCCGGCGCCGCCATGGCCGCGGGCATCATCGGCACGGTGCGCGTGACCTCGGCCTCGGCGAACGCGTCGAGATCGGCCGGGGGCAGCGCGGCGGCAGCCTCGCCGATGTCGGCGTCGCCGTCGAGCGTCGAGCCGCCGAGCAGGGCGTCGATCAGCCGGGCGTCGCGGCCCGGATCGGGCGGCTGGGTCGCGACCTCGTCGTCGAGCAGGCGCGCCACCGCCGGCGCGGTCGCGAGCCGCTGGGCCAGGAGTGCGCGCTCGACCGCATTACACCGGGCGAGCCGCGCGGGCTCGAGGTACGGCGACAGGTCGGCGTCGAGCAGCCAGTGGTCGAGGAAGGTCTTGACCCGCTTGTGCGGCAGGTACGGCCGGATCACCGCGTCGAAGAACGCGCGGTCCTTGAAGTACAGGAACAGGTGAAGCTCGTGGCAGGCGTACTTGCTGTAGAGCTCGCGGCGCTCGGCGTCGCCCAGCGTGTGCCAGCGGGTGACGAAGCCGAACTCGCGCAGGTCGGCGTCGTCGCGCAGCGCCAGCAGGTAGGCGTGGGCGCGCTCGACGCTGTCGACCAGGTGGACCCGCGCGGTCGCCAGATCCTCGATCACCAGCCGGTCGCCGGCGCCGAGCGGGACGATCTGCTTGCGCTGGGTCGCGTGGCGATCCGGATCGAGCGCGAGCTTGAGCCGCAGGTCCCGGGGCTCGAGCGCCGGCTCGGCCAGCGCGATCCGGCGGACCGACGTGCCGGCCGGATCGTCGACGATCACGCTGACCGTGGTCGCCCCGCCGAGCTCGGCGGCCGCGACCGAGACCGCGCCGGTCGCGTCGGGGACCAGGTTGGCGAGCACCACCGGCGGCGCCGCCAGGAAGTCGTAGCCGGCGAGCGCCTCCTCGTCGCCGCTGACCGGCATGTCCTGGGTGCGCCCGCCGAACCCGGGCCGCATCGCCGGTGCGGGCGCCGGCGCGAACGTGCCGCCGGCGCGCGGCACGGCGACCTCGGTGGTGGTGGTCCGGCGCGACCACGGGTTGAGCAGCAGGCTCGGCTTGTCGAGCAGGAGGCCCGGGAACCGCGGTGCGGACCGGCGCTCGAGCACGTAGCGGTACTCGTCGCCCAGCTCGCGGCCCGAGACGTAGCGCGCGCCGATCTGGCGATCGAACCGCCGGCGCGGTGACACCCTCGGGCCCGCGGCGATCGGCTCGACCAGCGCGGGGCAGAACCGGGTCGCGATCAGGTGGACCCGGGTGCGCGCGTCGGCGCCGCGCAGCCGGATCGTCAGCCGCTCGGCGACCTCGATCGCCGCGATCGCCGGCTGGCCGCGCGGGACCTGGACCAGGTCGCCGGACGTGATCGCCCAGCCCGCGAGCTCGAGCCGCGGCGCGGCGACCACGATCGCGGTCGGCGTGATGCCGTGCGCGCGCAGCTGGTACTCGCCGGGCACGAGCCCGCGGATCGCGATCCCGCCGTCGAGCGGCTCGAGCACGGCCGCGGGGTGCCGGGCCGGGACGCCGGCGCGGAGCTCGACCAGCGAGGCGCGGTGCAGCACCTCGGCCGCGGTCCGGCTCGCCGGGATCGGGACGATCACGTCGCTACCGGCGACGGCGTGGAGCGGCGCGACCTGGGGCGGCGGATCGTCGAGCTCCCAGGTCTGGGTCAGCGCGCCGAGGGTCGCGGTGATCCGCTGCGCGCCGGACAGGGTGCCGAGCTCGATCCGGCCGCGCTCGTCGGTCGCGAGCTCGGCGTTGAGCTGGCTCCTGGCCCAGCGGTGGGTCACCCCGACGCTGATCGGGCGGTGGGCGCGCGGCTCGCCGGTCTTGCCCAGCGCCGATACCACCCAGCCGGCGGTGGTGCGGGCGAGGTAGAGCGCCTCGGTGCCGGTCCCGGCGTACATCGCCGCGACGCTGCAGGTCCGGGCGACGCCGACCTCGCGCTCGCGCTGCTCGCTGCGGATCTCGATCCGGCCGCGCACGGCGAGCGCGATCTCGGCGGTGTCGTCGCCGATCGGCCACTCGAGCACCACCGCGTCGTCGTCGACCAGCTCGAGCGGCTGGGACCGGGTCGACGCGACGCCGTGGCGATCGGTCAGCGTGATGTCCCAGCTGGCGTGCTGGATCAGCGCGAGCGAGGCGGGCGCGCCGCCGATCGTCAGGCCGAGCCGGGCGATCGCGCGCGCGCTGCGGCCCGCGGTCAGGTCCTGGCGGTCGAGCACCAGGCCGAGCGTCAGCTCGCAGGTCTCGGCGACCAGGTCGACGTAGGACACGCTGGCGACGTCGCCGGCGGCGACCAGCATCGGTGTGCGCCCGGGGCTGGTCGAGAACGGCACGACGAACGCGCCGCGCTCGTCGGGGACGTACTCGCGATCGCCGAGCCAGGCGCGGGCATCGGGCCGGGGCCGCCCGGCGTCGTCGAACACCGTGATCACGTGGCCGGCGGCGCCGATCCGCATCACGTGGCGCAGCCGGCCCTTGTGGACCACCGCGCGGCTCGACATGCCATTGCCGATCAGGTCGATCACGTAGGTGCCGGGCCGGGTGCACGCCGGCAGCTCGATCCGCCGCCGCACCCGGCGGATCGCCGGCTCGAGGAACCGCAGCACCAGCTCGTGGCTGGCCGCGAGGCCGTCGAGATCGACCGCGGCGTCGACCTCGCGGCGGTGGTGCTGGAAGTAGGCGAGCGGGTCGATCCGGAAGACTTTCACCACGAGCTCGGCGACGTGCTTGACGTCGACGTCGAGCGCGATCGGCTCCTCGGACACGAACCAGCTCGGGTTGTGCAGGCACCAGGTCAGCTCGACCCGGTCGCGCAGCGCCGCGGCGCGCGCCGGCCCGAGCACCAGCGCCGCACGATCGGCGTCGCGATCCCCCGCCAGGAGCTGCGCGGTCGCGATCTCGGCGTCGAGCCAGCCGCGGTCGAGCCACGCGGCGTAGCTCTCGGCGGCGTCGATCTGGCGCGACAGCACGTCGCGGACCAGCTCCTCGTCGTCGCCGGCCGGCGGCAGGCCGGTGACCTGGGTGAAGTCGAAGCCGAGCTCGGCGATCTCGTCGCGCCGGAACTTGTCGAGCCAGCTGCGCGCCAGGTAGCTCGCGGCGCGCGGCAGCGCCAGGTAAGCGCGGAGCTGCTCGCGATCGATCACCGCGCCGCGTCGCCGTGCGGTGTCGAGCACGTGCCACAGCACGTGAGCCTTGAGCGAGTTGGCCGCGGGGGGCAGCTCGCCGACGAACCGCCACAGGTCCTCGAGGTAGGTCGCGCGGGCCTCGCGATCGAGCTCGAGATCGATCGAGGCGGGCGGCCGCATCCGGGTCACCACCGCGGCGGCCCAGCCGCTGTGGCCGCGCAGCTCGGGGCGGAGCCGGACCAGCACCTGGAGCTGGTCGAGCGTCAGCTCGCGGTGGATCGCCAGCGTGCCGAACCCGGCCGAGCCGCGCTGCGCGAGCTCCTCGGCGATGAGCTCGACGACCTCGGGCTGCGCGGTGTGCGCCAGGCGGCCGAGCAGGACGCGGCGCCGCGCCGGCTCGAGCCGCCAGCCGACCAGCTCGGAGATGCCCTCGTCGGTGACCTGCGACAAGCTGGCGTCGACCTCCGCGGCCTGGCGCAGCAGCGCGACCGGGTCGAACGCATCGTTGGCCAGGCGGGTCGGCCGCGACGGGTCGACGTCCTCGACCTCGGCCTCGTGCCAGTGGCTGACGCCGAACCAGTCGCGGACCTGCTCGATCGCCTGCGGCGGCGTGTCGGTCGCGCGGTACAGCAGCTGGCGGAGCCGCAGGCGATCGTAGGCCTGCGTGCGCCCGTGGCGCTCGGGCCACGCCCGCAGCACGGCGTCGGCGTCGTCGAGCGCGCCGCGGTGCTGGGCGTGCAGCGCGCGGAAGTAGTCGTGGTCCTCGCTTCCCGGAAGCAGCTGGGCGAGCGCCGCCGTGCGATCGTCGGACAGCGCCAGCGCTTCGAGGAGATCGAGATCCATCGCGCGAGGGTAGCGAAAAACCCACCGCGTCGCCGGTCGCGGTCCCCGCGCGCGGCCTGCGATATCGTGAGATCCGACCCCCGGCCGTCTGTTATGGTCACCGCATGTCGCGCCGCGTGATCGCCGCCGCCGTCGTCGCGGGAGTGACGATCGCCGGCGTCGCGGCCGCCGCGCCGGCGCGGGTCTCGCCGGCATCGAAGGCATCGCCGGCATCGCCGGCGTCGAGGGCATCGCCGGCATCGAAGACATCGCCGGCATCGCCGGCGTCGAACGCCTCGAAGGCCTCGAAAGCGTCGAGGGCCTCGAAGGCGTCGAGGGCTGCCACGGCGTCGAAGGCGTCGGCCAAGGCCACGCGGCGAGCTCGTGGCAGGCAGGCCGGCGGCAGCAACTTGCCGCCCGGCTTCACCTGGCCACCGTCGAGGGCGATGCTCGCCGCCGCGGCCGACTGCGAGCGCGGCCTCGTCACCGCCGGCGTCGCATGGCACCGGGCGAGCCGCGACGGCCACATCGTCGATGCGGTGACGATCGACGACGCGAGGCTCGGCGGCATCGCCTACACGCCGGTGTTCGGCCGCGGGCCGTACAAGCTCGATTGCCAGCTCGCCCGCGCGCTCGTCGCGATCGGCCCCGAGCTCGCGGCGGCCGGCGTCCGCGAGGTCCGGTTCGGCAGCATCTATCGCTGGAGCAACGTCCGGGTCGGCGGCGTGACCAAGAACGTGCTGTCCCGCCACGCGCTCGGCCTGGCGATGGACGTGGTCAGCTTCGTCGACGCCGAGGGCCGCGAGGCCCGGGTCGCGCGCGACTACGGCGCAGGCGACCCGCTGCTGCTCGACGTCGAGCGCACGATCGACGCGTCGCGCGCGTTCCGCCTGGTGCTGACGCCGAAGAACGATCCGATCTCGCACAGCGATCACTTCCACATCGAGGCCAACCCGCACTACGCGGCCGAGCTGTCGCGGCGCTAGCGCGCGCGGCACTCCAGGGCCTGCCGATCTATCCTTCGCGCGCGCCGGTGGATACACTGCGACGCGCGGTTGTCGGTCATGGGATCCAGATGACGCCCGAGGACGTCCTGGCGCGCTGCTGTCCAGTGGCAGGTTTGCCCGTGTTCGCGATAGGCGTGACCGAGTCCGGCGTCACCGTCGCGTCGCAGCAGAGGCGCGCGATCCACCTCGTGGACGCCCTCGTTCACAAGGACCTGCTCGCCGCCGGATCTCGCCTGGCGATCATTGGGGCAGGGGCCGCAGGCTTGACCGCCGCGGCGCGCGCCGCGCGTGCCGGCTGCCGCGTCACGGTGTTCGAGCGCGACGGCGAGCTCCTGGCGACATTTCGCGGCAGCGATCGCCTGTTGCACCCGAACCTCTACCGCTGGCCGCAACCGGGATGGCAGGTCCGGGACGCGCGGCTGCCTCTGCTGTCATGGACCGCCGGGCGCGCGGGCGAGGTCGCGCGGACGATCGAGCGGCAGTTCAAGGACGAGCTTCGCTCCGGTCTGATCGACGTGCGCACGAGGCTCACGATAGGCACGCCACAGCCGTGGCCCCGGCGCGCCAGCTCCGTCGGGCTCGCGGTCGAACCGATGGACGGCGCCGAGCCACGTCAGTTTGCGGTCGTGATCCTTGCCGTGGGCTTCGGCCGCGAGCGCAGGACCGGCGAACGCTGTCCCGGTTACTGGAGCAACGATGGCTTCAGTCAGGCCGCCGGAGAGGCGCCACGCCGATACCTCATCCAGGGCGCCGGCGACGGAGGACTGACCGACTTGCTACGGCTCCGCCTCGGCCAGTTCGATCAGGACACCCTGTTCCGGGAGTTGCTCCCCGACGGCGAGCCGCGCGTCGAGAACCTCAGGGCCGCGGTGCAGCGGATCGAAGACCGCGCGGTAGCGGCTCTCGAGTCAGCGGTCGACCGAGAGACCGTCCTCGAGATCGACGCCGGCATGGATGCGGCATATCGCGCGCTCGACGTCGCATGGTTCGACGAGCGGCTTGCAGAGTCAGGTCTGCGCCCGAACAGCGTGGTCCTCAATGACAGGTATGTCGCATTCGGTCATCGTCGGTTTCCGCTCAACAAGCTGCTGGCCTCCCGGCTGGTGGTCAACGGCGGTCGCTTCGATGTCGAATGGCTACAGCGCGATCTCGGCGAGCTGGAGCCACCGGCGGTCGGCCCGATCGAGGTCGATTTCCGCGACGGCCAGTCGCCACGCACCTTCGATCGCATCCTGTTTCGCCTCGGCCCCGAGGCATCGATCCGATTGTTTGGCGAGGAGATCGCGCGAGGCTGCGGCGACATGACTCGGCGCGGCGGTGACGTCGCGCGCCTGGCCTGTGGCGCGTCACCACCGCCGGTGATCGGGCCGCACGCGCTCGCGACCGCGGTGCGAGACGATGCGAGCGTCGTTGACCTGCTCCAGACGCTGTTGCTGTTCCTGCGTCACGCCGGCCGCCCGACCCTCGAGATCGTGGAGGATCCGGACTTCGCGGAGCTTCGCAGTCGAGCCTACGCGGCGGTCTGTGCGTTCTCGCTCGTCGCGACCGACACCGCCGCCGAGATCGCCGGCGCGGCCGCGGAGCTCCTCACCACCTGCGGCGCGCGTCCGGACATCGCCGCGCGTGCGCTGGCCGAGGCGCTCGAGCTGCGATGGCGCGGTCGCCTGTTCCGGTCATTCCGCGGACGAGCCGGGCGCCGTCACCGTTCCGAGTACGGCCCCAACCGCGTGTGCCCGCGCCAGCTGTCACCGCATGATCTCTGCGACGTCGGCGTGGGAACGGTCGCGCTGATGCCGCCCGGACGAGCGAGCCTGCGGGTCGAATGGATCGCCACCGCGTGGCCGGCCCCGCTGCGCATCGCCACCGGCCGCGTGTTCGATTCGCTCGATGATCTCACGATGCACGTGCTCCGCGACGGTGAGGAGTTGGTCGAGTTCTTCGGTGCCGATGCCCGCGACGCTGCGCGGCACGCCGCGCGGCTCGATCGCGTGGCGAGCCGGATGTCGGATCGATCGCTCGCACGGTCGATCGATCTGGTCGTGCTACCGGAGTTCGCGCTGCACGCAGACCTGGCGTGGGCGAGCCGGATCAGCGCCGGTCTGGACAGCGTCGTGTTCGCAGGGCACGGCCATGTGCGCGTCGGCGAACACAAGGCGCATCGCTGCGTGGTCGCATTCGCCGATTCCACGGTGCTGCTCGGCAAGGCCTCTGCGTCGACGTATGTTCGTGGCGGGCGGCGCTGGCTCGAGGACATCCATGCCGAGCCGCCAAGCCTGCTGGCGGTGGGAGACGGCCGGACGCTGGTCGGGCTCGCGACCGAAGACGTGCTCGGTTCGCCGGAGCTTCAGGCGGTGCTCGCGGCGTCGCGGCCGAACCTCCTCGTGGTGGCCGGCGCCACCGGACCCGCTGCCGGCTTGGTGCTCGACCTGCCCGTGCTGATCGCGCGGTTCGGCCCGCCGGTCATCGCTGGACCATCGGACGGGCCGGACGTGCCCTCCAGCCTGCCCTTTGATCTGTTTGATTTACCTGGGGATTGATCTTGTGTGCCCGCCGCGCGTAATGATGTACAATTGATTGCGCCTTGATTGGCGAATGATTGTGAGCGCGATGACCTTCCTGCAGAACATTGTTGACGCACTCCCCCGGATCTTGGGTAGCGACGAGCGTCTTGCGAGCTTTGCCCACGACGTCGGCCAGGCCCTGCGGACGACCGATGACGAGGTGCTTCGCCAGGTTCGAAACCTGCTCGCGACCGCCGTGGTCGAGGACGAACATCGCGCCGGCCTGGTGAGCGGCGTGCTCGAGATGATCGACGGCTACCGCAGCGCCGTCAGCTCCGGGCAACGCGAGGACGAGGCGCTGGCCGAGCTGCACCAGGGGCTGTTGCGCGACGTGGTCGCGGAGCTCGCGCAACGGTCGTCGACCACGAGCAAGCTGGCGAAGGCGCTCGGCAAGTCGATGCCCGAGATCTCGCGCGTGCTGGGAAGGCTGCGCAAGCTCGATCTGGTGGACTCGACACGTGATCCGCTCAACGGCAAGGTCCACCCGCATCGCCTGAGCTTGCAGGGCCGGGTGCTCGCCGAGCGCGCCGGTCTGATCTCGCAGATCGAGGCCGGCCGGTCTGCGAACCTGCGCGCGCTGACCGCGCGCCCGATCGAGCAGATCCAGTTCCCGAGCGCTGGACACCGTACGCTGTACGGCGTCGCGCTGCACGTCGTGGCCGATCTGATGACCCGGCCATGGACCGCCGGAGATCGTGTTACGGCCGACGCGATGATGGGGATCCTGGCCTGGCAGCGAGGCGCGGTGCAGGCGCGCGCGCGCGCGGAGCGCCATGTCGCCTGGACCCTGGTCGACAGCGCGCTGCGCATCGTCGACGGCGAGGCGCTGGCACATCCCGATCCACGGTTCGAGGATTCGTTTCGAGCCCTGCTCACCGATCTCCCGGGTGGATCGACGCTGCGTCTGCTGTGGGCGATCGCGGCGGCGAAGCTCCGCACGCCGTCGCTGCGCGGCGAATTCGCGGCCTGTGCCGACGGTGTGCTCGGCGGCTTCGATCTTCCGGTGGCGTGGTTCTGGCGGCGCGAGGTCTCCCAGGGCACGTCGCCGACCACCTTCTTGAAGAACTGCGAGGACGCGCGGCCCAGCCTGGCATCGGGGTTGCCCGACGAGCTCGAGCGCAACCTCGCCATGGCCAAGGACCACACGTGCTACACGTGGAAGGTCAACCTCGTCTGGGCACCGTTCGAGGCCGGGCTCGATGCCGCGGCCCGGCGGTTGTACGGCGCCGCCGAGGGCCGCGCGCTCGTCGACCAGGCCACGGCGAAGCCTCCGACGGTCCAGGAGATCGCTGCCGATCGCGAGCTGGTCTCGGCCGCCGACTCGTTCCTGGGATGGATGAAGGCCCATCCGCCCAAGCAGCTCGCGACCGCCGCGAACGACCGCATCCTCCAGGAGTACGTCCATCACGCCAACCGGATCGTGCGCTGCGCGGGGAGCCCGGCGTCGGTCAAGCCCGAGGAGCTGTTCGCGGCTCCGTCCTGGGAGCCCGCACTGCTGTCGAACGAGGCGCTGCTGGTGCAAATGAGCACGCTGCGCGAGGGTCCCGGGGTAACCTGTCTACGCGTAGCAGAAAGCCGGTTCCAATGAGCACCAGGATCGATCCTCGGTTCGTCCGTCCCGTGGGACAGCCGCGATTCGCCGCGGCAGAAGTCCAGGCGCCGACGGCGAGGTCGTCCAGTGCGGCTCTCGAACCGCTCGCCGATGCAGCTCGCGTCCATCCAGGCGGCGCTTGAGGCGTATGCCCCGCGCTGCGGTGTGACGCGGATCGCCGACGTCTCGCGGCTCGATGATCTCGGCATTCACGTCGCGACCGCCACCCGGATCCCGCGGCACCGCGCGTCGATCAGCGTGGCCTCCGGGCGCGGCGCCTCGATCACGGAGGCGCGGTGCGCGGCGATCGCTGAGGCGATCGAACGCGCGTGCGCCGAGCCCGACGGCCGCGTGGCGGTCCGGAACGCGAGCGCCGCCGAGCTCGACGGCGCAGTGCTCCGGTTGTCCGCGCTCGGCGTGACCGACGGCGAGGCGCGGTGCACGGCGTGGTGCCGTGGCGAAGGCCTGTCGTCGGGCGAGCCGGTCTGGATCCCGGCCGCGGCGGTGCTGTATCCCTGGCCCGCGGCGGACGTGGCGTTCCGGCCTGCGACCCACGGCCTCGCCGCGGGGACCAGCCGCGACGATGCTGCGACCCGGGGCTTGCTCGAGTGCGTGGAGCGCGACGCCTACGCGCACGCGGTCGCGCGGCTCTCGGTGGGATGCAGGCCCGAGGCGCCGCCGATCGATGTCGCCGGGCTCGCCGGCCCGGCGGCGCGCTGGCTGGCGACGATCGCTGGCCGCGGACGGGTGCTCGTGCGCCAGCTGCCCAGCGATACCGGCGTTGCGGTGGCGCTCTGCACGCTGGAGATCGCCGGCGCGCTCGGGGAGCCGTGGTGGCACGGCGGCTGCGCAGCAGCGTTCGAGCTGCCCGAGGCGGTCGAGCGCGCGGTCGGCGAGGCGCTGCAAAGCCGGCTCGTCGACATCCAGGGCGCGCGTGAGGATCTGTCGGCCGAGCGCGAGCGCGCCCACGACTGGTTCATCGATCCCGGCGGCGAGCGCTCGATCTCCGCGGACCTGGGCGCGCGCGGGCCGTCGTCGCTGGCGGCCTTGACCCATGCCGTGGTGCGGCTCGGGCTCGCCGAACCCGCGCTGGTCGACCTGTCGCGCGACGACGCGCCGCTCCGCGTGGTCCGCGTCGTTGCTCCCGGGCTCGAGGTCTGGGCGCACGATCCGACCCGCATCGGCGAACGGTGCAGGCGATGGCTCGCGCCGTGATCTTCGTCGGGCCGAGCCTGCCGGGATCGAGGCCGGTCTCGCCCGGCCTCGCGTACGCTCCGCCGGCGCGGCGCGGCGAGCTGGCTGCGGCCGCGCAGAGCGGCGTCGCGGTGATCGGGCTGGTCGATGGGTTGTTTTACCAGGATCTGGCGGTGACGCCGCGGGAGGTGCGCGACGCCGCGGCCGCGGGTGCCCGGCTGTTCGGAGCAGCGAGCATGGGCGCGCTGCGCGCGTGCGATTGCCCGGACGCCATGACCGGCGTCGGCACCGTGTACCAGGCGTTTCGCGACGGCAGCCTGACCGGCGAGGACGAGGTCGCCGGGACGTTCGCGGCGGACAGCTACGCGACCCTCGCGTTCCCGCTCGTTCAGGTGCGCCGCGCGGTGGCCCTGGCACGGCGTCGGCACCACGTGCCAGCCTCCGCCGCCAGCGGGTTCCTCGCGCGCGTCTCCGGGATGAGCTTCGAGCAGCGCACGCTGCCCGTCCTGGTCGAGCTCGCAGCCGAGCTGCTCGCCGGGGCCGACATCGCGAGCCTGCTGCGAGATCCCGAGGCGGACGTGAAGGCGCAGGACGCGCGCGCGCTGGTCGCTCGCGTCACCGCCGCCCTCGCCGCGCTCGCCAGCGGGTGATCACGGCATGACGCGGATACACGACTCGATCCAGCGCACGCCGAGCCGCTCGTCGCGCTGGATGATCCACACCGAGACGTCGGTCGGCCCATCGAGATCCGTGGCCGCCGGTGACTTGTAGTCGGAGAACAGCGGCGCCGGGTTGCCGGACAGATCGTGCGGTCCGCCGGTGGTACCGCGCGAGAACCCGCCCGCGCCGGCGATCCACTGGTAGGTCAGGCTCTCGGTGAAGGTCTCCGACCGACCGTCGAGCGTCGGCACCACGTAGACCTCGCGCGCGCCGGGCGGCTCGACCGGCGTCAGCCGCAGCTTGGTCGCGGCCGCGAGCGGGTACGGCGACGGGTTCTCGCGGCAGCGGCCGAGTGGCAGCACGGCGGGCGCGGCGTCGCCGAGCCTGGCTTCGAGGTGATCGATCTGCGGATTCTGGTTGGCGGCGTGGCTCGCGGGGATCCGCGGCGACACCCGCAGCGTCTTGGTCGCGTACAGGTCGAGGCTGCGGTCGCCGGCCTCGCCGCCGATCCGGAGCTGAACCGCGTAATCGACGCCGCCCAGGCCGTGCAGCGTGTCGTTCTGGAGGACGTCGATCAGCAAGCCGAGCAGGCCGGCGTCGGGCTTCACGGTCGCGCACAGGCTGGGCTCGGGCACGGTGGTGTCGGGGTCGTCGACGACGCCGCTGCCGAGCGGGAGCTCGGGGCGATCGCTGTCGCAGCGGTCGTCGCCGGTCAGCGGGCACATCGTCATCGACCATACGAGGCGCCGGTCCTGCGCCGGATCGGCGACCAGCACGCAGACCTGGGTCGGAACAAGCTGGGCGAGCAGCTCGTTCGGCACCACCGGCCGGGTCAGGTCGACGTCGATCACCTGCTCGGCCGGCTCGGCGCGCATCGCGAGCACGCGCAGGTCGACCACGACGTTGGGGTCCTGGAACGAGCCGCACGCGGCAGCGCCCAGGCCGGCGGCGGCCAGCAGCGCCCGGGTCATGGGCCCGGTCATGGGCCCGGTCATGGAGCTGGTCACGATTCCGGTCACCATGTGCCCTTGACCCCCAGCGTCGGCAGGATCGGGAAGCTCGTGACCGGCGACGATTGCCGGTAGCGGTAGTCGTACTGCACGGCCTCGGTGTTCTTCCGGTTGGTCACGTTGATGATGTCGAGGTAGACGCCCAGGCTCCAGCGGTCGAACAGCCAGTCGTGCTCGGCGCGGACGTCGAGCTGGGCGAACAGCGGCGTGCGGATCGAGCGCGCCGGGCCGCGGATCGGCACGTAGCGGCCGCGGTCGGCGTCGTAGGTCGCGCCGATCACGGGCGTGTCGGGCCGTCCGCTCGCGAGCTGGAACCGGGCGCCGAATTCCCAGCCGTTGCCCGGCTTCCAGCTCCCGACCGCGTTGAGCACGTGCGGCTGGTCGAACGCGGTCAGCACGAAGTCGTCGCCGGGGTGGTTGCGCTGGTGAGCGCGGCTGTAGGTGTACGACAGCCAGCCGTAGGCGTGCTCGCTGATCTCGCGCTTGACCAGGAGCTCGAGGCCGTACGAGTCGCGCACGCCCTCGCTGCGGAAGTTGACGTTGTGGAACGTGCCGTCGGGGTTCTCGGCGACGTCGTTGGTGAACACCGCGAGGTCGTAGCGCCTGACGTAGTACAGCTCGCTGTCGATCGACCACAGCCGGTCGGGCTTCCACTCGTAGCCGACGCCGGTGTGGACCGCGTGCTCGACGCCGAGCTCGGGGTTGCCGAACCGGCGGTCGAGACCCTCGGGCTGCGGCGGCTGGCTGAACATCCCGACGTAGGCCTTGAGCGTCAGCTCCGGGGTCATCTGGTAGCGCGCGACCAGCCGCGGGTCGATCGAGCTGCGCGCGACGCCGTCGAGCAGGTAGCCGTCGATCCGCAGGCTCGGCACCAGCTTCCAGCGCGGCGTGACGTCGATGCCGAGGTCGATGTAGCCGCCCAGGCCGATCAGCTGCGAGCCGCGGAACAGCTGGGTCGGCGGGATGTCGACGCCCTGCGGGTTGATCAGCGTGTCGTCGATCGGCAGCAGCGCCTGGTACCGGGTCACGCGCGACAAGAGGTCGAGCCCGGCGTCGAGCGCGAGCCGGCCCGCGAGCCGGCCGTTGACCCGCATGCGGTACGACAGGTTGTCGTTGACCACGCCGATGCTGCTGAACGGCCCGGCGGCCTCGGCCTGCGCGCCCGAGAACGTCACGGTGTCGCGGCCCCACGCCGGCGACAGCGTCAGCTTCAGATCGCCGGCGATCACGCGCTCGTAGCTGCCGATCACGCGGAAGAACTTGACCGAGCTGTCGAGGTCGGTCGACAGCTCGGCGTCCGGGTCCTTGTTGAGCACGTGCAGCGAGTCGGACGAGCCGATCATGAACAGGCTGAGCCGGCCGTTGGCGTGCAGGTTGTAGTCGAGCCGGGCCGAGTAGTCGTAGTAGATCGGCGTGACGATGCGCTGGCCGCCCTTGGGCGGCTGCGGCAGGACGAAGCCGAGGAACAGGTCGATGTACGACCGCCGGCCGGCGACCGCCAGCGACAGGTCCTTGGTGATCGGCGCGCGCAGGTAGCCGCCCGAGTCGATGAAGTCGACCTTGGCCGAGCCGTGGATGCCGTCGGATTGCGACGGCCGGAGCTCGAGCGCGACCGCGCCGCCGTGGTGGCGGCCGAACCGGGCCGGGAACCCGCCGGGGTAGAGGTCGATCGAGTCGAGCATCTCGGCGTTGAAGATCGACGGCCCGCCGAGGAAGTGGAACAGCGACGGCACCTCGTGGCCGTCGACGTAGATCCCGGTGTCGTCGGGGTTCGATCCGCGGACCAGGAGCAGGCCGAGGCCGAACGGCGCGCGCTGCAGCCCCGGCAGGGTCTGGATCACGCGGATCGGATCGCCGAACGTACCGGGCACCGAGGTCAGCTGCTGGCGCTGCAGCGTGCGGCGCGTGACCTCGAGGACCTCGCGCGCGCCCTCGACCGTGGTCTCGTACGGGTTGCCGCCCTTGGGCCGCATCCACAGCCGGACCTCGACCGCCTCGCGCGTGGCGAGCGTGATCGGCCGCTCGAGCCGGTCGAAGTGCGGATCGATCGCGAGCACCTTGTAGCTGCCCGGCGGCACGCCGTGGAAGTAGAACGAGCCGTCGTCGCCGGTGACCGCGTCGAGCGCCAGCTCGGCGATCGAGACGATCACGCCGGCGAGCGCCCGCCGCGTGCCGCGCTCGACCGCGGTGCCCTGCAGCGTCACCGGGGCGTCGATCGCGCCGGCGTGGTTCGGCGGCCCGGTGTGCGTGGTCGGCGGTGGCGGGGGCGGGGCATCGGGCTCTTCGCGGTGCTCGATCACGAAGTTGATCGTGGTCTCGACCGCAATCGCCGCCGGCGCGCCGTCGATCTCGGCCGGCTCGAACACGTACTGCATCGCGGCCGCGACCGCGGCCTCGTCGAAGCCGTCCCCGACCGGCTCGATCACGTCGACCGAGCTCACCGTCCCGGCGTCGTCGATGTGGATCCGGACCTTGACCTTGGCGGTCTTCCCCGCCTCGAGCGCGGCCGGCGGGTACTCGGGCGCCTGGGCCTGGATCAGCTTCGGCGCCCGGGTCACCACGCCGGTCTGCTTCGGCGGCGGCGGCGCGTCCGGCTTGCGGACATCATCGGCGCGCGCCGGTGCGCACCACATCGCGATCGCCGCGATCGCGAGGAACCGCCGGAGCATGCCGAAAGTCTATCGGCTCGCGCCCGCGGGTCCAGCCTCCGGCGGCGTGATCGAAGTTGCGAACCGGCGAGATTTTCGGCAGACAACCGCGCGGCGCGGCGTCGGGTCCAAGCTCGGATCAGCGTTGCTCGCGCGGGCGGCAGGCCGGCTACCAGGCCAGCTACGCCGGGTCGAGCAGCTGGGCCAGGAGCTTTCCGAACATCCCGCGCATCGCGTTGTCGAGCGCTTCCTTGCGCAGGTTCGGGAGGTAGCGGGCGTCGAACCGAGCGGCCGGGACCTGGACCTTCGCGCCGCCCGACAGGAACGACAGCATCTTGCCGCTGTCGTCGGAGATCGCGATGCGGAGCTGGGCATCGACCTCGATCATGTTGCCGCTCCGGGTCGCCGCGAGCCGGGTCACCGACAGGTCGAGGTGGCGCGCCTCGAGCGACCAGCGCCGCGCGTCGCTGGCGACCGCCGTGATCGACGTCTCGGACCGGAGCCGGTCGAGCAGCGCGCGCTTGATCAGCTCGGCGTGGCCCCGGCGCGCCGCCGGGTCGGCGGTGCCGGGCGACTCGTCGGTCGACGAGTTGATCAGGACCCAGACCGCGGGGTGCGGCTCGATCGCGTACGCTCCGCGCGACCGCTCGCCGCCGGGCGGGGGGCGCCGTGCCTCGACATCAGCCTCGGGCCGGGCGGGGCGGCCGCCGGGATGGACCGTCGAGATCTTCATCGCCGCGGTGCTCGCGGCGTTGCGAACGTTGGGGTCGGCGTCGTTCTCCGCGAGCACCCGCAGCGCCGGCAGCGCGGCGTCGCAGTCGAGCCGGCCCAGCGCGGCCGCCGCCACGCCGCGGACCCGGGCGCTCGGATCGTGCAGCGCGCGGATCAGCGGCTTGTCGACCCGCGGCTCGCCCAGCTTGGCGAGCGCGAGCACGGCCGCGAGCCGGGTCTTGTCGCTCGAGCTCCCGAGCATCCGGTTCAGCGCGGCGACGCGATCCTCGGCGCGCACCGGCGCCGGCCGCGCGACCACGGCGAGCAAGGCGAGCACAGCGAGCACGATGCGCGCGAGCTCCCGCACGTGGCGCACGATCGTTCGCGATCGGCGGTGTCGGTGCGCCAGTACCATTCGGTGCATTCGATTAGGCTCCGACTCCGTCGAGCGAGTCAACGACTTCCCAGTTGCAAGGATTGTGCATGGCGAGGCGCAGGCGCGACGTGTATGGTGAAGTCAGTGTCGATCACCGACGCGCAGTTCCGCAGCGGCGTGGTGGTCGCGGGCGTCGCGCTCGTCGCAGGGATCGCGGCGGTCCGGTTCTGCGGGAGCGTGTCATTGCCGCCCAAGCCGCCGCCGCCGGTGATGCCCAGTGGCACGTCGAGCGAGCTGCTCACGCGGTCGTCGGCATCGCCGGTCATGTATCAGGACTTCGTCGCGCGCGATGCTGCGGCGGCAGGGGTGCGCGCGCCCACGATCGAAGAGCTGTCGCGCAAGCTGCCGTACCGGGTCGACGACGCGCGCCACCTGCTCGCGGTCGGCGAGCCGGCGATCGAGCTGGCAGGCGTACAGCTCCGCGCGATCCGCGTGGATGACGGGCTCGCGCTCGAGATCGCGAACGCGACCGCATCCGACATCGCGTACGCCGTGGCATCGGCGGCGGTTCCGGACGGGTGCAGCGCTGCGCCCGCGCGCGGCTTCAACGCGATGACGATCCACAGGAACGCCAGCGAGATCCGCGTCGAGTGCCGCTGGCGCGACGGTCTCGCGCTCGCCGTCACACGGGTCGAGACGATTGAGGTTCCGCCGCTGTCCGCCTGGTACCTCGACCACGTTCCACCCTCCATGGTCGGCATCGCGCCGCGGATCGCGCGTGGTCATCGGCGGCCAGAAACCGGGGCGCAATGCGGGTTCGCGCTACCTCAGGCAGTGCGAAGTGGGCTCGAACGTGGAGAAATCGGCTGGAGAGATCTCGTCGACTTCTATGCCCGGCACCGTTGCCAGACCTACCAATTTCCTCTGTCATATAGAGCGTTTGAAAAGGATGCCGAACGCAGTGTGCCAGCCGTGGCGGCGGGCATGTGACTGATTCCGCGTGGTTAAGCTTGCTATTGCCCCACAGGACTGTTTAGCTAGTCCTAGTTACGCGGAGTTACGGGTGACCAAGTCCGAGCTCATCGAGAAAATCTCTGAAACGTTGAAGCTGCCGGCCGGCAAGGCCGAGGCAATCGTCAACACGATCTTCGACTCGATGGTGAAGGCACTGGAACGTGGAGAAGGCATCGAGATCCGCGGCTTCGGCAGCTTCACCGTTCGCAAGTACAAGGCCTATGAAGGTCGCAACCCGCGAACCGGCGAGACCGTGCACGTCGCCGAGAAGCGGCTGCCGTTCTTCAAGGTCGGGAAAGACTTGCGGGAGCGAGTGAACGCGGGTCTCGGGACACCGCTACCGGCGGACAAGCCCGACGAGGCCGACGACACCGATCCGAACGAGCCGGAGTACGAGGAAGAGGAAGAGGAGTAAGGCGGGCGAGGCGAGAGCTCGTCGATCGCGTCCGCGGTCAACTAAGTCGGCGTCGTTGCTCGCGTTGCTGATCGCGCTCACAGCACGCGGACGAGCCCGGCATCCCCGTCGACGGACACCAGCATGTCGTCGCCGAGCTCGGACCATGCGCCGGCGCAGCCGACGACACACGTGATCCCGAGCTCGCGCGCGAGCGCCGCGCCGTGATCGAGTAACCCTCCGGTTTCGCTGACGAGTGCCGCGCAGCCGTCCACGATCATCGCGAGCGCGGGCGTGACGGCGCGAGCCACGACGACCTCGCCGCGGCCGACCGGACGCGCGGCGGCGAGCGACGCGAAGCGCACGACGCGGCCCACCTTGTGCGCGCCGATGCCAACTCCACGAAGCGCCGGCACATGCGGCTCGCGCGGCTCGCCCGGTGTTCCGGACCACCCTTCGCCGTGCACGATCCGCGGCATGTCCCATTCCGAGGCACGTGCATGCGCGGCACGCGCAGCCGATGCGCGGCGATGCACGTCGTCGGGATCGAGGGTTCGCAGGGTTATCGCGTCGTCGAGCGGGATCCAGAAGATGTCGTCATCGCACAGCGCGAGCTCGTGCGACCTCTCCAGCAGAGCGCGCCGCACCAGCCACTGGGCGCGCGCGAACCAGAGGTCGTCGTGCTCGGCCGCGTCCGCGGCGGCGCGGGCCAGCGCGACCTCGGCCGCGAGCTCGGGCGGCACCGGCGGCACCGGTGGCTCGGGTGCCGTGACGCCGGGCACCGGCGCGCGGGGCGCCGGCGCGTGCGTGTGCGCGTGCGCCTCGCCGAACGTCGGTACGGCGACGTCCCACGCCGGTGACATCACCGGATCGCGCGGTCCGCGGCGCGGGCCGATCAGGGATGCGGCGTACGCCGGGATCCGTTCGGGCGGATGCCCGGCGGCGGCGAGGTGATCGAGCAGCTTGCGCCGGGCCGCCGCGACCAGCGGCGACAGCTCGCAGGTCCAGATCTGCAGCACGGCGACGTAGCGCAGGGCGGCCTCGGCCGGGCCGGGCACGTCGCCGGCGAGCGCGCTCGCGATCCGCGCCTCGATCGCCGCGATCCGCGCCTCGAGCTCGGCGCGATCTGCCGGCGGCACGGGCGGCGCGAGCGGCGCCCGCGGCGTGGTGTAGAGATACCCGGCGCAGACCCGCAGCGCGTGCGGCGACCACGCGGTGCGATCGATGCGCTCGACCAGCCCGGCCTGCGCCGGCGACAGCGGGTCGGGGTTGTGGGTGATGTCCCACGTCCACCGCCGGCCATCGCGCACCAGGGCCGCGAGCACGATCGGCGGTGGCGCGGGCCGCGACCGGCGCACCGGGTGGACGATCGGCCTGGCCTGGACGATCCACGGCCGGACGCCGCCGTTCGCCGCCAGCTCGAGCACGAGCTCGACGTCGGCGCCGCCATCCGCCGAGATCGCGGCCTCGGCGGCGAGCGCCAGCGCGGCCTCGGGGCGGTCGCCGGCCGCGGAGCGCGCCACGCGCTCGACGTGCTCGCCGTGTGCGATCAGCAGCTCGTCGCCGCGCGGCGCGCCGATCGGCCGCGTGTACACCGTCGCGCGCGCGCCGGGCACGAAGCGCTGCACGATCACCGCGATCGCGATCGCGGCGCCGCGGCGCCGGGCGTAGGCGACCGCCAGCGGGGTCAGCGCGCTGGTCCACACCGCGCGGATCGCGTGCCACACGTCGCCGGGCGCGACGTCGGTCAGCGACGCGAACACGCCGGCGGCCGAGCCCAGCGCGCCGTCCTCGATCGACGCCGACGACCGCACCGCGAGCGCGCCGAGCGCCGCGGCGCGCCCGGTGACCTCGCGCTCGAGCGCCGCGGGGATCTCGGCGCCGGCGATGCGCTGTGACGCGGCCGCGAGCGCGTGGCCGATCGCGTCGGGCTCGACCTCGGCGATCCCGGTGACCAGGCGGAACGCCTCGGGGCCGAGCACGAAGCCCTCGGGGACCGGCTGGCCGGCGGCGAGCAGCCGGGCCAGGCCGTGCGCCTTGGCGCCGCACGCGGCATCGGCGTCGCGGAGCGCGCGGATCGTCATGACCGCGTTGTACCGCGCCCGACGAGAGCTTGATAAGCTGGAGCGAGTTGATGACCCGTGGAGCCAGGTGACCGGCCCGCGCCAAGGCGCCCTGGCGATCGCCGTCGTCGTCGCCGCGTCGGTGCTGGCCGGGCTCGCGGGCCCGGCCGGTGGCGATACCAGCAAGCTCGCCCGCGAGGACGTGCCGGTGCAGCCCAAGGCGGTGATGCGCGGCAAGAACAAGCTGTGCTGCGGCTACCCGCTGGTCGACGACCAGCAGTGGGCGCTGCGGTTCTACTGGCTGACGCTCGAGGGCGACTACGACGACGCGATCACGGGCAACACGCCGCGCGGCGGGGCCTGCGCGGTGCCGGCGAACCGCTGGGTCGAGCTCTACACCAGCGACGGCCTGTTCTTCGGCCGGGTCCGCGAGCGCTACGCGTGCTCGCTCAAGCTCGAGGGCTCGGGGCTTCTGCGCGACGACCGGGTCGTCAACTACACCGGACCGTGCAAGTTCGGCTACGGCACCTGCTTCGAGCAGCTCGACGTCACCGACTTCCCGTTCGGCCGCGGCGCCGGCCTGCGCCCGCTGATCCCGTTCAAGTCGGTCGCGGTCGATCCGCGCGTGGTCCGGCTCGGCGAGCCGCTCTACATCCCCGAGCTCGACGGCCTGGTCCTGCCCGATGGCTCGATCCACGACGGCTGCGTCCGTGCCGATGACACCGGCGGCGGGATCAAGGGCCGCAAGCTGGATTTCTTCGTCGTGACCTACGGCAACTTCCGCGCCCTGCTCGACGCGCTGCTCGGCGTCACATGGATCACGCCGCACGTCGAGGCGCCGCGCTGCGACTACTTGCGCGACCGCTAGCCCGGCTGTAGCGTGGCGCGTGCTCGACGGCCTGTTCGTCACGCCCGCGGTCATCGCGATCACCGAGGCGCTCGCGTCGGCCCGGGCCGACGGCGTGATCGCCGTGGTCGGCAACGCGCGGCTCGCGACCGCGCTCGGCGCATCGCGCGAGGTGATCCCGGTCGGGCTGTCGCTGCGCGCCGCGCGCAAGCTGCGTGGCGCGGTGCCCGACCTGACGGCGATCGAGCCGGCGTCGCTCGCCGCCGTGATTGGCACCGAGCTCGCCGGCGCGGGCGCCGAGGGCTGGGCAGCCACGCTGCGCGGCTGGTCGCGCGTGGTGCGCGACGGCGGCGCGATCGTGATCGTCGAGCGCGGCACGCCGTTCGAGGCCAGCCACCGCGCGCTGTGCGGCGGGCTGACCGAGATCGAGCAGCGCCGCGCCGGCCGCTCCGTCGTGACCAGCGGCCTGGTCAGCCACCTCGGCTGACGCCGGGCTACACCGGCGGCCGGCTGTCGTCGGTGGCGGTCTTCTTGGCCGGCGGCCGGAAGATCAGGTCCATCTGCGGGCCGTGCACGCCCTTGGCGTGATCGCCGCGGTCGTCGGCCTTGACCCCGGGCGGCACGGTCCACGGGATCGCCGGGTTGGGGTAGTTGCGCGCGGCCTCGTACATGTAGCGCGCCCACAGCGGCACCACGGTCATGTACGCGGCGTCGGTCTTGCCGAGCGCGCGCACCCGCTTGTCGTCGCCCATCCACACCAGCGTGGTGAACTTCGAGGTGAACGCGATGAACAGGTTGTCGAACGTCGCGCTCGACGTGCCGGTCTTGCCCGCGGCGTTGACCTGGGTCGCGCGCAGCACGCTGGCGAACCCGTACTCGACCTCGTGGGCCAGGAGCTTGGTCATGAGGAACGCGGTGCGCGGCGGGATCGCCTGCGGCGCGGTGACGCCGGCGAGCTCGGCGATCCGGTCGAAGCGGTCCGCGGCGCCGAGCGCCGGATCGTCGGGCAGCGTGTTGTCCTCGACGGCGTTGCCGGCGCGGTCGAGGATCCGCCGGACGTAGACCCAGTTCTTCTCGCGCCCGGGCCGCGGCCACCACGCGCCGAGCCGCGCGAACACGGTGAACGCGCGCGCCATCTCGTCGAGCCGCGAGCACGACGCGCCGAGCGCGAGCGCGTCGTCGGGGAAGATCTTGGTGGTGAAGCCGAGCCGCCGGGCCCAGGCGAGCACGTTGTTGGCGCCGAGCCGGCGGAACAGGTCGACCGACGGGATGTTCTTGGAGAACACCAGCGCGTACTCGAGCGTGACGTCGCCGTCCATCGTGCCCTCGAGGTTGGTCGGGGTCCAGACCTCGCCGGTGACCGGATCGACGATGTCGACCTTGACGTCGTCGAGCACGGTGTCGAAGCCGTAGCCCTGGTCGAGGCCGAGCGAGTAGTAGATCGGCTTGTAGGTCGAGCCCGGCTGGCGGCAGGCCTGGACCGCGCGGTTGAACTCGGAGCGATCGTAGTCGGCGCCGCCGACCATCGCGACGACGTAGCCGGTGCGGTGATCGGCGGTGAAGATCGCGGCCTGCGGGTGCGGCACCTGATCGAGCCGGACCACGTCGGGGTGCGCCGCGTCCCACTCGGGTTCATCGACCCGGGGCAGCCAGGTCGGGTTCTTCATCTCGAGGCTCCAGTCGCGGTACTTCTGCAGCGTGCGCTGCTCGCGGCTGACCCAGACCACGTAGCCCGGCTTGAGCGCGACGGTCGCGTTGTCGATCTCGGCGTCGTTCTCGGTGTTGCCGGCCTGCCACTTCGCCGCCCACTTGAGGTTGCGCAGCGGCAGCTGCAACCGGCGGTCGCCGATCAGGACCTCGGCGTGCTCGGCGTCGACCTTGTCGACCAGCGCGAGGTAGCGCTTGCCGGGCGCCGGCGGCCCCGCGCCGTACAGCGCGCGCTGCCGGCCCAGGAAGATGTCCCGCGCGGCGCCGTCGAGCCGCCACTCGGGCCCGCGCCAGCCCTCGCGCTTGTCCTGATGGCGCGCGCCGAAGTCGGCGTTGTCGTACGCGCTGGCCTCCCAGGTCGGTTCGGCCGCGGTCTCGATCCGCAGGCCCTGGGCGCCGAGCGCCTCGCCACCGTAGCGCTCGGCGATGTAGCGCCGGACGTGCTCGGCGTAGTACGGCATCCGATCGGGGAACACGTCGCGGTACAGATCGAGCTTGATCGGCTCGCGCTTGGCGGCCTCGATCACCATCGGCGGCTCGAGGCCGTACTGCGCGAGCTTGTCGAGCACGACGTTGCGGCGCTCGGTCGCGAGCTTGACCGACCGGATCGGCGAGTACGCGGTCGGCGCCTTGGCGAGCCCGGCGATCAGCGCGCACTCGGCGAGCGTGAGCTGGTCGAGGTCCTTCTGGAAGTAGCGTCGCGCCGCCGCCGCGACGCCCCACGCCCCGGCGCCGAGATAGATGTGGTTCATGTAGACCGACAGGATCGCGTTCTTGGAGTACCGGGCCTCGAGCCGGCGCGCCATGATCGCTTCCTTGCCCTTGCGCGACAGCGACTTCTCTCCGCCGAGGAACTGCTTGGCGACCTGCTGCGTGATCGTCGAGCCGCCCTGCGCGAAGTCGCCGGCGGTGATGTTGGCCCACACCGCGCGGCCGATGCCTTTCCAGTACAGCCCGCCGTGGTGATAGAAGTCGTGGTCCTCGACGGCGAGGAACGCGTCGATCAGGCGCTGCGGCATGCGCTCGAACGGCACGATCTCGCGCCACTCCTTGGCGAACTCGCCCAGCATCGTGCCGTCGGCGGCGTACATCCGCGACACCGCGGGCGCGACCCGGGCGTAGGACCGCAGATCGGGCACCGACGGCGCGTGCAGCGAGAAGTAGCTGTAGGCCAGGAGCCCCGAGAACGCGACGCCGGCGACGAGCGCCAGCGCGCCGAAGCCATAGAGCCGGACGAGCCAGAACACCAGGCCGCCGTCGCTGCGATTGGCGACCGCAACCCGTGCGCGCGTCGCGCGGGTCGAGCTCACGGCGGGTTCGTGCACCAGGTGATCATCATAGCAACCGCGCGTCGCGGGCGAGCAAGTGCGGCGCTGTCGACGGATGTCGGCGGCCGCGCCGGAGTCGTCGAGCACGCGCCGTGAGTCTTGTTCTGGGCGCTGCGTCGGCGCACCTGCGATGCGCGCCCGCGCGCGGATCACGCGTCCGACCATCTCGGCCGGGGCTGCGAACCCCGATCAGCGGGGACGCAGCCGACCTGAGCATTCGTAAGTCATCTTACCGAACATACACCTGCGACAGCCCGCTGGGATCCGGGGGTGCCGACCCGGATAGAACGTGTCGATCCAACTTCTTGTGAAGATTCGGCCACAAGCGCATAGATGACCTGCGTTTCACCTAGGGAGGATCCAAACATGCTTACGAGACGGTTCGCTCTGTTGGGTTCAGCCATGTGCGTGCTCGCACTGCTGCTGTTCCCGCTGATCGCTCACGCACAGAACCCAAGACCACCTGCGAAGGGCCGCGACATCGCGGGGGCGGTGGTCGATGTCGATGCCAGGCCCGTGGCCAACGCCACGATCTCGGTGTCCGGTGGTGGACCGACGACGACGACGGGCCCGGACGGCAGCTTCAAGCTGTCCGGGGTCACGACCACGAACGTCGCGGTCGATATCACGGCCGATGGCTTCACCGCCAAGCAGATCCAGCTGATCGGCGCGACCACGCCGCTGCAGCTGCAGGTCGTGATCGTGAAGCCCGCCGCGGCGGCGCCGCCGCCGAACGAGACCCGCATGATCGGTGGCATCGTCACCGACGCCGGCCACGCACCGCTGGCCGGCGCCCGCGTCCGCGTCCACGGCACGTCGATCGAGACGGTGACCGGCGCCGACGGCACGTTCACGCTGCCCGGTGTCGCCCTCGCCGAGGTCCTGCTCGACATCGAGGCCCAGGACCAGCCGGCGACCACCGCCACCGTCCCGGCGGACAAGGCCGCGGTCGCGGTCGCGGTCGGCGTTGCCAAGCCGGCCGTCCCGACGACCCGCACCGTCCACGGCAAGGTGCTCGAGCCCCAGAGCAAGGAGCCGATCGTCGCCGCGCAGGTCCAGGTCGCCGGCACCGGCTCGGTCGTGTTCACCGAGGCCGACGGCTCGTTCGTGCTCGAGAACCTGCCCCCCGGGCCGGTCAAGCTCGACATCAGCGCGCCCGAGCACGAGAGCCACCTGATCGAGGTCCCGGCCGAGCAGCCCACGGTCGACGTCTCGCTCGCGCTGACCAAGGGCGAGCAGATCGTCATCGAGGGCCGCGCGCCGCTGATCGTCAAGCAGAACCAGGCCAACGGCGCGTCGGTGATCGACGACGCCGACCTCAACCGGGTCAGCGCCCAGACCCTGGACACCGCGATGGCGGGCAAGCTGTCGGGCGCGAACTTCCAGTCCAACTCCGGCGCGCCCGGCGGCGGCGCCCAGCTCCGGCTGCGCGGGATCTCGACGATCAACGGCGTATCGTCGCCGCTCTACGTCGTCGACGGCGTGATCATCTCCAACATCGCGGTGCCGTCGGGCGCCAACGCGATCACCGCGGCCGCCGCGGGCGGCAGCTCGTCGATCCAGGACAACCCGGTGAACCGCCTGGCCGACCTCAACCCCAACGACGTCGAGACCCTCGAGGTCCTGAAGGGCGCCTCGGCCGCCGCGCTGTACGGCTCCAAGGCGTCCAACGGCGTCGTCGTGATCACCACCAAGCGCGGCCGCAACGGCGAGAACCACGCCCAGGTGACCCAGCGGTTCGGCCTGTCGCAGGTCGCGAAGACCCTGGGCTCCCGCAAGTTCGCCACCGTCGACGACGTCAAGGCCGTGTTCTGCGACCCGAAGGCGACCGCCGACGCGTGCAACGCGTCGCCGCTGGTCCAGGCCTACATGGATGCCGGCGGCAAGACCTACGATCACGAGGCCGAGCTGGTCCGCACGCCGGTGGCGATGGAGACCATCGCGAGCCTGTCGGGCGGCACCGACCGCGGCAATTACTACGGCTCGGCGCTGGTCGCCGATGACCCCGGCGTCGTCAAGGGCACGTTCTACCAGAAGCAGACCGGCCGGATCTCGCTCGGGTACAAGTTCGGCGACCACGTGCGCCTCGGCGCCACCGCCAACCTGATCCACTCGCTGTCGGACCGCGGGCTGACCAACAACGACAATGCCGGCGTGTCGAACTACGTGGTGCTGTCCGGCACCCCGAACTTCGTCAACCTCGAGCCGAACAACGGCGTGTACCCGGCCAACCCGGCGGTCGGCAGCGGCGCCAACCCGGTCCAGACCGTGTCGCTGTTCCAGAACCGCGAGGACGTGTGGCGCCTGATCGGCGGCGCGACCATGGCGATCGACGCCTACACGAGCGCGACCGGCGACAGCAAGGTCCAGCTCCTGGGCAACTTCGGCGCCGACAGCTTCGACCAGAAGAACAACCTCTTGTCGCCCAACGCGCTCACCTTCGAGCCGGCCGACGGCCTGACCGGCACGTCGATCGATGCCACGACGACCAACCTCAACTGGAACGCCGGCGCCGGCGTGGTGTGGCAGTACAAGCCGACCGGCGGCGGGTTCCACAGCGCGCTGTCCGGCGGGTTGACCTACGAGAGCGTCGACACCAGCTCGGTCTACGTCGTCGGCCAGAACCTCAACGCCGGCCAGTCGAACATCGACTCGGCGACCGCGGTCACGACCACGCAGACCCGGGTGCGCACCAAGGAGAGCGGCCTGTACCTGCAGGAGGAGATCGCGGTGCTCGATGACCGGCTGTCGCTGCTCGGCGGCCTGCTCGGCGAGCGCTCGAGCCTCAACGGCAACGACAGCAAGTACTACCTGTTCCCCAAGGTCGCGGCGGTGTACTCGCTGCTCGGCGGGTCCAAGGACAAGTCACCGCTGCAGGACGCGTTCGACACCCTCCGGGTCCGCGCGGCCTACGGTGAGGCCGGTAACCGGCCGAACTACGGCTTCAAGTTCACCCCGCTGACCGCGACCGGCAACATCGACGGCAACGCCGGGCTCGTGATCGGCGGCACCGCCGGCGATCCCAAGATCGAGCCCGAGCGCCAGCGCGAGGTCGAGGGCGGCATCGACTTCGCGACCAAGGACCAGCGCGTCGTCACCGAGCTCACCGGCTATGGCCGCTGGATCTCGAACCTGCTGCTGCAGCGCTCGCTGGCGACCTCGACCGGGTTCACCACCTCGTACCTCAACGGCGGCACCCTGCGGAACCTCGGCGTCGAGGCGGCGGTCTCGGTCCGCCCGCTGTCGAGCAAGCTGATCGACTGGGTCTCGCGCGGCACCCTGACGGTCAACCGCTCGACGATCACCAGCCTCCCGGCCGACATCCCGTCGTTCGACATCACCGTGGCGGGCTTTGGCACCGGCCTGGGCGCGTACCGCATCGAGAAGGGCAAGAGCGCCACGCAGATCGTCTCGACCGTCGACGACATGGGCACGGTCAAAACCGTGGGCGACGGCGAGCCGGACTTCCGGGTCGGCTGGTCGAACGTGATCACCGCGGGCGACTTCCAGTTCACCACGCTGATCGACTGGCAGCACGGCTCGGACATCATCAACCTGACCCGGCTGCTCTACGACGGAGCCAGCAACTCGCCCGATCCCGAGGCCGCCGCCAAGCGCCTCGCGGCGTTCAGCAATGGCGACCCGCGGCCCTACATCGAGGACGCGTCGTTCGTGAAGCTGCGCGAGATCTCGGTGACCTACAGCCTGCCCAAGCGCTACGCGGCGCAGCTCGGCCCGCTCAAGACCCTGCAGCTGACCGCGAGCGGCCGCAACCTCCTGACCTTCACCGGCTACAGCGGCCTCGATCCCGAGGTCTCCAACTTCGCCAACCAGCCGATCGGCCGCAACTTCGATGTCGCCCCCTACCCGCCGAGCCGGACCTTCTGGTTCTCGGTGACGGCGGGGATCTGAGGAGATGCCATGCAGATGACAAGACTTCCTGCGTTCGCGCTCGGCGGCATGCTCGTCGCGCTCGCCGTCCCGGCGTGTGACCTCGGCGTGCCCGATCTCAACAACCCCGGCCTCGAAGAGCTCGAGAACAACCCGAACGCGGTCTCGGTCGGCGCGGCGTGCACCGGCCTTCTGATCGGCAACCGCCTGGGCGTCGGCGTCGAGAACGGCTACGTCCTCCAGCTCGGGATCCTCGGCCGCGAGGCCTACAACTTCGACGGCGCCGACCCGCGCTACGTCGGCGAGCTGATCCAGGGCCAGCTCAACCCCGGCGGACCGTTCGGCGGCAACTTCTGGCAGCTGCCCTACGCCAACCTCCGGCTCGCCAGCATCGTGTTGCACGCGGTCGAGAAGGTCAACGCGCTGTCCGCCGAGGACAAGTCGGCGATCCGCGGCTTCACCAAGACGATCTCGGCGCTCGACCTGCTCCGGGTCGTCGTCACCCACGATCGCAACGGTGCCGTGATCGACACCGATCGGGCGCTGGGTGAGACGCTGCCGCCGATCGTCGACGTCAACATGGCGTACGCCAAGATCGCGAGCCTGCTCGATGACGGCGCGAGCGATCTCGGCAAGGCCGGGGCGACGTTCCCGTTCCTCTTGTCCGAGGGCTACGCCGGGTTCGACACGCCCCCGACGTTCCTCACGTTCAACCGCGCGATCCGGGCGCGGGTCGCAGCCTACACCAAGGACTACGCGACCGTGCTCACCGCGCTGGCGGCGTCCTTCCTCGACGACAGCACGGATGGCGGGCCGCCGGACTTCAACCTCGGCGTGTACTACACGTACTCGACCAAGAGCGGCGACGCGACCCAGCAGCTGATCAACCCCAACATCTACGCGCATCCATCGCTGCAGACCGACGCGATGAAGAACGGCACGACGGTCGACCTGCGGTTCACGCGCAAGGTCGCGCCCGCGAAGAAGCCCGGCGCGGCGCAGGGCCTGTCGTCGAACCTGCAGTTCACGCCGCTCTACCCGAGCCCGACGTCGCCGATCTCGCTGATCCGCAACGAGGAGCTGATCCTGCTCAAGGCCGAGGCGCTGTTCTACGTCGGCAACGGCAGCCCCGTTGCCGCGACCGCCGCGGTCGCCGAGCTCAACATCGTCCGCCAGGGCTCGGGCGGGCTGCCGGCGCTGGTCGGCGTCCCGAACGAGTCGACGTTCGTCGCCGAGCTGCTCTACGAGCGGCGCTACTCGCTGCTGTTCGAGGGTGGCCACCGCTGGATCGACCTGCGCCGGTTCAACCAGCCGCTGCCGCTCGACAAGCCCACCGACGTGCGCAACATCCGCTATCCGATCCCGCTGCAGGAGTGCAACGCGCGGCCGACCGAGATGGCGTGCGCCGGCGGCAGCACCTGACCGGCGATACCCCGGGGCAAGGCGCGTGACGCAGCAAGGGCCGCGACCTTCACGGGATCGCGGCCCTTCGTCGTGGGTGGCTCTGGATCAGGCGACGGCGAGGTCGGCGATCGGGCTGTCGCCGGTCAGGCCCTGGAGACAGCGCACCAGGTGGGCGCGGATCTTGTGCTTCTTCGAGTACACGGTCTTGAGGCTGATCTGCATCTCGACCGCGATCTCGTCCGCCTCCATGCCGCGCCGGTAGTACAGCTCGACGAACGTGCGGTCCTTGTCGGTGAAGTCCGACAGCAGCGTGTTGAGGTGCTCCCAGCGCTCCTTCTCGATCAGCTGATCGAGCGGGGTGCGGTCGCACTCCTCGTGCGGGTCGAGCATGCCGTCGACCTTGTCGAGCAGCGGGCGGCGGCCGGCGCTGCGCAGGAAGTCGTAGGCCGCGTTGACCGAGATCATGCCGATCCACGAGCCGAGCTTGGTGCCGCGCGCCGGGTTGTAGATCCGCAGCTTGTGCATGTCCTCGCGGACCAGCTGCATCATCACGTCGGCGTAGATCTCGTCGAGGTCGGCGCTCGACAGGCTCGGAGCGTACTTCAGCGTGACCTTGGTGATGCAGCGGTAGATCAACGGCCGGTAGCGCCGGATCAGCTCGTTCCAGGCACGAGCGTCGTTTCGGAGGACGCACCGGAGCAGCTCCCGATCCGACCAGTCCGCTGGGTTCTTCGAGGCGCGAGTCGCGAGAAGAGCCATGTGCATTCCTCCGGCGAGTCGTTGAGCAACCACGATGCCACGTGCAACCCAGTGGATTTGCTGAGCACCAGCGCCGGAGCAACGGTGCCTTCCACCAATACTTGGTGAAATCGACCAGGCGGCCATCTCGGTGGGGGAAGAACCCCCGGAGGCGCTGCGTAGTAATCACTCCCGTTCGA
>DASWRS010000201.1:0-18808 GCA_036403075.1 Kofleriaceae bacterium
GCCTTGGCCGAGCGCGACCGGCGGTACGCCGAGGCCGCCGCCGAGGCCGCCGCCGAGCGCGATCGGCAGCATGCCGACGCCCTCGCCGAGCGTGACCAGCAGTACGCCCAGGCCCTCGCCGAGCGCAACCAGCAGTATGCCGACGCCTTGGCCGAGCGCGACCGGCAGTACGCCGAGGCCGCCGCCGAGCGCGACCAGCAGTACGCCGACGCCCAGGCCGAGCGTGACCAGCAGTACGCCCAGGCCCTCGCCGAGCGTAACCAGCAGTATGCCGACGCCTTGGCCGAGCGCGACCGGCAGTACGCCGAGGCCGCCGCCGAGGCCGCCGCCGAGCGCGACCAGCAGTACGCCGAGGCCCTGGCCCAGCGCGAGCAGCAGTACGCCGACGCACTGGCCGAGCGCGACCAGCAGTACGCCGACGCCCTGGCCCAGCGCGACCGGCAGTACGCCGAGGCCGCCGCGGAGGCCGCTGGCGAGCGCGACCAGCAGTACGCCGAGGCCCTCGCCGAGCACGAGCGGCAGTACGCCGACACCCTCGCCGCCCGCGACCAGCAGCACGCTCAGGCCGCGGCGCAGCACGCCCAGTCCCTGGCGCAGCGCGACCAGCAGCACGCCCAGGCGCGCGAGCGCGACGCCGACGCCCACGCGGCCGCGCTCGCCGCGCTCCGGGCCGAGCTCGAGCGCCAGACCATCGACCACGCCGCGACCGTCGACGCCGCGCGCGCCGAGACCCGCGCCGAGATCGAGGGCCTGATCGACGAGCACGAGCAGGCCAAGGGCGTGCTGATCGACAGCCATCGCCGCGCGCTCGACGAGCTCGCGCAGCACCACGCCGGCGAGCTCGCCGAGGCCCGCGCCGACCTCCAGCGCGTGGTCGAGGACCACCAGCGCGCGCTGTCGGCGGCCCACGCGGCGGCCGACCAGCTGACCGCGCAGCACCGCGCCGAGCTCGCCCGCCACGTCGAGGCCGCCGAGCGCACCGCGGCCGAGCACCGCACCGCCGTGCTCGATGCGATGCGCGCGCTCGAGGCCGCCACCGCGCGCCACCACGCCGAGCGCGAGGCCGCCGACCGCGCCGCGGCCGAGGCGCTCGACGACCAGCGGGCCCAGCACGAGCGCGCCCTCGCGGCGGCCCAGGGCGAGGCCGTCCGGCTGCGCTCGATCGCCGATGCCGAGCACACCCGGGCGCTGGCCTCCGCGGCCGCCGATCACGACCGCCAGCGCAAGGAGCTCCACGCCGAGCACGCCCGCCAGGTCGCCGAGCTCACCACCGAGCGCGACGAGCTCCGCCGCGGCCTGTCATCGGCGCGCGACGGCCAGAAGCGCAGCGACGCCGAGCTCGCCTCGGCGGTCCAGACCATCGCGGATCGCAACGCCGAGCTCCGCGCCCACGCCGCGGCGATCGCCGAGCGCGACCAGCGCATCGCCGAGCTGCGGCGCGAGCTCGACGGCCTCGAGCACGAGAACACGAGCTACCAGGAGCAGGTCCTGCGCGCCTACCAGAAGATCAAGGCCGACGAGGCGATGGTGACGCGCGCCAAGAAGGCGATGGCGATCGCCCTCACGGTGCTCGACGATCCCGGTAACCCCAAGGCCTGACCGGGCCTGAGCGCTCCGCCAGCCCGGCCCCGGCCCGGCCCGCAGCGTGCGCCGGTGTGTGGGTGTACGCTCCCGCGGATGAGTGTAGAGGGGGAGACCAGACCGAGGCGGGTCGATGTCCCGGCGCCGGTGATCGTCGAGTTCCTGGCGACCACGCCGCTGTTCACGGGCTGCGATCGCGCGACGATCGCCAGGATCGCCCCGCATGTGTTCCCGGTCGAGGTCCGCGCCGGCACGGTGGTGGTGCGGGCGGGTACCCCGAACCCCGGCATCGGCGTGGTCTACTCGGGTCGCGCCGAGGTCCGCGACGGCGACGCGACGATCGAGGAGATCGCCGCCGGCGGCACGTTCGGCGAGACCGGCGCGGTGCTCGGCACGAGCCCGCCCTACGAGGTCACCGCGGCCGAGGACAGCGTGATGCTGCTGCTCAGCCACGAGATCGTGACCCAGCTCGCGACCAAGATCGCCGCGTTCTCGTTCGGCGTGGCGCGCCGGCTCGCCGCGAAGTCGATCACGGCGCCGATCCCGGTGCGCCCGAAGTCGCCGGGCACCGCGCCGCCGGCGCCGGCTGACGACGTCCGCACCGCACGCGGCACCGCACCGCCGCCCGGCGACGCAACCCGGGACGCGCGGGACGCCGCCGACTCCCGCGACATCCGGTTCGTCCGGATCTCGGCGTACGATCCGACGCCGCAGGTCGTGTCCGCGGTGCCCGCCAGGCTGATCCAGCAGCACCGCTTGATGCCGCTGGCGCTGCGCGATCAGACGCTGACGGTCGGCATGGTCGATCCGTTCAACACGGCGTCGCGGATGGAGCTCCAGCGCGTGCTGTCGACCAGCAGCGTCACCGTGGTCGCGGTCGGCCTGGACGACTTCAACGAGGCCTACGTCCGGCTGCGCATCGATCCGGTGCGCCCCGGGCGCGGCACCCGGCCGCCCGACGCGGTGTCGCCCGACCAGCTGGTGTTCGATCAGGCCGACCAGGAGCGCGACGTCAAGCAGCCGAACCCGGTCGGCGACGAGATCGTCGCGCTCGCGAGCCGCGTCATCGCCCACGCGATCGAGCGCGGCGCGTCCGACGTCCACGTCGATCACAGCGCGCAGGGTCCGCGGATCCGGTTCCGCGTCCAGGGCCAGCTCTACACCTGGGACCAGGCGATCCCGGCGAGCGCCGGCAAGAGCCTGGTCGCGCGGCTCAAGGTCCTGGCCGGGCTCGACGTCACCGAGCGCCGCCTGCCCCAGGACGGCCGGCTCGGCGTGCGCGTCGGCCGGCGCGAGGTCGACATCCGGATCTCGACGATCCCGACCAGCCGGGGCGAGAAGGTCGCGCTGCGCGTGTTCGAGGCCGCGACCATGCTGCGCCCACTCGAGGCGATCTTCCACGATCCGGCGATCCTCGAGGCCGCCCACGTCGCGATCCAGCGGCCGTACGGCGCGATCGTCGTCGCGGGGCCGACCGGCTCGGGCAAGACCACGTCGCTCTACGCCGCGGTCGGCGAGCGGACGCGGACCCGGCCCGACACCAACGTGCTCACGGTCGAGGATCCGATCGAGTACCGGCTCGCCGGCGTCACGCAGATCCAGGTCAACCACGCCGTCGACCTCAGCTTCGCCAAGGTCCTGCGAGCGATGCTGCGCCAGGACCCCGACGTCATCATGGTCGGCGAGGTCCGCGACGACGACACCGCCCAGCTCGCGCTCGAGGCCGCGATGACCGGCCACCTGATGCTGACCTCGCTCCACGCCAACAACGCCGTCGGCGTGATCCAGCGCTTCGAGCACCTGAGCTGCGCCCGCCCGCTGATCGGCCAGTCGCTCGCACTCGTGCTGGTCCAGCGGCTCGCCCGCCGGCTGTGCCCGCGCTGCAGCACCACCGAGGTCCCGCCGCCGATCGTGCTCGCCAACCTCGCCGCGCACGGCCTGGCCGACGCCGGCCGCAAGATCGCCCTGCCCCGCGCGGTCGGCTGCGCCGAGTGTAACCAGACCGGCTACGCCGGCCGGGTCGCCGTGGTCGAGATGCTCGCGCTCGACGACGCGCTGCGCGCGCAGATCATGGCCGGCGCGCCGATCACCGAGCTCGAGCGGCTCGCCGCCGAGGCCCGCCTGCTGTACTCGTTCCGCCAGTCGGCGCAGCAGCTCATGGGCCGGCAGATGATCACCCCGGCCGAGGCGCTGCTCACCCTGGCATAGCGCCGGTACGGCCCGGGGTACCCGCGGGCGATCACCGCTACAGTTTCGGCTGCCGCGGCCGGCCCACGGACTGTGACGGCGCTCCGGTCCTGCGCGGCGGCGATCCTGTGGATCGCGATCCTGGCCCTCCCGGCTGGCGCCGACGACCTCGCGCCACGCGACGACGTCCCGCCCGGCCAGCTGACGTTCCGGGTGTTCGCGGGGGTCGACGGCCTGCGCAACCTCGTGATCTCCAGCATCGTCCAGGACGGGGATGGCTTCCTGTGGATCGGCACCGATGACGGGGTGTATCGCTTCGACGGTGAGCAGTTCACCCACTTCTCGATCGCCGAAGGGCTGACCTCGAGCGAGGTCTTCGTCGTCGGTCTCGGGCCGGCGGGTGAGGTGTGTATCGGCAGCGCCGCCGGGCTGGTGTGCCGCGATGGTGCGCGGTTCTCGCAGGCCCGCACGCGCGGCCTGCCCCCCGTCCCGGTCCACGCGATCGCGAGCTTCGCCGGCAAGCTGTGGGTCGGGACCGACGGCGCCGGGCTGTATGTCGGCGACGCCGGCGGCGAGCTCGCGCCGGCGCCGGGGTGGTCCGGATCGAGGCGCGTGCTCGCGATGTGGGCCGACCGCGACGGGCTCGTAGTCGGTCGGGACGCCACCGTCCAGATCACGGCCGGAGACGGCACCTGGCGGAGCCTGGGCGAGCTCGTGCCCGCAGCGCCGACCGCAGCGCCGGATCCCGTCGAGGGCGTGCTGCGCGATCGCCGGGGGGCGCTGTGGATCCGCACACCGTCGCACCTCTGGGTGCTGCCGCGCGGCGCAACCCGCGCCATGGACCTCCACGCAGGCCTGCCCTCCGGCCAGGCCACGGCCGCGATGGTGATCGGTCCGCGCGGCGAGGTCCTGCTCGGCACCGATTCGGGGATCGCGTATCGCGATGACGAGCGATGGCGGCTCCTGGACCACACGGTCGGGATGCCGTGGGCCTCGACCCGGACGCTGTTCGTCGATCGCGAGGGCACGATCTGGATCGGAGGCGCGGGCCTGGCTCAGCTGCGCGGCCGCGGGCTGGTCGAGCACCACAACCTGTCGAGCGGCCTTCCCGGCGACGACGTGTGGGCGTTCCGGCGCGATCTGCAGGGCACGCTGTGGATCGGGACCAGCCAGTGCCTGACCCGTGCGCACGGCGGGCGCTGGGAATGCCTGCCCGGGACCGAGGGCCGCACGGTGCGCAGCTTCGTGTTCCCGCCGCAGGGAGGCGTGTTCGCCGGCGGCGCGCCGTCCGATCTGCTGTACATCGATCCCCATGGCCGCGCGACCTCGGTGGGCGATCCGCCGCGCGGTCCGGCCCGTACGATCCTCGCGCTGGCGCTGGGGCCGGAGGGCGATCTGTGGATCGCCGGCGACACCGGCATGGACCGGCTGCCCGGCGCGGTGCCCGGGCCGATCGAGCACGTCGCGATTCCGGGGACCCATGCCGACGACTGGTTCGCGTCGCTGCTGGTGTCCGGACCGCAGCTGTGGACGGCAGGCGAGCACGGCGTCGCGGTGCACGACCGTGGCACCTGGCACGTGTTCGACCAGTCCGCCGGGTTTCGCAGCTCGGCGCTGCGCTACATCATCCAGCGCGCCGACGGCCGGTTCTGCGCCTCGTACGACCAGGCGATCGGGGTGACGTGCTTTCGCTACGCGGCCGGCCAGGTCTCCGCGCTCGAGCACATCGGGCCGGCGGAGGGGCTGGCCGCGGGCATGGTGTACTTCCTCGGCGAGGATCGCCGGCGCCGGCTGTGGATCGGGACCGGCGCGGGGGTCGATGTCGTGACCTCGCGCGGGATCGATCACTTCGACCAGAGCGACGGCCTGGCCGGCGACGACTCGACCGCGACGGCGTTCCTGATCGACCGCGACGGCTCGCTCTGGCTGGGCGCGAGCGGCGGCGCGACCCACCTGTTCGCGCAGCACTACGACGGGCCGCTGGCCCCGCCGCGCACCGCGTTCCTCGAGGCCCGGCTCGGCGGCACGTCGCTGCTGGACGCGCGCACCGCACCCGAGCTCCCGCACGACCACAACGCGCTGAACCTCGAGTTCGCCTCGAGCAGCATGCTCGGCCCCCGGCAGCTCGAGTACCAGGTGCGGCTGTCTCCGACCGAGACCGAGTGGCGGACGACCCACCAGCGCCAGATCCACGATCCCGCGCTGCCGCCCGGGAGCTATCGCTTCGAGGCTCGCACCCGCATCGGCTCCGGCAGCTGGGGTCCGATCGGCGACCTGCGGTTCACGATCCTGCCGGCATGGTGGCAGACCCGCTGGTTCCTGGCCCTGAGCGTGCTCGCCGGCCTCGCCCTGATCGGCGCGGGCTTCGCCTGGCGCCAGCGCGCGGTGCTGCGCCGCCGCACCCGCCAGCTCCACCAGCGCTCCGACGAGAGCTTCCGTTCGGTGCTCGATGTCATGCCCGAGCTGATCTCGGTGTATCGCGCGCACGAGCGGGTTTACCTCAACGCCGCGAGCCGCCGGTTCCTCGGGATCGACGGACCGGGCGACCGCCGGACCCATGTCCGGCTGCTGGACCGCGTCCATCCCGACGATCGCGTCCAGTTCGGCGACCTGTTCCGCAACGCCAACGAGCTTGCGCCCCAGTTGACCACGGACGTCGTCGAGGTCCAGGTGCGCGCCGCGGACGACAGCTGGCGGATCTGCGAGATCTCTGCGATCCGCGTCGAGATCGGCGGCGCGCCCACCGTGGTGTTCAGCGGGCGCGACGTCACCGAGCGCAAGCGGATGCGCGCCAAGCTCCTGGTGTCCGACCGCATGGCGAGCCTGGGCACGCTCGCCGCCGGCATCGCCCACGAGATCAACAACCCCCTGGCGTACGTCACCGGCAACCTCGAGGCGATGGCCGAGGCGCTCCAGGCCGCCACGCAGTCGGCGCGCCCGGCCGACTGCCACGAGCTCAGCGCCGTGGTTCGCGACGCGCGCGACGGCGCCGATCGGGTCCGCAAGATCGTGCACGGCCTGCGGTCGTTCAGCCGGTCCAGCGACCAGGAGCAGCGCACGGCGCTGGCGATCGGCGACGTGCTCGAGGCCGCGCTCCGCCTGACCGGCAACGAGATCCGGCACCGCGCCCAGCTGGTGCGCGAGCTCGGCCCGGTGCCGCTGGTGATGGCCGACGACGGCCGGTTGACCCAGGTGTTCATCAACCTGCTGGTCAACGCCGCGCAGGCGATCCCCGAGGGCCACTCCGACCAGAACCGGATCACGGCCCGGACCCGCACCGACGAGCACGGCCGCGCGGTGATCGAGGTCATCGACACCGGCGAGGGCATGGCGCCCGAGGTCCAGGCGCGCGTGTTCGATCCGTTCTTCACCACCAAGGACATCGGCGAGGGCACCGGGCTCGGCCTCTCGATCTGCCACGGCATCGTCACCAGCCTGGGCGGCCAGATCTCGATCGACAGCGCCCCCGGGCGCGGCACCGTGATCCGGGTCGCGCTGCCCCCCCACACCGGCGATAGCGTGCCCGAGGCTGCCCCGGCGGCCACCGGCCCCGGCGCCCCCGCGGCCGTCGCCAGGCGCCACAACGTGATGGTCGTCGACGACGAGCCGATGATCGCGCACACGATGGAGCGGCTGCTGCGCCGCGACTACGACATCACCGTCGCGCTGTGCGGCCGCGACGCGATCGAGCAGATCACCCGGGGCGCCCGGTTCGACGCGATCGTCAGCGACGTGATGATGCCCAACATGACCGGCATCGAGCTCACCGAGGAGCTGCAGCGCGTCGCGCCCGACCAGGCGCGCCGGCTGATCTTCCTGTCCGGCGGCGCGTTCACCGCCCAGACCCGGGCGCGGCTCGACGAGCTCGGCGCGCCGCAGCTCGAGAAGCCGGTCACCGCCAAGGAGCTCCGGGCCTGCGTCCAGCGCGTGGTGAGCGAGGCCCCGCCGCCGCTGCGGTGATCGGGCCGATCGCGGCGCGAAACCTGCTCGTGATCCGGGCTCCTCCCGGGGAGCTCCGGGGGTAGGCTCGCGGCGCTGCGATGACCGCCCCTCGCCGGATCCCGCTCGCGCTGGTGCTCGCGATCTGCGCGATCTCGACCGGCGCGCCGTTCGCGCACTGGGCCCGGCCGGCACCGGCGATTTGGGTCGCCGCGCTGCGGGTCGCCTTCGCCTCGGTGCTGCTGCTGACCGCCGGCTGGCGCGAGATCGGCGGGCTGACGCGGATCGCGCCGCGCGACCGGCCGCTGGTCGCGCTGTCGGGCGTCTTGCTCGCGGCGCACTTCGGGACCTGGATCGCATCGCTGTCGTTCACCTCGACCGCCGCGTCGGTCGCGCTGGTGTGCACCAACCCGATGTTCGCGGCCGGGTTCGGGACCGTGCTCGGCGACCGCGTGACGCGGCGCGAGCTGCTCGGGATCGGCGTGGCCGGCGCCGGCTGCGCCGTGCTCGCCGGGGGCGACTGGCGCGCGGGCGGCGACGCGCTGATCGGCGATGGCCTCGCGCTGCTCGGCGCCGCCACCGCCGCCGCGTACCTGATGGTCGGCCGCCGGCTGCGCAGCGCTGCCCCGCTCCTGCCCTACCTCGGCGCGGTCAACGCGATCGCCGCCGCGGCGCTCGTGGTCACCGCGCTCGCGCTCGGCGCCCCGCTCGCGCAGCTGCCGGCGCACTCCTACGTCGCGTGCGCCGGCTCGGCGGTGTTCGCGTCGCTCGTCGGCCACAGCCTGCTCAACGCCGCCGTCCGGACCACGCCGACCCACCTGGTCGCCCTCGCCGTGCTCGGCGAGCCGGTCGGCAGCTCGCTGATCACCTGGCTGGCGTTCGGCGAGCGGCCGCCGGCCCACGCCGCGCTCGGCGGCGCCGTCATCCTCGCCGGCATCGCGGTCGGCTTCGTCCGCCGCTCCGCCGCCGGCCGATGACCTCGGCTCGCCCGGCGTCGAGGCTCGTCGCCTGGCTCACCGCGGCGGGGCCGCCGCGCCGGGATCCGCGCCGGGATGCCCGCTGGGATGCGATGCGGCCATGCCGAATACGCGGCGGAGCTGCCCCGAACCGACGCGCAGCGCGCCGCCGAGCAACTCGCGGCGCCACGAGTGGCCGGTGAGCTCGGTGACGAGCCGCTGCGCCGCGTGGCGATCGATGAACGCCGAGGTGATCCGCCGCGGATCGGCGAAGTTCTCGACAATCGCGTTCGCCAGCCGCTGCTTGGGCGTGTCGCTGGCGCCATCGCTGCCGTACTGCGAGATCAGGAGCAGCTTGCCGGCGGGGGTCAGTGGCTCGAGCAGCGCGTTGTTGAACGTCACGGTGCGCGCACCGTGGTCGGCCCAGAACGCATCGAACGTGCGCGTCATCCACGCGGCGTCGAACGCGGCGCCGGGATCGCGGGCGATCGCACCGACGACGTGGCGCACCAGCTTGCTGCCGAGGTTCGCGCCCTGTCCCGCGACCGGATCCAGCGACATCGCGGTGTCACCCAGCGGCATCACGACCCGACCCGATGGCAGCCGGCCGACCGGCTCGCGCACCGTGGGCGTGACCCCGCCGATCAGCCAGCCGTTGCGGTCGGCGAGCTCGATGTCCTTGACCCAGGCGGCATCCCACGGGATGAGCTCGCGGACCACGGTCTTCGTCATCTCGACGACGTCCGCGCCGGACTTGCAGCCGTCGAACCGATCCATCGGCGTGCCGGGCTTGGCCTCGAACAGCACGCACACCGTCGGCCCGTGATCGCGGTGGAAGTACGGCATCCAGAACACCTCGCCGTACGGCGCGAACACGTTGAACTTGATCGGCAGGAACGGCACGCCCTCGGTCGCTCGGCCTCCGCCGGTGACGATCACCATCGCGAGCTTGCGCTGCGGGGCGGTGTAGACGCTGCGCTCGGCGTTGCGCGGGAACAGCTCGGCGAGCGCGCCGCGCCCGCTGGCGACCAGCACGAGCTCGTGCTGCGCGGCGATCGCGTCGAGCCGATCGAGATCGATCTTCTCGATCACGACGCGGCCGCCGGCGGCCTCGAGATCGACCATCCAGCGGTGGCTCTGGAGCCGCAGATCGATCGCCTGGAAGTGCGTCGTGGCGAGCCGGCCGCTCAGCGTCAGCAGGCGATTGCCGCGCGCCGGACAGAACGTCAGGTGCACGCCGGTGCACTTCGGGGCCGCTTGCTCCCAGTGCGCGAGCCCGAGCTCGCGCTCGTACCCCAGGGCCAGCTCGAACCGCGCCGCGGCGCCGGTGGGCCGCGCATCCTCGAGCCACTGGGTCGCAGACCGATCCGAGTACAGCGTGACCTCGTGACCCGCCTGGACCAGCGCGTGCGCCGCGAGCGCCCCCGAGAGCCCCGACCCGACGATCGCGATCCGGCGTGATGCCATGACTGATGTTGACCTGCCGCAACGGCGCCAGCCACACATCCAGAGCCACCCGCTCCAGTTACACGGTGGCGGAAACTTCCACGTGGCATCGCGAGGGCACTGTCATCGGCGGCGCAGCACCAGGGCCGCGGCCGCGGCGAGGCCGGCGGTGATCGCGAGGGCGACCGAGGGCGCCGTCGCGCGGGTCGCGAGCGCGAGCAGGTACGGCGCCGCGAAGCCGACGTAGGTCAGCACGTAGTACAGGCCGGTGATGCCGCCGCGCGCGTCGGGGCGCGCCAGGCGCTGGACCGCCTGCAGGCCCGCGGTCATGGTGACACCGTAGCCGGCACCGAGGATCGGCGCGACGGCGAGCAGCAGCGCGGAGGTCTGCGTCGCCACGGCGAGGGCGCCGAGCATCACGCCGCCGGCGCCGATCAGCAGGCCGAGCCGCGCGGCGTGGACCGGCTCGAACCGCCGGGTGACCGGCTGCACCAGCACGCCGGTGCCGAGCGTGGCGGCGGCGAGGAGCCCGGTGTACGCCATCGGCGCGCCGCCCAGCGCGCCGGCGAGCATGCCCGGTAGCGCCGCGAGCACGATCGCCGGGAACCCGAACACGAACGGCGCCATCGGCGCCACGCCGCGGGCGAAGCTGCGCCAGCCCGCGCGATCGAGCTCGATCCGCAGCAGCGGACCCGGCGGCGCGCGGTCGCCGGGATCGCCAGCGCGCCAGGCGATGCCCAGCACGGCGGCGAGCAGCGCGACGTGGACCGCGAACGGCAGCAGCGTCGGCGCCGGCGCGTACTGCGCGAGCAGGCCGGTCGCGAGCGGGCCGATGCCGAAGCCGGCCGACAGCGCGATCGTCGCGCGCCGGGCTCCCGCGCCGGGAGCGGCACCGCGCGACAGCTCGACGATCCACGCGGCACCCGCGCTCATCACACCGCCGGCCGCGAGGCCGTAGGCGAGCCGGCCCACGAGCAGCGCGGCGAAGCTGCCGCCGCCGGCCCCGAGCGCGGCGCTCGCGCCGAGCGCAAGGCAGGCCGACGGCAGCACCACGGCCCGCCGACCCCGGCGATCCGACAGCGGCCCGGCGATCAGGAGCCCGGGCACGAGGCCGAGCGCGTACATCCCGAACAGCAGCGCCGGCGCCGTGGCGTCGAGCGCGAGCCGCTGGCGATACACCAGCAGCAGCGGCACGAAGTGGTTGGCGCCCCACCCGACGGCGCACAGCAGCAGGCCGACGCGTTGCCACGCGCGCGTATCGGCCGGATCCGCGGGGGTGGTCACCTCGGCAGACAACATCGCATTTCGATGCCGCAAGGCAAGCCGCCGTCGCATGTTGGCTCGGATCCGGCTCGCCCTGCGGCTTCTCATAGTGTACAATCGACACCCATGACAGACACCACGCTGGAACGGGCTCGCCGATCGCTCCTCGGGCTCGCCGTCGGAGACGCGTTCGGCCAGACGATGTTCGGGGACCACGTCGAGGTCACCAGGCGCGCCGCGAACCGCGTGCTGCCGACCCAGCGGCCGTGGCCGTGGACCGACGACACCGCGATGGCGCTATCGATCGTCGAGGTGCTCGGGCGGCACCGGCAGATCGATCCCGACGCGCTCGCCGCCGCGTTCGTACGCCGCTGGGCGGACGAGCCCGAGCGCGGCTACGGCCAGGGCGCGTTCAACCTGCTGACGCGGGTCGCCGCGGGTGCCCCGTGGCGCCGCGAGGCCGCGCGCATGTTCGGCGGCCAGGGCTCGTACGGCAACGGTGCGGCGATGCGCGCGGCGCCGATCGGCGCGTACTTCGCGACCGACCTCGACCGCGTGCGCGACGAGGCGCTGCGCTCGGCCGAGCCGACCCACGCGCACCCCGAGGGCGCGGCGGGCGCGGTCGCCGTGGCGCTCGCCGCCGCGCTGGCGACGTCGGGCGCGCCGGCCGGCGAGATCCTCCCGGAGGTCATCCGGCTCACGCCCGACGGCATCACGCGCGAGCGCTTGCGGCGCGCCGCCGAGACCGCGCTCACCGCCGATCCGGTGCGGGTCGGCGTGGAGCTCGGCACCGGCCGCGAGGTCGCGGCGCACGACACCGTGCCGTTCTCGCTGTGGGTGGCGGTTCGCCACCTGGGTTCGTACGAGGACGCGATCTGGACCGCGACCGCGCAGCTCGGCGATCGCGACACGCTGGGCGCGATCGTCGGCGGCGTCGTGGTGATGGCGACCGGCGAGGACGCGATCCCCGCCACGTGGCGCGCCGCCGTCGAGCCGGTCCCCGATCCGCTGCGGTGACCGCCGGCGCGGCTCAGCCGTGGGCGACGCGCGCGCAACCAGCTTGACCTGGCCACCGTGTGCGATATGGTCATCTTCATGGTCACGAGGCGCACGCGTCGTCATCCCGCCGTCCCTGCAACGATGTCGGCGGCGGACTTCAAGGCGCGCTGTCTCGAGCTGATGGACAGCGTCGAGCGGACCGGTCGCTCGGTCGTCGTGACCAAGCGAGGTCGTCCGGTCGCGGTGCTGGCTCCGATCCGCGAGCGCCGCGCCTCCGCCCATGGCTTCATGAAGGGCCGGATCCAGATCCTCGGGGACATCGTCGCGCCGGTCGATGTGGACTGGGACGCCGAGCGATGATCTTGATGGACACGCACGTGCTCGTGCACTACGCAAACAGCGATCGCAAGCTCGGCAGGCGCGCCCGCACGGAGATCGATCATGCGCTCGGCCACGACGAGCTATTCGTGTCCGCCTTGACGTTCTGGGAGATCTCGATGCTGATTGCCAAGGGCCGCCTGGCGCTCGAGACCACCGTGGCAGGGCTCCGTGCGGCCGCCTTGCGGCAAGGGATCCAGGAGATCCCGCTGGACGGCGAGATCGCGATCGCCGCCGGCGAGCTACCCGCCGTGCACGGCGACCCCGTCGACCGGATGCTGGTGGCCACCGCGCTGGTGCGCGGCATCGCGTTGATGACGGCCGACGACACGCTGCTGCAGTGGCGATTGCGCGGCTACCGGGCGCACGACGCCAGCGTATAGCTCGGGTCACGTGCGCGGCCGCGGCAAGCCGGGGCGGCAACCCCAACGCGGCGGGTCCGCAGAAGTTCCCGTGACCGCGGGCGCGGCTCAGCCGTGGGCGACGCGCGCGATCGGCGTGTCCTTGCCGTGCTGCCACAGCGCGCGCTCGATCGCGAGCAACAGCGGGCCGAACGTGGCCCGGTCGAGCGCCGAGACCACGAAGCCGCCGTGGTTGGCCAGGTGCTCGGCCTCGTCGGGCGCGAGCTTGTCGGCCTTGTTCCACACCAGGATCCGGGGCTTCTCGGTCAGCCCGAGGTCGGCGAGGATGCCGTCGACGGCGGCGATCTGCTGGTCGCGATCCGGATCGGCGGCGTCGACGACGTGGACCAGGAGATCGGCGTCGGCCATCTCCTCGAGCGTGGCGCGGAACGCGCGGCTCAGCTCGGCCGGGAGGTCGCGGATGAAGCCCACGGTGTCGGTGATGACGACCTCGCGCTCGTGCGGGAACCGCAGCCGCCGCGAGATCGGATCGAGCGTGGCGAACAGCTTGTCGGCGGCGAGCGCGTTGCCCTCGGTCAGGCTGTTGAGCAGCGTGGACTTGCCGGCGTTGGTGTAGCCGCAGATCGCGATGATCGGGACGTCGCGATCGGTGCGGCGCTGGCGGCGCAGCCGGCGATCATCGGCGAGGTCCTCGAGCCGCTTCTCGAGCAGGTTGACCCGCTCGCGCGCGCGGCGCCGGTTGATCTCGAGCTTGGTCTCGCCGGGGCCGCGCCCGCCGATGCCGGCCTGGCCGCCGGGCCCGGCGGTCAGCCGCGACATCATCGTGTTCTTCTCGACCAGGCGCGGCAGTGCGTAGCGCAGCTGGGCGAGCTCGACCTGGAGCTTGCCGTCGCGGCTGGTCGCGTGTTGCGCGAAGATGTCGAGGATCAGCATCGTGCGGTCGATGACCTTGAGCTCGGTCGCGGCGCTGATCGCGCGGGCCTGGCCGGGCGTCAGGTCGGGGTCGAAGATCACGAGCTCGGCGCCGAGCTGCATCGCGCGCAGCAGGATGTCGTCGAGCTTGCCGCGGCCGACCAGGAACTTGGGATCGACCTCGGGCCGGTTCTGCAGGATGACGTCGAGGACCTTGACGCCGGCGGTGCGGCACAGCTCGCGCAGCTCGGCGACCCGGGCCTCGCCCGCCGTCGACGACGCGCGCGCCCGGCCGATACCGACGTGGACCAGGAGCGCGCGGTCCTTGCCGGCGTCGACGGCGGCGACCCGGCGGGCGCGGCCGAACTCGGCCTCGAGCCCCGCGATCAGCTCGACGAAGTCGGTCCGGGGCGCCGACGCCGGCTCGGCGGGCAGCTCGCGCCACGGCCGATCCGCGGGCGCGTCCGCGACCAGGTGGCCGATGAACAGCTTGCCGGGGCGGCCGGCGGCATCGACGGTGATCGCCGCCACGGCGTCGAGCCGGAGCAGCGCGAGGTCGGTCAGGTCGTCGCGGGTGAGCGGCTCGCCGCGCAGGTGGGTGTGGACCAGGCGCAGGCCGCGGAACCGGCCCTGGCCACCGCGCATGCGGCCGACGTCTGGCAGCACGATCTTGGAGGCATCGCCGACGAACGCGTGCTGGATCGCACCGCGCCGATCGATCAACACGCCGATCTGACGGTGGAGCTGGGCGCTCTGTGCGGCGAGCTGGGCTGCGAGGTCGCCCGACACCACCTCGGCAGGTGCGACGCGCCGGCGATACAGCCGCTCCAGCGCCTTGATCTCGCTCGCCTTGAGGCCTGTGAGATTTCCTGTGACCTCTTCTTGCATCCTGACCCACGAGGAATCTACCCATTGCGCGCCGGTTTGCCACCGATATAGTGCGGCTCGTGGCCCGCCGGTTTCGCGCCCTCGTGGCACATCCCCACGTGGAGGCGCTCGGCGAGCTCGCGGAGCTGCTCGGTGGCCTGGGCCTCGCGGTCGAGACTGCGCGCTCGACGGTCGAGGCGATGAACAAGCTGCGCAGCCAGCCGGTGCACGTCGTGGTCGCCAACCACGTCTCGGCGAGCTTCGATGGCGTCGCGCTGCTCGAGGCCAGCATGCTGCACGCTCCCGAGGCGCTGCGGATCGCGCTGGTGTCGTCGCCCGACGAGGCGGTCGAGCTCGACTACCGGCCGCCGCACGGCGGCACGATCATCCGGCTGGTCGCCAAGGCGAGCGAGCGCAGCCGCCTGGTCGCGCTCGTCGGCGAGGGCATGAAGTTCCTGTCGCTGGTCGAGGACCAGCGCGACCTGGTCCGCAAGCTGTCGATCGATCAGACCAAGCTGCAGCGCCGCGAGACCCTGCTCGACGTCGTGGTCAAGGAGCGCACCAAGGAGCTCGAGGAGAGCTACGAGAAGCTCAAGGCCGCCAACCGCCAGGCGCTGTTCGGCCTGGCCGAGGCGATCGAGGCCAAGGACCCGTACACCAAGGGCCACTGCGGCCGGGTCGCGGCCTACTCGCTCGTGCTCGCCAAGGCCGCGGGCTACCCCGCCGACGGGCTCGAGACCCTCGAGTTCGGCGCGTTCCTCCACGACATCGGCAAGATCGGGATCCGCGACGCGGTGCTGCTCAAGCCCGGCCCGCTCGACGACGCCGAGTGGACGCACATGCGCGAGCACCCGCTCAAGGGCCACGACATCGCATCGAAGATCATGATGCTGCACCCGATCATGCCCGCGGTGCGCAACCACCACGAGCGCTGGGACGGCGGCGGCTACCCGGACAAGATGAAGGACGCCGACATCCCGCTGGTCGCGCGCATCGTCGCGATCGCCGACGCCTACGACGCGATGTCGACCGACCGGCCGTACAAGCAGGCGCTGTCGCTCGACGAGTGCGAGGCGATCCTGCGCAAGACCGCGGGCAAGATGTACGACCCGGACCTGATCGAGGTGTTCGTCTCGCAGCACCTGGGCGCGCTGTACCGCGACGACTACGAGGGCCTGCCGTACGACGACGGCCGCGCCGCGTCGTCGTCGTAGCGCGGCGTGGCGGCGCAGCGCGGCCGCGCGGTGATACAGTCCGTGGTCGCGGCATGGACAAGCGGGCGATCGCGCGGATCGTGGTGGGGAACGTCCGAGGAACCGGGTTTCTCGTGTCGCGCCAGGGTCAGGTCCTGACCGCGCTGCACGTCGTGGCCGACCTCGAGGGCAGCGTCCGCAACGAGCGGCTCAAGGCCTACGCCGATCCGATCTGGCTCACGTTCGGCGATCCCGTCACCAAGAACACGTGGGCGCCCGCCGGTCCGGCGAGCATCGTGCCCGAGCTGTACAGCCTGAAGGGCGACTGGGTGGTGCTCCAGTTCCCAGGCCCGGTCCCGGACGACGTCGCCCCGCTCACCCTGGCCGATCTCGGCACGGCGCTCGATGGCGTCGTCTGGAACACGTTCGGATTCCCCGACGTCGCCGCCCATGACGGCGGTGACTTCGACGGGCCGATCACGTCGTGGGAGCCCCCGATCGCGCGGCTGCGCAGCGACGCCGCGACCGGCGTCAAGATGCGCGGGATCTCGGGCGCGCCGTGCATCGTCAACGGCGACATCGTCGCGCTGATCGGCAGCGCGTTGCTCGACGACGAGCTCTGCCAGGGCGGGGTGCTGCTCGCGATCCAGGTCCGCGAGATCGTCGCCGCCGCTGGCGGCCGGCTGCCGTTCTCGAAGCCGGTCGACGTGCCGTTCGAGCGCCGGGTGCGCAGCTTGCTCCCCGACGACGATCCGGACGCGCTGCGCGACGCGGCGAAGCTGCTCGGCATCCCCGACCGGCCGTTTCACGGCGACGTCGCGCGCGGCGTGATCCTGGCCGGCGTCGAGCTCGCCGCACAGGTCCTGTGGGCGATGGCGGTGTCCTCGCCGGAGCGCCAGGAGGTGATCGACATGGTCGCCGCCGCGCAGCTCCACCACGAGGCGGTCGACAAGCTCGTCGAGGCGGTGCGCACGTCCCGGCCCGGCGTGCTGCGCGCGAGCGCCGAGGAGACCTGCAACTGGTACGGGCTGCGCGCCCGCCACAAGCTGACGCTCGGCGGCGACCCCGCCGCCGCGCCCGGCCGCGCCGCCGGCATGTGGGGCAAGCGCCTGCTGCACGTCAACGTCGCGGGGCTCGAGGAGACCGCCGCGCCCGCGGCACCCGCCGCGGCCGCCGCGCGGGAGGTCGATCCGATCGCGGTCGCCGCCGACCAGCTGATCGCGCTGATCCGCCAGGCGGCCACGCGGCAGTGGGTCCAGCCCCGCGCCGTGCAGGACGCGCTGGCAGGCAAGCCCGGTGCTCCGTTCTGCGTCGCGCTCCACGGCGAGCACCGCGTGCCGGTCGTCGAGGCGCTGCGCGTCCGCCTGCCCAACGCGCGGTTTCTCATGGTGTGCCCCGACGATGTCGTCGTCGGCGACGCCGAGCGCGACCGGGTGATGACGATCGCGCCCCACCTCCAGGACGAGGCCGGCCTGCTGCTCGCCTATGACACCGTCCGCACCGCCGACTGACCTGCTGGAGCCCTCGACATGACCCTCAGCGCCAAGGACTTCGCCCCACCGCCCCCGACCGCCGGCAGCGGCCACTATGTCTACCCGCCGGACCTGGTCCGGGCGGTCAAGGTCGCGATGGTGACGCAGCGGCCGTTGCTGCTGCGCGGCGCGCCCGGCTGCGGCAAGACCACGCTCGCCGCGGATCTCGCCCGCCAGCTCGGCCGCGTGTTCCTGCAGCAGGTGGTCACCTCGCGGACCGAGGCCCGCGATCTCGAGTGGCAGTTCGACGCGATCCGCCGGCTGAGCGACGCGCAGCTGGCCACGCCCGCGATGCGCAAGCAGGTCGCCGACGTCGCGCGCTACGTCGATCCGCAGGTGCTGTGGTGGGGCTTCGATCCGGCGAGCGCGCGAACCCGGGGCGGCGCGGCTGCCGGCGCTCCGCCGCGCATCCCCGAGGCCGCGCGCGCGGTCAAGACCGACAAGCTCGCGGCGGTGGTGCTGATCGACGAGATCGACAAGGCCGAGCCCGAGCTCGCGAACGACCTGCTCGAGCCGTTCGACCGCGGCGGCTTCACCGTGGCCGAGACCGGCTTCGAGGTCAGCCGCGTTCGCTCCGACGTGTTCCTGGTCGTGACCACCAACGAGGCGCGCGACCTGCCGGGGCCGTTCCTGCGGCGCTGCGTCGCGTTCGAGCTCGAGCGGCCCCTCGCCAAGCAGCTCGCCGCGATCGCCGAGGCGCACCACGGCACCGGGATCGCGGCTCTGGTAGACCTCGACGCGATCAGCCGCGAGCTCGATCGGCTCGCCGGCATCGCCCGCGACCGCGGCCTGCGCGAGCCCGGCACCGCCGAGTTCCTCGACACCGTGACCGCGTGCAAGGACCTGGCGCTGACGGCCGACAGCGACGAGTGGAAGGCGATGACCCGGCTGACGCTGTGGAAGCACGCACGCAAGGAGCTTGGATAGCCGTGGCGCGCCCGATCACCATCGGCGACGTGCTGCGCGCGTTTCGCGAGCTCGGCGCGACCCGCGACGACGAACGCCGGGCGATCGCGCGGATGCTCGGTTACGATCTCGAGGGAGGCGCCACGGGATCCGTGGCGCTGCCGCCGATCGTTCCTCCGGTGGTGCCCCCGCGGCCGGTAGCCAAGCCCGAGGTCACCGACTCCATCGCGCCCGTCGAATCCGACGCGCCCGCAACCGAGCTCGTCCGCCTTCCGGACATCACGACC
>DASWRS010000202.1:0-2741 GCA_036403075.1 Kofleriaceae bacterium
TCGCGCGCGCCCCGGAGCAGCATCGCGGTCATCGCGAGGACGAGCGCGACCGCGGGCAGGTTGACCGTGCCGCCCTTGCCCGGTGGCTGCGAGATCGCGTTCGGCAGGTGAACGGAGAACACCGCGTCGAGCAGCGACTGCAGGTAGCCGCCCCAGCCCACCGCGATGGCGGCGACCGACACGCCGGACTCGAGGATCAGGTCCCAGCCGATGATCCACGCGACGAGCTCGCCCAGCGTGGCGTAGGCGTAGGTGTAGGCCGAGCCGGCGACCGGCACGGCGGCGGCGAACTCGGCGTAGCACAGCGCGGCGAGCGCGCTGGTCACGCCGGCGAGCACCATCGACAGCACGATCCCCGGGCCGGCGTTGGCCGCCGCGGCCTGGCCGCTCAGGACGAAGATGCCGGTGCCGATGATCGCGCCGATGCCGAGGGCGATCAGGTGCAGCGGGCCGAGCGCGCGGCGCAGGCCATGGCCGGCGTGCGCGGCGCCGATCAGGTCATCGATGGGCTTGGTGGCGAACAGGCTCATGCCCGCCAGGCTAGGGATCGCGCCACGGATCGGTCTATGCCGGGACCTTCGCGGCGCGCCGCGGCCGCGCGAAGGGAACCGGAGGTCGGCTACCCGGGAATCGGCCGGCAGATCGCGACGTCGAGGTCGTCGCGCAGGCGGTAGGCGTGGTGCGCGGTGACGATCGCGCCGGCGTCGCGCAGCCGGCCGCGCAGGGTGTGGACATGGCGCGCCGCGAGGTTGGTGGCCTCCGCGCGATCGACGCCGCGCGGGCCGACGCGCTCGCCGACGGCGATCACCGGCAGGCCGTCGCCGCGCTCGAGCCGGTCGGTGACGAGCGCGAGCCACGACGCGGCCTCGTGGCTCGCCGCGCGCAGCGCCAGGCCGCGCGCCGGGGCGGCGACGTCGACCAGGCGGCCGGCGAGCTCCCAGCCGTTCGGATCGATCCACAGCATCAGGTCGAGCCGGCTCGCCAGCGCGCGGCGCTCGGCGTCGTGCGACGCGGCGCGCCAGGTCGTGGGCTCGGCCGCGCCGAGCGCGGCCCGGAGCGCCATCGGGAACGCGGCGTCGACCAGCCGCACCAGCGTCGGCACCACGCTGGCGTCGAGCTCGGTCTTGTCCATGACGTCGCGCGGATCGAAGCCGGCGTCGGCGAGGTCGCGCCCGAACGTCGCGGTGTAGCCGCGCTTGTTCGACAGGAACCGGACCTGCGGCGGCCGGTCGGCGAACAGGCCGCGCACCGTCGCAGCGAGGTAGATCGACTCCCACCAGCGGTCCGCCGGCACGAACGGCAGCGTGGTCAGCTGGACGTCCTGCACGAGCACGCCGCCGGGGCGCAGGTGGCGCGCGATCAGCCGCGCGCAGGCCGCGGCGTCCCGGGTGTCGGCCGCGGTCACGCGCGCGTCGTCGTCGTCGTCGTGGCCGCCGGGCGCGCCGGCGACGGGCGCGACCACGCGCAGCGCCGGGTGCTGGCGGCGGCACTCGAGCACCGCGGCGTCGGTGTCCGGGCCGGCGCGATCGAGCGCGATCGCGGTGATCTGCGAGACGAGGTCGGGGCGCCGGGCGGCGATGGCGCCGACCAGCTCGGCGGTGTGGTAGAAGTGGTCTTCCACGACGACGAGCGGCCGCCGCTGGATCGGCGCGTCGAGCCACTGCATGCGCGCTACTGTATCGCTTCGCCGCGGGGTCGGCGTGCTCTACGCCGGCGTGGTCGTGTTCGTCGCGCTGGCCGGGTTCACCGCGCGATCGATCTGGATCGCGTGGCAGGAGCGATCGGGCGACGCGCGCGCGGCCGCGGTGTTCGATCTGGTCGCCGAGCGGACGCCGCTGCGGCCGACCGACGCGCCGGGGGCGATGGCGTGGCTGCGCCTCGAGCTCGATCGCTTCGGCCGCCGCCCCGACGACGGCGTCCGGGCCACCCGGTACGCCGGGTTCGCTGCGACCGGCGATCGCGGGCCCGAGGCGCTCGCGCCGCTGCTCGCCGTGATGCGCGCCGCGGAGATGACGGGCAGCGACGCGCCGCTGCCGGTGGGCGTGAGCGCGGGCGCGGCGGCGGGCGCGGGCTCGGCGGCGGGCGCGGGCTCGGCGGTGGGCTCGGGCTCGGCGGCGGGTGCGGGCTCGGCGGCGGGCTCGCGCTCGGGCGCGGGGGCGGGCTCCGGCTCGCGCTCGGGTTCGGGCTCGGTGTCGGGGTCGGGCTCGGCGGCGGGCGCGGGCGCGGGCGCGGGGTCGGGCGCGGGGGACGCCACCGCGTCGCTGCGCGAGCAGCACGTGCTCGCGGTCGACGGGCGGCCGGTGATCGTCACGCGCCGCAAGGCCGCGAGCGACGCCGAGCGCGCGCCGTCGGATGCGTTCATCCGCCGCGTCGCGCAGCCGCTGGTCGGCGCCGCGGCGCAGATCGATCGCGCGATCGCCGCCGCGCCGCTGCCGCCGGTGCCGGGCGATCGGCCGCCGCGGCCGGTGCGGCTGTACGCGGTGTCCGAGGACGGCACGCTGGTGTCGGCGCCGTGGCCGGATCGCGCGTGGCCCGACGCCGCCGCGCACGAGCTCGCGCTACTCAGCGGCCGCCCGGGGCACCCCGCGTTCGCGCCCGAGGAGTTCTTCTTCGGCTTCGACCCTGGCGCGGCGGCGCCCCAGGCCGCGTACTCCGGGTTCTACCTCGACGTCGGCGGCCGCGGCCTGGTCTCGACGCTGCTCGTGCCGTTCGCGACGCCCGATGGCCGGCACGGCGTCCTG
>DASWRS010000203.1:0-3440 GCA_036403075.1 Kofleriaceae bacterium
CACTACGCATCCGCGGGCGGACGGCGGCACAGCACGAAGTAGTGATCGAGCGGCCGCTCGCGCTTGAACGCGGCGCCGATCGAGACCTCGCGCGACACGCGGCGCATGAAGTCGCGGGTCTCGTGATAGACGAAGCGCTGCAGCCGCCAGTCGTTGGCGACCACGCGCGGCCAGCCGTCGGCGACCGCGCCGTCGGGGACCTGGAAGTAGTCGACGACGATCCCGCCGCGCGCCGACCACTGCGGCCGATCCGCGGTCGGCACCGCGACGAAGAACCCGGGACCGATCAGCTTGCGCGACGGGCCCTCGTTGTAGCCGAACAGCCGGGCCGGGGCGGCGCCGTTGCGCTCGGGCCGGCAGAACCGCTTCTGGAAGCGCTGCCACGCCGCCGGCACCGGCAGCGTGTTGACCCCGTCGTGGATGACTTCCTGGCGCGGCGCGGCCTCGCCCACGAAGTGCGTGATGTCGATCGGCGCGGCGTGCGCGGCCTTCTCGTACAAGGTGCGCTGCCGCGCGCGATCGAGCTGCTTGACGTCGAGCCATCGCGCCTTGGCCTCGAGCGCATCGAGGTAGGCGCCGATCGCGTCGATGCCGGTGTGGTCGTCGTCGATCAGGTCGATCAGGCCGGGCATGGTGCGCAGCCTAACGCGTCCGGACGCAAAAACGTAACGTGTCACGCGCGGCGTGGATCACGTGAGACCGACGACCACGGCGGCGTCCCGCTCGACGCCCGGGCTATGATCCGTAGGTGCGCATCCTACCGTTCGTGATCGGCGTGCTGCTCGTCGCGGTCCCGGCCCAGGGGATCGCCCGGCCGCGGCCGAAGATCGCGGTGGCCCCGCTGGGTGACGACGCCGGCAACAAGGTCGCCCAGGCGGTCGCCGACGCCCTCGCGGGCAAGGACTTCGCGGTGGTCGGTCCGAAGGAGACCGGCCGCGAGATGACGCGCCTCGGGCTGTCCGACGAGCTCGACGCCCGGGCCGCGCGCACGCTGGCGCAGAAGCTCGGCGCCGCGGCCGTGGTCACCGGCCAGGTCAGCAAGGCCGGCCGCAAGCGCTCGCTGCACCTCGAGGTCCACCGCCGCGGCAAGCCCGACGCCGGGTTCACCGTGGAGTACAAGACGACCTCGTCGCCCAAGTTCCGCCGCGTGGTGCACGATCAGATCGGCAAGAAGCTCGAGGGCGCCGGCGAGCCGGAGCCCGCCGACGAGGACAAGGCCGGCAAGCCGGTGGCGCGGGCCGACCACGAGGCCGACAACAGGGCCGCCGCGCGGCCGCGCAAGCTCACCGACGACGCCGCCGATGACACCGCCGGGCGCAAGCCCAGGGCCGACAAGCAGGCCGATGACGACGCCGCCGCGCGGCCGCGCCGCAAGCTCGCCGAGGCCGACGGCGATGACACCGCCGGGCGCAAGCGCAAGGCCGGCGAGGCCGACCCCAAGGCCGGCACCAGGGCCGACAGCGACGCCGGCAGCGACGCCGGCAGCGACGCCGCGCCGCGGCGGCCGAGGAAGCCCGCCGGCGACGACGCCCGGAAGCGGCGGGTCGCAGCGACCCACGACGACGGCGATGGCGATGGCGACGGCGACGGCGAGGGCGCCGTGCGCACGCGCAAGACCCGCAAGGCCGGCGGCGAGGCCGCGCCGCAGCTCGCCGCGCGCGTCGCCGCCGGTGGCTCGGTCGCGCAACGCCAGCTGTCGTACGACACCCGCAGCGGCTTCACCCAGGTGCCGCCGCGCGTGCTGACCACCGCGGGCGCGGCGCGGGTCGACGGCGAGATCTACCCGTTCGCCCTCGCCGACCCGGGCTCGAGCCTGGCCGGGCTCGGCCTGGCGGCGGCCTACGACAAGACCTTCGGGCTGTCGATCAAGCTGCCGAACCAGACGATCAGCGCGCCGATCAGCCAGTCGCACTACGCGATCGGCGCGCGCTACCGGTTCGGCGTCGGTGCGACGTCGACCGTCGCGCTCGGCCTGGACTACGCGCGCCGCCAGTACGTCGCGGATCGCTCGGGGCTGATGGCGGCGGTGCTCGACGCGCCGGACGTCGACTACACCGCGATCGCGCCGGGCGCCGCGGTCCGCGTCCCGGTCACCGGCACGATCGCCGTGTTCGGTGCCGCCGACGGCATGCTGATCCTCCAGGCCGGTGCGATCCAGAAGTCGGCGAGCTACGGCCCGGCGACGGTGTACGGGCTCGAGGGCGCCGGCGGCGTCGAGATCGCGCTGACCCCGCAGATCGGGCTACGGCTCGCGATCGAGTACAGCCAGATCATGTTCGCGTTCAAGCCCAAGGGACCGACGCTGGCGAACAACCGCGACAACGATCCGGCGACCCAGGACGTGACCGGCGCGACCGATCGCTCGATCGGCGTGGCGGTGACCGTCGGCCTGGCGTACTGAGCGCCGGGGCCGGGCGCCGGGCTCAGGGCTTGACCGGCGTCGGGCCGGCCTTGGGGGGCGACGGCGGCGTGGCTGCCGCGGCGGGCCGCGGCGCAATGACCGCGTTCTCCATGAACGAGCGGCCCTCGAAGATCACGCCCTTGTCGATCTGCAGGCTGGGCGTGTGCAGGTCGCCCTTGACGCGGCCCGGTGCGTGGATCTCGATCGAGCGCTTGGCCTTGACGTTGCCGACGACCGTGCCCTGGATGATCACCTCGCCGATGTCGATCTCGGCCTCGACGTGTGCGCCCTCGCCGATCACCAGGACGTCGTCGGAGAACACCTCGCCCTTGAACCGGCCGTCGATCCGGACCGTGCCGTCGAACGTCAGCTTGCCTTCGAATGCGGCGCCGCGCCCGAGCAGCGTCGTGATCTCTCCCTGAGCAGCTTGCTTTGCAGTGGCAACCATGGCGGGCACGACACTAACAGATCCTCTCCGCGCTCGCCCGGCGGCGGCGCCGCTCACGATTGCCCGGGCCCGCGGCACGGCCGCCACGCGCCACCACGCGCGTTGCGGCCCTGGCGCCGGCGGCCTCCAGGCAGCGAGGTCTTCGGATCCGTTGCTGAAATCCGGCAAAATTCTTCGTACGAATAGCTTCGCGGGGTTCGACCGTATCTACGTGGCTGATGCCGTACTTCGAACCGCGCACCGTGTCCGCAGGGCGCCCGAGCAGGCGCGATTCGCTGCCCGGGACCTGGCTCGACGATCGCTTCCTGATCGAGGCGCAGATCGCCACCGGCGGGTTCGGTGCGATCTACCGCGCGCGCACCCGCGGCGGCGCCGCGGTGGCGCTCAAGGTCCTGCACCCGAGCCTGACCGACGATCCGAGCACGGTGGCGCGGTTCCGGCGCGAGGGCGCGACCTTGACCCAGCTCCACGACCCGCACACCGTCACCACGCTGGCCGCCGGCGAGACCGGCGACGGCACGCTGTACATCGCGATGGAGCTCTTGTCCGGCGAGACCCTGCACGACCGCATGCTGCGCGAGCGCGTGCTGC
>DASWRS010000204.1:0-21988 GCA_036403075.1 Kofleriaceae bacterium
CCCAGCTGGGACGTGAACCTGCGAACGATCCGCTGGTGGCCGCAACCACTGCGGCACGTGACATCGAACTGATCCTCCTCGAAACGTCGTGCTGGAGAACATCCTCGAGCGAATACCTCAGGAGATCGCCAAGGCGGCCTGCGGACAGACAATTTTGATTCTTATTCAGATTCCAGGACGTAAGCTAATCACTCCAAACATGCCTGCGATTGCAGATCAGCGACATCGCTGCAGCTCACTGCGTCCACCATTCTCTTCCCGGCCACGAGAATAAAATTCTCCAAAGGGAGCATCGATGCAGGGCACTGGGCTGTGAGTGGGGCGTCCATACGAGTGTGGTCGACCTACGCGCGCCAGTCACAGGCCGGCCACGTGCTCTCCCGAGGTCCTCCGGCCGGATCGTCGCAGCCGCGGAGCCGAGACGACGACGCTGAGGTCGTCCAGTGAGCGCCTGGTCGAAGCACCTGATCGATCTTGTCGGACGCATGCCTCCCTCGAAGCTCCGTGCTGGAGAACATCCTCGAGCGAACACCTCGGGAGATCACCCGGCCGGCCTGTGGACAACGGGGAGGGCCATTGATCCGCGCCGCAGCGAGCTTGGCCGACCCGGGCGCGTCTCACCCCCTCCTTCCGTTGCCCACAGCCCTGCCCCTCGAATCCAGACTCCACGGGAGAATTTCTTGATTTATTCAGATTCCGGAACGTGAGCTCATCGCACTGAACATCTCCGATCCGAGAGAATGAATTCTCCAGAAGGAAACACCCGCGCTGGGCAGTGTGCTGTGAGTGGGGCGTCCGTGTGAGGCTGGTCGGCCTACGCGCGCCAGTCACAGGCCGGCCGCGCACTCTCCCGAGGTCATCCGGCGCATCGTCACGACGGGCGGAGCCGAGAGTCGACGCCCTGGCCTCCTGTGGCAGCGGCGCGACGCGTCGGCCGCCCCGGCGAGGACACGGGCGCGCGGCCGCGCAAGACCCGTGGTCACCATGGCCCTGCGACGCCGCCGGGGGTGGTTCGGCCATGGATGGGCCGGGCGTGCCCGCGGTGCTATCGTCGCGGCATGGACGTGATCGAAGCGATCGGCAACACGCGGCTGATCGAGCTCAAGCGTGTGGCGGCCGGCCTGCCGGTCAAGGTGTACATCAAGTGCGAGCACCTGAACCCGGGCGGCAGCGTCAAGGACCGCACGGCGCGCGCGATCATCGTCGACGCCGAGGAGCGGGGCCTGCTCGGGCCGGGCTCGACGATCGTCGAGGGTACGGCCGGCAACACCGGGGTCGGGCTGGCGCTGATCGCGTCGGCGCGGGGCTATCGCTGCATCTGCGTCCTGCCCGAGAAGATGGCGGTCGACAAGCGCATCCAGCTGCGCCAGCTCGGGTCGGAGGTGATCATCGCGCGCAACGCGCCGCTGAGTAACCCGGCGAACTTCCGCAACGTCGCGGCGCGGCTCGCCCAGGACAACGGGTGGTTCTTGACCAACCAGTTCCACAACCCGGCGAACCTCGGCGCGCACTACGGGACGCCGCGGTTCAAGGGCACCGGCGAGGAGATCCTGGCGCAGGTCGAGGCGGCCGGCGAGCCCGGGGTCGGCGCGTTCGTGACCTCGTCGGGCACCGGCGGCACGATCACCGGGGTCGGCCGGCGACTCAAGGAGCGCGATCCGAGGACCCAGGTGGTGCTCGCCGATCCGATCGGCAGCTCGCTCGCCGACTGGGTCAACACCGGCACGCTCGGGCCGGATGGGCCGTTTGCGGTCGAGGGCATCGGCTCGGGCTCGGTGCCCGGCAACCTGCACCGCGACGTGCTCGATCTCGGCGAGAAGGTGTCGGACGCCGAGGCGTTCGCGATGGTCGAGCGCCTGGTCAAGGAGGAGGGGCTGACGGTCGGCGGTTCGACCGGCGTCAACGTGGTCGCGGCGCTGCGCGTCGCCGCGCGCGGCGGGCTCGTCGGGCCAGTGGTCACGATCGCGGCCGATCTGTGGGACCGCTATCGCTCGACCGCGTGGATGAAGGCCTGGATGGAGCGCGAGGCGGCGGCGATCACCTTGCCGCCGCCGGCGCCGCCGGCGTAATCGGCGCGCCCGGCGCAGCCTACGGCGACGCCTCGGAGCGGCGGCGCGCCAGCTCGGGCGCCGTGGCCCAGAGCAGCGCCGGGGCCAGGAACAGCGCGACGCCCAGGCAGGTCAGCTCGCCGAGCATCGCGGCGAGCCCGAACGAGCGGATCCCGAGGTTCTGCGACAGCAGCAGCGAGCCGTAGCCGACGATCGTGGTGTACGAGCACACGGCGATCGCGCTGCCGGTGGTGGCGAGGGCGGCGCGGCCGCGGCCCGGGCCTTCCTGGCGCTCGCGGGTCGCGATGTTGACCGCGTACTCGATGCCGATCCCGATCGTGATCGGCAGCGCGACGAAGTCGAGGAAGTTGATCTTGAGGCCGAGCAGCGCCGCGCAGCCCAGCATCAGCATCGTGCCGCCGAGGCCGCACACGATGGTCACGAAGCCGTGACGGTTGCGGCCGACGACCACGAGCACGACCAGGATCGCGCCGAGCAGCGACGCGATCGTCGCGCGCGGTCCGTCGGTCAGCACGGCATCGAGCACGTCGGCGAACACGAACGACGCGCCGCCGAGGTGGACCTCGGGAGGCAGACCGAGCGCGCGGATCTTCTCGGCGAACCGCACGGTGTCGTGGGCGTCCCAGACCTCGTAGCCCGGGCCGGGCGAGGCGACGAGCAGCTTGCCGCGCGAGCCATCGGCCTCGATGAACGGCGCGGCGAGCGCATCGGGGATGTCGCCGTCGCCGAGCAAGCGCAGATCGTCGGGCGGCCGGAGCTTGGCGAGCTCGGCGCGATCGGCCTCGGGCAGCTCCTGGAGGTCCTTGCTGTCGAGCAGCTTGCGGATGTCGGCGAGCACCGCGAGCTTCTCGGGCTGCTGCGACGGCAGCAGGTCGTCGAGCGAGTACAGGCTCGCGAACAGCTTGTCGCGCTCCGACACCCCGGCGTCGGCGGCCCGCAGCCGGGCCTTGAGCGGCAGGACGTCGTCGCGGCGCGGCACCGCGATCACGAACCCGGAGTCGATGCCCTGACCGAAGTAGTGATCGATCGCGTGCATCCAGCGCTGCTGGTCCTCGATCGCTGCGCTGCGCGACCGGAGGTTCTTGAAGTTGCTCTCGAACGGATCGTCAGTGAGGTAGTGGGCGGTGACCACGCCGGCGCCGGCGACCAGCGCGATCGTCGCGATCGCCGTGACCGCCAGGTTCCTGGGCAAGAGCCTGGCCAGCCAGCGGCCGATCGGCGGCTCGCCGCGCGGTCGCATGCCGAAGCGCCGCGCGATCGACAGCGCCGCCGGCAGCACGATGTACCCCGAGCACCAGCACAGCAGGATGCCGACGCCGCCGATCACGCCGAAATCGCGGAACCCGCGGAACACGGTGATCATCAGCGAGGCGTAGGCGACCGCCGCGGTCAGCGCGGCGGCGAGCGTGCCCGCGACCGTGTTGGCCAGCGCGCGCCCCAGCGCGTCGGCGCCGTCGCGGCCGGCCCGCAGCTCCTCGATGTAGCGCGCGGTGACCAGGATGCCGACGTTGATGCCGTTGCCGATCACGATCGACGACAGGAACGCGGTCGCGAGGTTCAGGTGGCCGATCACCAGCTCGGTGAACGCGAACGTGGCGAGCGTGCCGATCGCGAGCGACCACGACAGCGCACCGACCGCGAGCGCCGAGCGGAAGAACCAGATCAGCGCCAGCATCACCAGCGACACGGTCACCAGCGTGGCGAGCACCATGCCGTTGAGGATCGAGTCGTGCTCGGCGACCGAGACGGCGATATCGCCGGCGATCCCCATCTCGACGCCGGGAACGACCGCGCTGACCTCGGCGATCGCGCTGCGGATCCCGGCGAGCAGCTGCTTGGCGGGATCGACGTCGCCGGAGGAGAACGCGGTACGAATGACCATCATCTGCAGCGTGCCGTACGGACTGACCAGCTCGCCGCTCTTGGCGTTCTCGGCCTCGGCCTTGCGCAGGCGGTCGCGAAGCTCGTCCAATGCATCGCGCCGGCCGGCCGGCGGGTCATCGTCGAGCCCGATGAACAGCGGGTTGGCGTCGAGCTTGGCCCGCCGGATCTTGTCCTCGAGCGCCGCCCGCGCGCGCTGGAGGTCATTCAGATCGGCAAACAGCCAGCGGTGCGCCCACGCATAGTCGCGCTGCGCGCGGTCGTCGAACGTGACGCTCGAGACCAGCGGGAGCCGGGCGATCTTGTCGCGAACCATGACGGCGGCGCGCTCCCGCAGCACCGGATCGCGGGATTCCACCGCCACCATCGCGGTGCCGAGCACGCGCGCGCGCTTGCCGATCGCGCGGAGGTCGGTGACCGAACGAACGTCCTGTGGCAGGAGGTAGGAGAAGTCTGCAAACACCCGCAGCTGCGTCGCCGCGAACGTCGCGAGCGCCGCGAACACGATCGACCCGGCGATGATCGCCCAGCGGCGACGTTCGATCCACGAGGCATACCGCCTCGCGAAGTCGTCCCGGACGCTCACGGGCGCACCATGACCAGCCCCACCGGTTTTGTCCAGCTTCCGACAGATCTGACAGGTCCGACCGGCGCGACCACCGCGACCGCTGCGACGCACAGGGCGCACGCGGGCCGGCCGTGCCCCCCAGGACGGTCCGCGCCGCGATCGCGTTCGATCAGCGTATGTCGGGTCTCCGGCCTCATGGTTGCACGTCCGACTTGACCCCGTTGAAGGTTTGGCTACCGTGCACCACCTCGCTATGGCTCTCCGTAATACCCCCATGCCAGCGCCGGTCCCCGTCAGTGACGGCCGACTCCGCGTCTGCATGATGGTCACCTACGACATGGCATCGCCCGGCGGCGGTGTGAAGCAGCACGCGCTGCACCTGGCGGCGTCGCTGCGCCGGCTGGGAGACGAGGTCATGCTGGTCGGACCCTCGTCGGTCCCGACCGATGAACCTGATGTTCATTCGTTCGGCGGCATCGTCAACGTCCCGGCCAACGGGTCGGACAACAACCTCGGCCTGCTGGTCTCGCCACGCGCCATCGCCCGGTTCTTTCGCGAGCATCGCTTCGACGTCATCCACATTCACGAACCGCTCCAACCGGCGCTGTCGTACTGGTCGGTGTGGCTGACCCGGCGGGTGCCCCACGTCGCCACGTTCCACGCGTTCATGGAGGAGGAAGGCTTCCTGCTGCGCTGGGCGCGCAAGGCGTGGGGAGCGACCATGTTCCCGTGGATCCAGCGCGCGATCGCGGTGTCCGAGCCCGCCGCCCGCTACGCCGCGGAGGCGTGGAGCCGCGAGCTGTCGATCATCCCCAACGGCGTGCCGACGGACATCTTCACGCCGCCGGCGGTCCACCACCACCCGCCGCACGTCCACCATCACCACCACCACTCGCACGTCAAGCTGCTGTTCGTCGGCCGGATCGGCGATGCCCGCAAGGGCGCGCGCTACCTGTTCGAGGCCTACGCCGGGCTGGTCGCGCGCAACCTGCCGGTGACGCTCGATGTCGTCGGCGAGCTCGGCCAGGCCGATCCGCCGCCGCAGCTGCCGGGGCTGACCTACCACGGCGCGGTCCCGTTCGAGCGGCTGTCGCAGCTCTACCGCGCGTGCGACGTGTTCGTCGCGCCGTCGACCGGGCAGGAGTCGTTCGGCATCGTGCTGCTCGAGGCGATGGCGTCGGCCAAGCCGGTGGTGTGCAGCGACATCGAGGGCTACCGCCAGGTCGCCACCACCGAGGGCTCGACGCTGGTCAAGCCGTCCGACGCGCGGGCACTCGAGGAGGCGCTCGCCCGGGTGATCCGGATCGATCCCGAGATCCGCCGCCGCCAGGGCGAGCTCAACCGACGCCACGCCGAGATGTTCGACTACGACCGGCTCGCCGAGCGGGTCCGGCACGAGTACCGCCTCGCGATCGCGGCCTGCCACGCAGCTGCGGGCCGGCCGATCCGCGTCGAGGACGACGAGCAGCCGGAGCAAGCGGTGAGGTCGGAGGCCTAAGCTCAGTGCGACAGCTTCGGCCAACGCAAGCGCAGGATCGGGGCGAGCCAGTTCGCCAGGGCACCGACGATCAGGCCCGCGAAGATATCGACCACCCAGTGGTGGCGCAGGTACACGACCGAGATCCACAACGACACGACGATCACCAGCACGATGCGGTACCACAGCCGCGGATGGCGCGGCCAGACCGCGTCGGAGAACCGGTAGGAGTAGATCAGCGTGAGCAACGCGAGGCTGCAGTGCAGCGATGGGAACGCCGAGCGCGTCCGCACCGGATCGGCGCTGTCGAACGCGCCCTGCTGGAGCTCGAACAGCCCGAAGTGCGAGTGCAGCACCGGCGGATCGAAGCCGCCGTGGACCAGCGAATCGAAGTAGCGGGGCGGGCCGGCGGGGAACATCAGGAACAGGAAGAAGCCGATCCCCATCTGCAGCACGACCGCGGTGGTCATCTCGCGGAAGTCCTCACGGCGGCCGCGCAGCGACAGCATCGTCGCCAGGATCATCGGCGTGATGAAGTAGCTGCCGTAGGCGAACGCCATGTAGTCGGTCAGAAGGGGTGTCGAATGTTTGGACAGCCAGACTGTCGGTTCGACACCGAACAGCCACTGGTCGGCGCGGTACAGGTACGCGTCGATCGATGTCTGGCGGATGACCCCGGTGTAGGTCTCGAGGCTCTGGAACAGCCACATGATCAAGATCACAGGGCCCCAGTCGCGCAGGATGCTGATGACCGCGCGCTGGAACTCGCCGCGCGCCCCCGGCCGGTTCATCACGATCGCCGGCCCGCTCCACACCAGGCGCGCGAGCACGAGGGCGAGCGCGATGCCCGCCGAGATGACGATCGGCCCCTCCTTCCACTTGTAGGAGCCCCCGTAGGCGGCCACCAGGACGGCGAGCGCCGCGGTGAACCCCGCGACGATGCCGAAGTCGGGCCCGAGCCACGCCATCGCGCGACGCAGCGAGCTCGGCTGCTGGATCGCCAGCTCGGCGGCAGAACCTCCTGGCACGGCGGTGGAAGATGAAGTACTCGCGGCCACCACGTCAAGTGGTCGGACAGGCGGTGCCATGAATCGCCGCCTCACGATGGTGATCCGCGTCCTGGTGATCGGCGTGATCGCCGCCGGGCTGTGGTGGTTCGTGCGCGAGATGAACTTCGCCGCACTCGGTGAAGCGCTGAGGAACGCCAAGCTGTGGCCGCTGGTCCTCGCCGCAGCCCTGAACTTCGTTTGCCTGTGGGGAAAAGCAGTGTGCTGGCGGATCATGCTGGCGCCGCGCCACAAGGTCAGCGTCGCGCGGCTGTTCCGCTACACGATCGCCGCGTTCGCGGCCTCGGCGATCGCCCCGGCGCGCGCCGGCGAGGTGCTGCGGGTCTGGACGCTCAAGCGCCGCGACGGCGTCCCGGCGGCGGACACCGCGGCGGTCGCGGTCGCCGAGAAGCTGCTCGACGGGATCTCGATGCTGATCCTGGTCGCGCCGGTGCCGTTCCTGCTCCCCGGCCTGCCGTCGTGGGTGGTCACGGCGATCGTCGCGTGCGCCGCGATCGCGATCATCCTGTTCGTCGGCCTGTTCATCGCGGTCGGCCGGGTCGAAGACACCGAGACCACAACGCCGAGCACGCTGACCCGCCGGTTCCTCGCCGGCCTGCACGTGCTGCGCAGCCCCAAGCGCCTGCTCGGCTCGCTCGCGCTGCTGATCCTCGTGTGGTCGGCGGATCTCGGCGAGGTGATGGCGGTGCTCTACGCGGTCGACATCCACCTGCCGATCGCCGCCGGGCTGCTGATCCTGTTCACGCTCAACCTCACGATCGCCGTGCCGTCGACGCCCGCCCAGGTCGGCGCGCTCGAGGTCGGTGCGCTCGCGGCGCTCGACCTGCTCCAGGTCGGCCACGAGCCGGCGCTGGCGTTCGCCCTGCTCTACCACGCGCTCCAGGTCGTCCCGCTGATCGCCGCCGGCCTGATCCTCGAGCTGCGCCTGGTGCTCGGCCGCGAGGACGAGCCGCTGGCCAACGGCAGCGACGCGGCGCGTCCGCCGCCCAAGATGATCACGCCGCCGCCGGGCGCCAGCGCCCCCAGCGCGCCGAGCGCCCCGACCACGCCGCACCCGAGCCACACCCGGCCGTAGCCGCCGGTCAGCGTGGCGCTAGCACGCGCCGGGCGGCCCGGGCGACACGCGGATCGCCGTCGTCGAGCAGGCGCTCGAGCAGCGGGCGGGCCTGCTTGGTGCCCGGGTTGGGAAACAGCGTGAACGCGACGCACGCCGCCTCGCGGACCCGCGGATCGGCGGCGGTGAAGTAGCCGGTCAGCGCCGCCGCGCCCCGGCGCCCGGACAGCACCTTCATCGCGGTCGCGGCCGCGATGGCGAGCTGGGTGCGGGCGCTGGTCGGCTTGCCGTCCCGGCCGAGCACGATCGCGGCGAGCGCCGGCACCGCCGCGGTGCAACCGGTGCGCTTGACGCCGTCGATCGCGATGCGCTGGACGGTGCGCTCGGGATCGCCGAGGTAGCGGGCGAGCTCGGGGCCGTGCTCGGCGCGCGCGATCGCGACCATCACCGCAAGCGCGTTGGCCCGGGCGTCGCCGGCGCTGCGCCGGGCGATCGCGAGCAACTCGCCGGCCGCGACGTCGGGATCGCGCTGGGCGGCGAGATCCCGCGCGCGCCGGGTCTCGCCGAGCCGCTTGCCGCGCAGCGCCTCGGCGAGCGACGCCGACGCCGACGCCGACGCGACCGGCCAGCGCGGCTCATCGACCTCGGTGGTGCGAACCGGCCGCCGCCGGGCACCGGCGCGCGCGAGCCGGGCCGCGACCTGGCCGACCGGGCCGCGCGACCGCCGCCAGCGCTCGAGCCGCGCGACCGCCTCGGCGAGCACCGGCGTGCGGGTCAGGACGCCGTCGTCGGTGTACAGGTCGTAGTGCGGCATGCCGGTGGCGAACACGAACGGGCTCCAGGTCACGACCACGCCGCGGACCAGCGACGGCACGACCTCGACCGTGCCGCCGGTGTCGCTGGTCAAGGTCAGGCCGAGCACGTTGTACGGCGCGATCAGGCCGTAGCGCGCGGACCAGCCGCGCCCGAGCGCGCGGACCAGCGCCTCGAGGAAACCTACGGTTTCCACCAGCCCTCGCGATCGACGAGGTCGAACACCTCGCGCAGGATCGCGAGGCCGTTGCGCGCAGTCGCCTCGTCGGTGGTCAGCGGTGGCTGGATCCGGAAGCTCGCCGAATAGCTCATCGTCAACAGGCCGCGCCGAACGCACTCGCTGAAGATCCGCTCGGTGATCCTGCGGGGCAGCGGCGTCTTCTTGACCTTGTCGCTGACCAGCTCGATCGCCAGGAACATGCCGGCGCCGCGCACGGTACCGACGAACGGGTAGCGATCGACCCAGGGCTCGAGCTCGCGCAGCATGACCTCGCCGACCCGCCGGGCGTTCTCGACCAGGTCCTCGTCCTCGAGGATGCGCAGCGAGGCGGCGCCGGCCGCGGCCGCGAGCGGGTTACCGCCGTAGCTCGACGAGCTGCCCGAGGCGTTCGACCACGGCTTGGCCGCCGCGATCGCGTCGGTCGTCGCCAGCGCCGAGAGCGGGAAGCCGCCGCCGACCGCCTTGCCGATCGTCACGATGTCGGGGACCACGCCGGTGTGATGGATGCCCCACCACGCCCCGGTCCGGCCGAGCCCCGTGATCATCTCATCGGCGATGAACAGCGCCGAGACCTCCTCGGCGATCGACTTCATCGCCGGCAGGAACTCCTTGGGCGGCACGATGTTGCCCGCGGTGCCCTGCATCGGCTCGACGATGATACCGGCGACCTCGCCGGCGGTGGCGACCTTGACGTACTTGCGCGCGATCTCGGCGCAGGCGATGCCGCACGACGGGTAGCTCGACCCGATCGGGCAGCGATAGCAGTCCGCGTACGGCACCTGGTGCGAGCCGGGCACCATCGGCCCGAGCTGGTCCTTGAACGTCGACCCCATCAGCGACAGCGCGCCCATGGTCTTGCCGTGGAACCCGCCCCAGCAGCTGACGAACTCGTACTTGCCGGTGTGCGACTTGGCCAGCCGGAGCGCGCTCTCGACCGCCTCGGCGCCACCGGAGTACATCTGCAGCCGGTGGACGCCGTTGGCCGGGGCGTGGCGCGCGAAGCGCTCGAACAGCTCGACCCGGGCCTCGCTGGTCAACGAGCCCACCGCGGCCCGGCCCGCCTGCTTCTGGATCGCCTCGACCCAGGTCGGGTGCGAGTGGCCGAGTGCGCCGACCGCGATGCCGCCGATGAAGTCGAGGAACTGGTTGCCGTCGACGTCGGTGACCTGCGTGCCCTCCGCGTGATCGACCACGACGCCGGCCATCAGCGCGTAGCCCTGGGCGCCGGGCGCCAGGTGCGCCTCCTCCCGCGCCCGCAAGGCCTGGCTCTTCGGCCCCGGGATCGCGGTCACGAGGTGGCGGTTCTGGTTCGCGGGCTGCGGCATGGAGCCGGTCTTTTACCTCAAGGCTCGGCCGATGCGCACCAGGCGAAGCACGGCGGCGAGATTTCCGATGACCGCGACCACGCCGAGCGCAATGAGACAGGGTGTGACATAGGGCAGGTCACGTGCGACCAGCGCTGGCCCGACCAGCGGGGTGAACCCGATCCCCGCGATCAGGAAGATCGAGCGCTCGTGGCGCCGCATCAGGCCGCGCGGCGGCGAGACCTGCAGCGCCTCGGCCTTGGCGCTGGCGTAGCTGATCATGAACGACGCCAGCAGCGCGGTCAGCGCGAGCACCATCTGCCACCACGACGCGCGCAGGTACAGCGCCAGGCCGGCGAGGAACGCGAACTCGGTGTAGCGATCGACGGCGGCGTCGAGCAGCTCGCCGCGATCCGAGCCGCTGTGGGTCAGCCGGGCGATCTGGCCGTCGAGGATGTCGCCGACCGTCGACATCGTCGCGAGCAGCGTGGCCAGGCCGAACCAGCCCAGCGCCAGCGCGACCCCGGCCCCGACTCCCAGGACCAGCGCGGCCCAGGTCATGCCGTTGGGGGTCACGCCCAGCGCTGCGAACCCGCGCACCACCGGCTCGATCGCCCAGTAGGTCGCGTCCATGAGGCCGCGGCCGACCAGCGCGGTGCCGCCGATCTTCGATACCCGGTCGGAGTGAAACGCGCCGCGCGCGGCGAGCCGGATGCCGTACAGCGTCAGCGCGATGGCCCACAGCGCCGCCGTCGCGTAACAGAAGTAGACGTCGGGCCGCATGCCTTCGCCGGCGCGGCGATCAGCCGGCCTTGACCACGGCCGAGCGCTCGGCGCCGATCGCGAGCTGCTTGCTGTCGGCGCGCGCCGAGGCGTACGCGGTCTCGATCAGCTGGACGCACATCGCCGCATCGCGCGCCTCCTGGCCGACCCACTGCCCCGTGCGGATCGCCTGGACGAACTCGCCCTGCAGCGGCTTGAACCACTCGGCGTGCGAGGCGTCCATCCAGTGCGACGCCGCCGACAGCCGCTCGACGTCGATCTGGCCGCCGGCGCGCCGCCGGTGGATCTCGATCTCGTCGTCCTCGACCTTGATCGCGCCGTTCGCGCCGTGGATCGTGTAGATCACCTTGCGAAACCCCGAGTTCCAGGTCAGCTGCGCGACCGCGATCCCGGTCGGGAACGTCACGGTGCAGCTGAAGTTGTCCTCGGTGTCGAACGTCGACAGGTTCGACATCTTGGCGCTGATCGCGGTGGGCTGCGATGCCAGCCAGTCGAACGCCAGGTAGAACGTGTGGCTGCCGTGGTCCATCGCGATGCCGCCGCCCGAGGTCTTGCGCGACCGGCGCCAGTCGGGCTGCCAGTCGGCGACGCCCTTGGCGTGGGTGGTGCGGAACGTGTCGAGGGTGACCAGGTGGATCGGGCCGATCTCGCCCGACTCGAGCACGCGGCGGATCGCCTTGATCACCGGCGCGTGCTTGTAGTTGTGCGACGGAAAGAACACCTTCTTGGCGGCCGTGGCGTGGTCGAGCATCGCCCGCGCGTCGGCGGCGCTGGTCGCGATCGGCTTCTCGCAGAACACGTGCAGCCCGTGCTCGAATGCGGCGTGGGCGATCGCGGCGTGGTCACACGGCGGCGTCGCGATGTCGACGAAGTCGAGCTGCCGCGCCTCGGTGGACAGCAGCGTCTTGGTGTCGGGGTAGATCCGGGCATGCGGCAGGACCTGGCGCGCCTTGTCTCGACGGGCAGCGCACACGTCCGCGACCGCGACGATCTGGATCTGGTCGGGGACGGAGAGATAGGCCGGGACGTGGCCCTTCTCGGCAATGAATCCGAACCCGATGAGGGCACCCTGTAGTGGACGGGTCATGCGTCTGCCTCGGCAGTGAAGTAGGTCAATTCGGTGACAGAAGCAAGAACCGGGGCACACCGAGTCCGGGCACCGCGGCCGTACAGCGAGGTGCGGTGGATCGATGTCGGTTTTTCGACGTTTAGCCTCCGAAATCGCTGTCAGCTTTTCGACAAGCCTGGGGCATTTTGGTCGCTCCGTCGCGCCGCGATCCCGGGCCGTGAGCCACTTTGACGCAACCGGTCGCCGGCCCGCCGGCCGGTAGGAAATCGCTTACTCGAACACCATCAGGCCCGCCGCCCAGCGCTGCTCCCTGGCGAGGCGATCGGCGCGCAGCGCGGCGACCGCGCGCACCGCCGGCTCGCCGCGATCGAGGCGCGCGCGCAGCTCGGCGAACAGTGCGGCGCCCTGGTCGTCGGGGATCGCGGCGGCGCCGGCGATCACCGCGCGCGCGCCGCTGGCCAGGAACGCATCGGGCAGGCTCCAGCGCCGCGCCTGGTAGCGCGCGGTGACCGCGGCGTGACACGCGGCGAGGACGACGATCGGCGCCCCGGTGAGCCGGGTGGCGCGGACGTCCGCGGCGGTCAACGCGTAGCGCCCGTCGGCGTCGGGGCTGAGCGCGATGAACGCGGCGTCCGAGGCCTCGAGATCGACGATGCCGTGGGCGTGGATCTCGACGTAGGCGGCATCGCCGAGCTCGCCGCGGACCCGCGACGGGGTCGCGCCGGCGCCGCTGACCAGGACCGCATCGGCATCGGCGGCCGGCGCGAGCGGCGGCAGGCCGAGCGACACCGGCGGCCGGACGTCGGTCACCAGCACGCGGCGCGGTCGCCCGGATGGCACGGACGGCGGTGGGCCCGGCGACCGCGGTGACCGGGCCACGGCGCCGGGTGCGGCGGCGCCCAGGAACGCCCACGGCAGCCCGGCCGGCAGCAGATCGGGCTGGCCGTGCAGCGGCGGCCGGGCGATCACCGCGATCGCGGGACAGCCGCCAAGCGTCGCGATCAGCGCCGGTGGCACGATCGTGTCCGCGCCGAGCACGCGCGGCGAGCGATCCGGCTGGTAGCTGCCGCGCAACGTGCCGTCGGCGCCGCGCACGACGGCGGTCGAGCGCTCGTTGTCGCTCGACACCGCGACGACGCACCCGGCCGGCGGCGGCCGGCCGAGCTCCTCGCCGAACACCGCGAGCGCACCGGACCAGTCGCCGCGCCGCCCGGCGCCGTCGATCAGCGTGGTCATCGCCCAGGCGCGAAGCTCGCCCGCAGTCCCGGGCTCGGCGCGCAGCGCGGCGGCCGCCGTGATCGCGGCCCGGGCCCGGGCCGCGCCCGCGGCGGGATCGGCGTCGATCTCGAGCCGCGCCGCGCCGATGTCGGCGGCGACCGCGGCCGAGGCCACGCCGGTGCGTGCCGCGGCGATCTGGGCGTTCGCGCGCGCGCGGTCCGCCGGATCGCCGAGCCGGGCGAGGTCGACCGCGGTGATGATCAGCGCGGCGTCGGGCGGCCGGCCGCAGCGCCCGACCTCGGGCAGGCGCGCCCGCGCCGTGGCGAGGTCGCCGGCGGCGAACGCGATCACCGCGCGGTTCTCATCGACAAACCGCACGGTCTCGCAGCGCTCGGGCTGGCGCAGCCCGAGCTCCTCGAGGTAGGCCGCGGCGACCCCGTCGCGGTCGCGCAGCCGCTCGAGGTGGACCGCAAACACCAGCGCGTAGTCCTCGTGATCGGGCGCGCCGGCGGCCGACAGCCGGGTCCGCGCCGCGCGCAGCCGGGCATCCGCCTCGTCGAGCCGCCGCGTCCGCAGGTAGAAGTCGGCGAGATCGAGGTCGGCGTTGCCGCACGGCAGCGCCGCGGCCGGATCGCGGCACGCCGCCGCGGTCGCGAGCAGCGCGCGCTCGGCGCCGAACATGTCGCCGCCCGCGCTGCGCAGCCGGGCATCGTGGCGCGCGGCCTCGACCACGAACCACGGGTCGTCGCCGGAGATCTGGCGGCCGAGCTGGGCCACGGTCTGGGCGGTGGGGGCCGCGCGCAGCAACGCGCCGATCTCGAGGTCGGCGACCGCCGCGCCGGCGCGATCGAGCTCGGCGATCAGCGCTGCCAGCGGCGCCGGATCCGGGGCGCCGATCACCAGCGCGCGGTAGCGATCCCGGAACCGGCGGCGCACCGCGAAGTCGCGCGCCATGACCTGCGCGACCGCGCGGCTCGCGCGATCGTCGCCGGCGGCGCGATCGATCTCGGCGGCGAGCGGCACGAGATCGCGGACCTCGTCGGCCGAGCCCGCGACCGCGAGCGCGCTGTAGAGATCGCGCCGCGCCAGTCCAGGATGGCGGCGCGCGAGGTCGAGCGCGATCACCGGCCCGGTCCCGGCGAGCATCGCCCGGGACGCCGCGGCGTAGGCGGCGAGGTCGCTCGCGCGGCTGGCGAACGGCGCGCGCAGCACGGCCGCCCGGGCCCGGGCATCGGCGCTCCAGCCCGGCTCGCCGCGCGCCGCCACCCGGTCGAGCGCGGCCGCCGCGACCAGCGGCAGATCGAGCGCCTGCAGCGCGAGCGCGCGGTTCCACAGCGCGGGGCCGAGCGCCGGATCTTGGGCGACCGCGGCGTCGGCGAGGCCGAGCGCGGCGAGCGGCTCGCCTGCCGCGAGCGCCGCGGCGGCGCGATCGCTGTCGCGCGCGGCCGTGGCCGGCAGCGCGTCGAGCGCGGCCGTGGCCCGCGTGACGTCACCGGCGAGCAGGTGGGCCGCGGCAAGACCGGCGAGATCGCGCCGGCGCTCGAGCCCGGCGAGCACCTCGAGCGGCAGCACCTCGTGCGCCGCCGCGCCGCGCTCGACGCGGTAGCGCCGGTGGCGATCGAACGCCGGCGCGGTGAGCCGGGGCTCGAACGACCGGGTCTCGGCCAGCGCGATCGCCGGCGGGCCGGGTCGCTCCGATCGGCCCGGCGGCCCCGGCCGGAGCCGCACGATCAGCACGAGCAACGCGGCGGCAGCCAGCGCGGCACCGCCGCCGATCCACCATGCCCGGCGGCGCGGCCGGGGCCGGGGCGGCGACAGCGCCGGTGGCCGGTTCGGGGCGGCGCCAGCATCGGCATCGGGGCCAGCGGCGCCGGCCGCGCCGGCATCGGCATCTGGCGCGTCGGCCGCGGCTGTCCGCGACCGCGACACCGCGGTGGCGATCCCGATCCAGTCGCCGAGCTCGGCCTGGCAGCGCGCGCAGCCCGCCAGGTGGTCCAGCACCGCCGGCTCCTCGGCGGGCGGCAGCTCGCCATCGAAGTACAGCGACGTGCGCTCGCAGTCAGTCATCGTCGCCTCCATCGGCCGCCTTCGCGTGCGCCGTGTCGAACAGCTGCTTGATCCGGCGCCGCGCGCGCAGGATCCGCGTGCCGACGGTCGCCTTGGGCACACCGAGCCGGGTCGCGATGTCCTGGTACGAGCAGCCCTCGAGCGCGAACAGCGCGAATGCCTCGCGCAGCTCCTCGGGGAGCTCGCGCAGCCGCGCGCGGATGTCCTCGGCGTCGAGCTTCTCCCACCACTCGGCGCCTTCGGGCACCGGCGATGCCGGCTCGTCGTCGAGCTCGACCGCGGCGGGGGCGGCCGCGCGGCGCCGGACCCGATCGATGAACAGGTTGCGCATCACCCGCGCCATCCACGCCCGGTGGTCCACGCCGGACGGCAAGCGCTCGAAATGTTGCAGGGTTCTCTCCAGCACGTCCTGGAACAGGTCGTCGGGATCGAACGAGCCCCGGCACAGGCTCGCCGCCAGCCGGCGCAGGAACACGCCGTGCTCGCGGCACAGCTCGTCGACCCGGCGCTGGCGGCGCACATCATCGATCGAGGTGACGCTCGCGCCGGCGGAATGTTCCTGGATAACTCCGATCTTCGACATCCCCCGGGTTCCCAGCGGGGAATATCGCAGCGATGCTGCGTCGGTGTCGAGGCCCCGGGGAGCTCGGTCCCCGGCGCATGCCAAGGAGATTCTGTATGACGCGCGCGATGTATCCGATCCTGATCGTGCTGTGCCTCTGCACCGCCACCGGCTGTCCGCCGACCGCCGCGACCCCCGGCGGCCAGTGCACCGCCGGGTGCATGACGGCCGCCGCGACCCAGAAGGCGATGCCGTCGTCGCAGCAGTGGACCGGCCAGCAGCTCCAGGAGGCGACGCGGACGCCCGGGCGTGCGTTCGTCTACCTCGCCGGGCCCGAGGCCACCGTGTACTCGGTCGTGATCGTCGATGGCAACGCGGTGACCGCGCGGTTCGAGATCAGCCCCGACGCGCTCGGCGCCTTCATCACCCAGCCGGCGGCGCGGACGCCGACGCCGACGCCGACGCCGACGGGTGAAGGCCCCAAGACCTCGAGCCCGACCGTCAAGGTCGGTGGTCCGCCGCGCCCGCTGATGTTCGTCGTGCCCGCGCCGCCCAGGGCCGCGATCGACGACCCCGCGTACTGGGTCCGGCTCGCGTGCCTCCACGCCGGCGCCGAGGCCGGGGCCCTGAGCGGCCGCACCACGGCCGAGCCACCGCCCGCCGGCAAGTGATCGAGCGCCGACGGCCCTCCCCGAGCGCACGCGCTCGGCAAGGCTGCGTGAAACCGCGATATCCCGGCTTGGCCATCCCCGGCGATCGCGTCACGGTCGATCATGAACCGCGACATCGTCGTGATCGGCGCATCCGCGGGCAGCATCGAGCTCTTGCTCGACGTGGCCGCCGAGCTGCCGGCCGAGCTCGCGGCGTCGCTGTTCGTCGTGGTGCACGTGCCGCCCAGCCATGCCAGCGCGCTGCCCGAGCTCCTGAGCCGGCGCGGCCGCCTGCCCGCGGAGCACCCGCTGCATGGCCAGAGCATCGAGCCCGGCAAGATCTACGTCGCGCCGCCCGACAACCACCTGCAGCTGCGCCCCGGCGCGGTCGAGGTCGTCCGCGGTCCCAAGGACAACGGCCATCGCCCGGCGGTCGACGTGCTGTTCCGGACCGCGGCGGCCGCGTACGGCTCGCGCGTGATCGGCGTCGTGCTGTCGGGTTATCAGGACTGCGGCACCGCCGGCATGATGTCGATCAAGGCCCGCGGCGGGCTCGGCATCGCGCAGGATCCGGCGACCGCGCTCGCGCCGGACATGCCGCGCAGCGTGATCGAGCGGGTCGCGGTCGACCACGTCGTCCATCCGCTCGAGCTGCCGGGGCTGCTCACCCGGCTGGTCGCGACCCCGGCCGGAGCGACGATCGAGCCGCCGCCGTACGTCAAGCAGCTCGACGGCACCGAGCTCGGCGGGCCCGCGGACATCGTGTGCCCGATGTGCGACGGCGTGATGACCGAGGCCCAGGCGGGGACGCTCGAGCACTTCCGCTGTCACGTCGGCCACGCGTTCACGCTCGACAGCCTCGTGCGCGAACAGAGCGAGCAGCTCGAGCGCGTGCTGTGGGCCGCGGTCCGCGCCCTCGAGGAGAGCGCGGCGCTCGCGCGCCGGGTCGGCGCGCACTCGACCGCCGACATGAAGGCCCGGTTCGCCGAGAAGGCCCAGACCCACGCGTGGCAGGCGCAGTACATCCGCGAGCTGCTGCTGCACGGCAAGCAGCTGTCCCCGCTCGACGCCGCGACCGGATAGCGTACAGTCGGCCGCGTGCGGACGACCCGCGTGATCCAGCTGGTGTCGTGTCACGCCGAGGGCGAGGTCGGCGACGTGATCATCGGCGGCGTGCCGCCGCCGCCGGGCGACACGCTCTGGGAACAGTCGCGGTTCATCGCGCGCGACCAGACCCTGCGCAACTTCGTGCTCAACGAGCCGCGCGGCGGCGTGTTCCGCCACGTCAACCTGCTGGTCCCGGCCAAGGACCCGCGGGCGCAGGCCGGCTTCATCATCATGGAGCCCGAGGACACGCCGCCGATGTCGGGCTCGAACTCGATCTGCGTGGCGACCGTGCTGCTCGACTGCGGCATCGTGGCGATGACCGAGCCCGAGACCCGCCTCGTGCTCGAGGCCCCGGGCGGCCTGGTCGAGATCGTCGCCGAGTGCCGGGGCGGCAAGGCCGAGCGGATCACGGTGCGCAACGTGCCGTCGTTCGCCGATCGGCTCGACGCCACGCTCGAGGTCGCGGGCCTGGGCACGCTGGCCGCCGACACGGCGTACGGCGGCGACAGCTTCGTGATCGTCGACGCCCACCGCCTCGGCTTCCAGCTCCGGCCCGACGAGGCGCGCGATCTCGCCGAGGCCGGCGTCCGGATCACCCGCGCCGCGAACGAGCAGCTCGGCTTCACTCATCCGGTCCACACCGCGTGGAACCACATCTCGTTCTGCCAGATCGCCGCGCCGGTCGCGGTCGACGACGACGGCGTCCTGACGGCGGCCAACGCCGTCGTGGTCCAGCCCGGCAAGATCGATCGCTCGCCGACCGGGACCGGCGCCTCGGCGCGGATGGCGGTGATGCGGGCGCGCGGCCGGATGCAGGTCGGCGACCGCTACCGCGCGCGCTCGATCATCGGCTCGGAGTTCCTCGGCAAGATCGAGGCGGACGCCACGGTCGGCGGCCGCCCGGCGATCATCCCGTCGATCTCGGGCCGCGCCTGGATCACCGGCACGCGCCAGGACATGCTCGATCCGGCCGATCCCTGGCCGGCGGGCTACCGCCTGTCCGACACCTGGCCGCGGCTCGGCTGACGGCGCCGGCCGGTTAGAACCGGGCGGCGACCGCGATTGATCGTATTGTGAGGCGCGATGAGCTTCCTGTTTGCTCACGATAGACACTGGAGCGTTGCGAACTGGATCTCACGAGGATTCTTCGCAGACGCGACGGCATTCCTCGGTGACGCCCCAGCTCTCGCTGACGACATCAAGTTCTGCATCGAGACTGACACTGATACAGTAGACCTCCGCAATGCGAACCAGGCAACCTTGAGCCAGTTGCTAACGTTGGTTGATCGAGTCGTGATTGCCACTCGCACAGCCGGGCCTGGTAGCTTTCACGGTCCAGAAGCTTTCCCCGTGTACCTACAGTCGTTGGAAGACCTGCGAAACACTCTCCTTGCGCTGATCGCTACGCCGACGTAGCGGCGTCGCCTTGCAACTCGGCGGTGTAGATCACGAGGCGGTATGGCTTGCCGTCCGTGTCGGTCAGGGCCAGCACCACGGAGCTCGCGTTGCCGATGCGGACGCTCATCGAAGGCAACGACATACAGACCCAAGGGCAGAAGCGGGCGAGCGCGCGTACCAGCGCCCAGCGCTCGGCGCGATCAGGGTGCCGAGGGCGCCGGTCACCGCGAGCGCCTCGGCGGCACCATCGTTGCCGTGGAGGTTGGCAGCCACGATCAGCATCCCGTACGACGCCACGGTGCCGCCGGCCGCGATCGCGAGCGCCGTCGAATCGCTGACCTCGCGGTCCTGCAGCGCGGCCGCGGGCATCGGAGTCCACGCAGGCGTGAGGCCGGGCGGCGCGAGCGCGGGCTGTGCCGCCGCGGTCGCGGTCGCCGCGACGGTCAGGACGGTCCACACGATCGCGACGGCGGTTGTCCTCATGAGCCTGTCCTCGGGGTGCCGCGCCGACCTCGCGCGATGACGTGGCCGGAAGGTACACCGGCCCACCCGGGATGGCGCCGGCAAAGCTCCGGCGCCGGCAAACTTGCGCGTTGCCGGACGGCCGGTCTGCCACCGCGTAGGACCGAGCGTACTCCGCCGGGCATCGCCTGCAGAGGCCGATCGCGCCGGGGACAAGCGCATGTACCTGCAGCCCACACCGGCCCTGCAGCGCCACCGGCCTGCAGCCAGACCGGCGCAGACGGACCCCGGCCCGCGTCCGGCCCCGCCGGGGCGCTATGATCCGGGGATGCGCTGGATCCCTCTGATCGCCGTGCTCGTGGCCGGCTCGGCGCTCGCACAGCCGGTGCGCGCGCCGTTCCACGTCAGCTACGACGCCGAGCACCTCGATCTCGACGGTCGGGTGCTGCAGTTCCAGATGTCGCGGCCGGCGGCGAGCGCCGAGCTCGTCGCGATCGGCGAGGACGGCAAGCAGCTCGGCACCGGCGCGGCGAGCTACGGCAACGAGCCTCCCGGCACCTGGCTGTCGGTGTCGTGGACCCAGCCCGCCGGCACGCGCGTGCTCAGGCTCGAGCTTCGCGCGGTCGCCAGCGACGGCAAGGTCACCCACGTCGAGCTCACGCCGTGGTCGGTCACCGTCGATCACGAGGACGTGAGCTTCGCGACCAACAGCGCCGCGATCGAGCCCGGCGAGGACGCCAAGCTCGACGCGAGCCTCGCCAAGATCGCCGAGATCGTGAAGCGCTCGGAGCCGTTCGTGAAGCTCCAGCTCTATGTCGCCGGCCACACCGACACCGTCGGGCCGAGCGCGAAGAACCGCACGCTGTCGCTGCAGCGCGCGCGGGCGATCGCGGCGTACTTCCGGCACAAGGGGCTCGCGCTGCCGATCGCGTTCGCCGGCTTCGGCGAGGACGTGCTCAAGGTCAAGACGCCCGACGAGACCGACGAGCGCGCCAACCGCCGCGCGGACTACGTGATCGCGCCGCGCGGGGCACCGCCGCCGTTCCATGGACCGTACCTGAAGGCGCACGCGGCCTGGAAGCAGCTCCCCTGAGCGACCCGCGCCGGTCCGGATGCGGCCGAACTCTGCTACGTTCGGCGCATCGATGAGATGTGCCTCTCGATGACCCTGGGAGCGGAGGTCATCCACGACGCGGCGAGCCCGACGCGACCGAGCGCCGAGATCGCGCGGAACCCCCGGCCCGGGCGCGCGTCGGCGCGCTCGTCGTGCGACCATGGGGGCTTGTCCCCGATATCAAACCCTGGAGCGAGCCCCGCTGCGCGGGATGGGCAACGGACGTACGCCATGACCGGAGACCTCGTCAGCGTCGTGATCCCCTCGTACAACCGCGCGTACTGCATCACCACCACGGTCGACAGCGCGCTGCACCAGACCCACGCCAACGTCGAGGTCCTGATCGTCGACGATGGCTCGAAGGACGACACCCGCGCGCTGATCGAGGCGCGCTACGGCCGCGAGCCCCGGGTCCGGTACATCCATCAGGCCAACGCCGGGGTGTCCGCGGCCCGGAACCACGGCCTCCGGCTGGCGCGCGGCCAGTTCATCGCGCTGCTCGACTCCGATGACATCTGGCTGCCGTGGAAGGTCGAGGCCCAGCTGCGCTGCCTCGAGGCGTTCCCCAGCGCCGGCATGATCTGGACCGACATGGACGCGATCGGCCCCGATGGCCAGCTCCTGCACCGCCGCTACCTGACCCGGATGTACACGTCGTACCGCAAGTTCACCCGCGACCAGCTGTTCCGCGAGTCGCGGCCGCTGTCGTCGATCGCGCCCGGGCTCGCCGCCGAGCTGTCGGACCCACGGGTCTACCTGGGCGACATCTTCTCGCCGATGATCACCGGCAACCTGGTGCACACCTCGACCGTGTTGCTGCGCCGCGAGCGCTTCGAGCACGTGCGCGAGTTCGACGTCAACCTGCGCTACTCGGGCGAGGACCACGACTTTCACCTCCGGACCTGCCGCGAAGGCGACGTGGCGTACCTCGACGTGCCGTCGATCTTGTACCAGTACGGCCGCGAAGATCAGCTCACGGTCAACCGCGCGTACACGATCCACATGGCCGAGAACTTCTTGAAGACGGTGACCAAGGCGCTCGACCGCGACCGCGATCGCGTGACGCTGTCGCCCATGATGCTCGATCACGTGATGGCCGAGGCCC
>DASWRS010000205.1:0-24081 GCA_036403075.1 Kofleriaceae bacterium
TTGCCGATCACCAGATCGATCGACTCGCCGGCGCCGGCGGCCTTGCCCTGGCCGACCTTGAGCTCGATGCTCGACCGGCCGTTGCCCCGCGACGTGATCTGCACCGTGCCGTTGGGCTGCAGCTTGACGTCGCCGATGTCGAGCGCGTAGCTGCCGGTGCTGAGGTCGATCGTGCCGCCCTCGACCGCGATCCGGATCTGCCCGGGCTGGCCGCCGAACCGGAGCACGGTGTCGGAGGTCATGACGATCTGCGCGCCACCGCTGCCGCCGATCTCGAGCGTCGCCTTGCCGTCGTGGGTGCGCGCCGCGTCGTCGAGGAAGTACCGGGTGCCGACCTTGACCGGCCCCCAGTCGCCGGCGCCCTCGCGGCGATCGACCGGCCCGCGAGCCTCGGTGAGCTGAGCGATCGGGTTCGCGTCCTGCTTGCAGGCCCCGAGCCCGAGCCCGATCGCGATCGCGCACACGCAGCCGAGGCTACCTGTGCATGTCGATGTTCTTGATCGCCACACCGTTGGGATCGATGTTCACGTCGAGCTGTTGCTGGGCGAGGCCCTTGGCGGTCACGGTGATCTTGTAGTGGCCGGGCGGCAGATCCACCGTGAACTTGCCGTCGGGGCCGGACGTCGCGGTGATCTCCCCCGGGTCGATCGCCACGGTCGCGCCCGCGACCGGCCGGCTGGTGGCGACGTTGATGATCACCGCGCGCAGCTGGCCCGGCGGCAGCATCGGATCGAGCGTGATCCTGGGCACGGTGTTCGCGCCCCTGGCGAGCGTCAGCGTCGCCGTGCTCGGCTTCTTGTTGGCGACCTCGGCCGAGATCTCGGCGCCGGTGTCGTCGAGCTCGGTCTTGCCGTCGATCGTCTTGCCGATCGGCAGCCGGGAGATCGCGAACCCGCCCTTGTCGTCGCTGACCGCGGTGCCGACGTTGTTCTTGAGCTTGACGGTGATCTTGGCCCCGACGACCGGCGTGCCGGCATCGTCGACCACGATCCCGGTGACGTCGGCGGTCTCGACCACGGTGACCGACACCGGCCGGACGCGCCTGACGACCTGGCCGGCGGCCGCGACCCGCGGGCGCCCGCCGAACCGCGCCTGCACGCCCAGGCCGCCGGTGACCGTCGGCTCGTACGGCACCAGCACGATCGGCCGGCCCGCCGCGACGTCGCCGTACGCCACCCCCGGCACCTTGGCGCCCTCGGCATAGGCGATGATCGAGACCGTGTCGCTGATCGCGGCGCCGACGATCCCACCGCCGCGGACGATCGGCCCGGGCGCGCCGCTGCCGACGAACACGTCCGCCGAGCCCTCGAGCGCGACGTACCAGCGCTCACCGATCGGGATGCGCAGCGACGCGCCGCCGAGCGCGGCGTGGAAGCTCGAGACCCCGAGCGAGACCTGGTCCTCGACCGACAGCTTGCCGGGCTGATCGACCGAGCTGGCGCTGTTGTCGAGCCGGAACCCGGCGTCGAACGTGACCGTGCCGAACCCGGCCTCGATCGACAGCAGCGCGCGGGCATCGACCGAGATCGCCGACGCGGCGATCGACGGCGCGTTCTTGCCGGGGACCCAGACGCCGAGCTGGCCACCGAGCGCGACCCGGCCCATCGGCGCCGCGGCCCGGATCAGCAGGTGCGGATCGCCGACGTAGCCGTCGTCGGTCATGCCGGCGATGCCCTGGTGCTTGTCGTAGCGGCCGTCGAGCGACAGGCCGACGAGCAGGTTCGACCGCGGCGCGTACGCGACGGCGAGCTCGCCGATCGCGCGATCGAACGTATGGCCCTTGGCGAGCAGGTCCTTGCGACGGCCAAACCCGCTCAGCAGGCCGAGCTCGACGGTGCCCTGCGGCAGGGTCTCGGCCGCGGCGACGTGCAGCCCGCCCGGCATCGCGCCATAGCCGACCCGCTGCGGCGGCCGGCTGCCGGCATCGTCGGATGGCGCCGCCGCGACATCGGCCTCCGGGGCCTGGGCCGCGGACTGCGCCAGTGCCGCCGGCTGGACCAGCGCGGTCACTGCCACCCCAGCCAGAACAGATGACGATATCACGCGGATTCGCCAGCGGCCCATCGCCTGGAAGTCTACGCGGGTTTCGAGGCGAATGGCACCTCGGACACGGCTTTCCCGGGGGCTCAATAGCGCAGCCAGCGCAGCAGCTCGCGCGGGCTCGGGCGCTTGCCGTACATCAGCACGCCGACGCGGTAGATCCGGGCCGCCGCCGACGCAACGAGCACCGTGGCCACCGCGAGCACCACCAGCGACAGCGCAACCTCGCCGGCGCTCGCGCCGCCCAGCAGGATCCGCATCGGCATCAGCAGCGGCGACCAGAACGGCACGGTCGTCATCACGGCGGCGGTGAACCCGCGCGGATCGCCGCTGACCGCCGTCACGCTGACGATGCCCACCACGAGCAGCAACGTCACGGGCAGCTGGACCTGCTGCGTGTCCTGCTCCGACGACACCATCGCCCCCACGGCCGCATAGATCGACGCGTAGAAGAAGTACCCGAGCACGAAGTACAGCAGCGCGACCACGACCTCACCGGCCGACAGCGACGGCAGCCCCGACCCGCCGCCCGATGCCCCGAACAGCCCGAGGATCTGCTCGCGATAGGCCAGGGTCAGCGCGCCGATCGTCAGCCAGATCGCGACCTGGATCAGGCCGGCCCCGCCGACCCCGAGGATCTTGCCGGCCATCAGCGAGCGCGGCTTGACGGTGGCGACCATCAGCTCCATCACGCGCGAGGTCTTCTCCTGGACCACGCTGCGCATCACCGCCACGGCGTAGATCGTGATCACCAGGAACAGGATGTACGCGAGGGCATAGCCGAGGAAGAACGAGGCCTGACCGGAGGCAGCCTCGTTCTTCCCGTTGGTCTGCCGCGACTCGACCGCGACCGGCTGGATGATCGAGGCCAGCTTGTCCGGACTGATCTGGGCGCGCCGGCCGCGCTCGGCTTGCACGAGCTGGCTCGCGAGCAGGCGCAGCGTCTCCCGGACGACCGGGCTCGATCCGTTGTCGCCGCGGTACACGATGACGCCGGCGCCGAGCGCGTCCTCCGGGATCGTCACGAACCCGTTGATCTGCTTGTCGCGGATCCGGTCCATCTCGACCTGCTCGGGCGTGTCCGCGGCGATGATCACCGGCTTCCACTGAGCGAGCGCGAGCGCCTCGGACAGCGGCGTTGCGAGCGCGCCCTTGCGGTCGTGCAGCGCCGGACAGCGGCCCTCGGCGGGGCACGTCTGGTCGATGATCTCGATCCGGGTGCCCGCGGGATTGCCGATCAACAGCGACGGGATGATCACCAGCGCGACCATGCCGATCGGCCCGAGCAGCGTGATCGCGACGAACCACTTCGACTGGACGCGCTCGGCGAGCTCGCGCCGCGCGATCACCAGCGTGTCGCGGACGTCGCTCACGACGCCTCCGGGCGACGCTCGGCGACCGTGGCGGACGCACCGACGCGATCGACGAAGATCTTGTGCAGGCTCGGCACGACGACCTCGAACCGCCGGAGCGTCACGCCGGCGGTGACCAGCGCGGCGAGCAGCCGCTGCGCGGTCGCGCCGTCGGCGAGCTTGACCTCGCGATCGGCGCCGCCGTCCGCCGGTTCGACCAGCGCCGCTGCGCCGGCCGCGACCAGCGACCGATCCGCGAGCACGGCTTGGGCCGCGACCCGCGCCGCGGCATCGCCGAACCCGAGCGAGACCAGGCCCTCGGCGGCCTCGCGGCGCTGGATGTCCTTGAGCTTGCCGTCGAGCAGCTTCTTGCCGCGGGCGATGATGCAGACGTGGTCGACCAGCTTCTCGGCCTGCTCCATCTGGTGGGTCGAGAACAGCACGGTGCGGCCGCTGGCGCGGATCTCCTCGACCGCGTCGCGCAGGACCTCGGCGTTGATCGGATCGAGCCCGCTCCACGGCTCGTCGAGGATCACCAGCTCCGGCTCGTGGATCAGCGCGGTCGCGAACTGGACCTTCTGCTGCATGCCCTTGGACAGGTCGGCGACCTTGTTCTTGGCCCACTGGCCCAGGCCGAGCCGATCGAGCCACACCGCGGCCTTGTGCCGCGCATCGCCGCGCGTCAGGCCGCGCAGCTCGGCGATGAACGCGACCATGTCGCCGACCTTCATCTTGGGGTAGAGCCCGCGCTCCTCGGGCAGGTAGCCGATCCGCGCCGCGGCCTCGGGGCCCGGCCGGAACCCGTCGAGCACGACGATCTCGCCGGCGTCGGGCGCGAAGATGTCGTTGATCATGCGCAGCGTGGTCGACTTGCCCGCGCCGTTGGGCCCCAGGATGCCGTAGACCACGCCGCGCGGGACCTCGAACGAGATGTCGTCGACCGCGACGTGGCTGCCGAACTTCTTGATCAGGCCGCGGACGACGAGCGCATGGCTCATGCCGCCACTCCTTCCGCCCGGCCGACGTCGCCGAGCACCGCGCGCTCGAGCACGGCCATGCGGATCGCCACGCCCCAGCTGACCTGCTGCAGGATCACCGCGCGCGGGCCATCGGCGACCGAGGGCGCGAGCTCGACCCCGCGGTTGATCGGCCCGGGGTGCATGACGATCGCGTCGGGCCGGGCGAACGCGAGCGTGCGCTCGCTGAGCCCGAACGTGCGCGACAGCTCGCGGGTGTTGGGGAACCGCGGCGCCTCGCCCTCGAACCGCTCGTGCTGGATCCGCAGCATCATCACCACGTCGACGCCGTCGAGCCCGTCCTCGAGCCGGTTGACGATGCGGACGTGCTCGCGGGTGACGTCGCCGCCGATCAGCTCGATGCCGCGCGGGATCAGCGTCAGCGGCGCGACCAGCCGGATCCGGGCGCCGAGCTTGGCCAGGCACAGGATGTTCGAGCGCGCGACCCGCGAGTGCGCGATGTCGCCGACGATCGCGACCTCGAGCCCGGCGAGCGACGGGGAGCCGCCCGCCACCGGCTTGCCCTTCATCCGGCGGATCGTCGCGGCGTCGAGCAGCGCCTGGGTCGGGTGCTCGTGCTGGCCGTCCCCGGCGTTGACCACCGCGCAGTTGACGTGGCCGGCGAGCATCGCCGCCGCCCCGCCGAACGAGTGCCGCACCACGATCACGTCGGGCGACATCGCCACCAGGTTCTCGGCGGTGTCGAGCAGGGTCTCGCCCTTGGAGATCGACGACGCCGAGCTCGAGATGTTGATCGCCTCGGCTGATAGCCGCTTCGCGGCGATCTCGAACGACGTCCGGGTCCGGGTCGAGGCCTCGAAGAACAGGTTGATCACCGTGCGGCCGCGCAGCGAGGTCAGCTTCTTGACCGGCTCCTGGGCCAGCGCCCAGTAGCGGTCGCCGGCATCGAGGATCCGCACGATCTCCGCAGCATCGAGGTCGGCGATGCTGACGAGGTGACGCGCCACATGATCCATATAGCAGAACCGCGCGCGCGATGGTCGTGCGGGACCGCAGATTGCCAGGGGTCGCGATCAGCGCGTCAGCGCGCGATGACGATCTGCCCCGCCAGCTGGTGCGGCCCGACGTGCTCGAGGTCGATCTCGGGGTTGATCAGCGTCAGCCCGGCGTCGATCACGAAGCGCTCGGGCGTGGCCTCGACCAGGGTCAGGGTCCCGACCGAGCGGGTCGCCTGGTACAGCAGCCGATCGTTGCCCGAGCGATAGACCACGCGCCCGAGCCGCAGCGTGCACGGCTGGGTCTGGGCGAGCGGCTGGACGATCTCGATCGACAGGGTCTCGTGGATCGGCTCCCTGCCGAGGAACCGGCGCGACGGCGCGTGGCGCAGCTCGAGCAGGTCGCCGGTCCCGGGATCGGTCTCGATCCGGTCGTCGGCGCCGAGCACGCCGCTCGCCGGCCAGCGCATCCGCGTCCCGCGGCGCAGGCTCGCCTCGAACGCCGCCAGCTTGGCGCGCCCGGGCTCAGCCACCGGACACCTCGCCGCGATCGACCGGCCGGTCGTCGAGCAGCACCCGCTGGTCGAACGGCGCCTCGAGCACGGTGCGCAGCGTCTCGAGCGCGCAGGCGACCTCGGGGTCGTCGGGCCGGGTCAGCAAGATCAGCGAGTACAGCTGGCGCACCGCGGCGCCATCGAGCCGGACGCCGGCGAACGCCTTGCAGGCGAACGACACCGCCATGCCCTCGAGCACCGCGCCGCGCAGATCGCACGCCACCAGGTCGGCCTCGCACAGGTCGGCCTTGGTCAGGTCTGCCGCGCGCAGGTCGGCGCCGCGCAGATCCGCGCCGCGCAGATCGGCGCGCACCAGGATCGCCCCGCGCAGCGACGCCTTGCGCAGGTCGGCCTCGGTCAGCGTGCAGCCCGCCAGCGTCGCGCCGTCGAGCTTGGCGCCGCGCAGGCTCGCCCGGCTGAGGTCGCAGCCGCCGAGCTGCCAGCCGCGCAGGTCGGTGTTCCACGGCAAGGTCAGCCCGACCCAGCTGCGCTGGCCGTGCGCGAGCCCGCGGCGAAACGCCTCGAGCTCGGCCTCGCTGCTCCCCAGCCCGATCACTTGCTCTTGGCCTTGAACGACCCACGCAGCGTGTACGTGCCGAGCTTGATCAGATCGCGCTCCGGGGTCTCGAACGTGATCTCGATCTCGCCCGATACCGGGTCCGAGGTCCGCGTCAGCTTGACCTTGCCCCGGGCCTGGCGCGCCAGGTACAGCACGTCCTCGCCCGCGACCCGCGCGATCGCCGGGATCCCGTCGACCGTGACCTCGATCGGCTTGCCCGGATCCGGGTTGGGCGGCAGCTCGAGCACCACCGTCCACGCGGCCTCGGTGTCGTGCGCGATCGCGCTCTTGCCGCGCACCGCGTCGAGCTCGAGCACGAGCTTTCCGCCCGGCACGACCTGGAACCGGCCATTGCTCGACGCGGCCGGATCGACCGACAGCGCGCCGGTGTGCAGCGAGACCTCGTAGTCCGCGAGCGCGGGCGTGGTCGAGCCCGCCTTCGAGCCCGGCGAGCCCGGCGCGCAGCCGATCGCGGACACCAGCGACATCACGATTCCCATGGTCCACCAGCGTAGCGCGCCGCCGGTCATCGCGTCACCTGGCGCCCGGCGGTCACCACGATCACAGCACGTCCATGCAGAACCACGCGTACGAGTCGGCATTGTCGAGGGCGTCCTTGGTCGAGAGCGTCGTGTACTTGCCATCCCAATGGTACGCCTTGTCATCGGTGCCGGTGTACTTGTGGCTGCACTCGTGGATGATCGTGCGCGCGCGCGCATCGGCGTTGGTGTCGGCGAACCACGGCGGGCACAGGTGGATGTCGCTCCAGATCACGTAGACGTAGGCGCGCGCGGTGCCCTCGGACTCGACCTCGACCGGGATCGTGCCGTTGAACGCGTTGCGGATCCGCGCGAGCTTGCTCGCCACCTCGGTGGCGACCTTGGCGTCGGTCGAGTGGAAGTTGGCCTGCAGCGCGGCCGAGACCTTCGGATCCGACGGGCTGCCGATCTTGCCGACCGCGTTGTCGAGGATCTGGCGCGCCCGGGTCACCGCCGCGGCGATCATCGCCGCCTGGGTGTCGTTCTCGTCCTCCATGCGGACGCTGGTCGTGCCGTCGGTCGTGGTCCGGTCCGCGGCGTGCGAGCTCGCGCTGCCGACGAACGCGCGCTCGCCGTCGTGGCCCTTGGCCGCGGTCGGCTCGGCGGCGGCGGCGGCCGGTGCCGGCGACGCGTCGCGGACGAACGTGCCGCCGGCGATGTTGCCGATCTTGCGCTTGCCGGCCCCGCCCTTCTTCACGCCCGGGTGCGAGCCTTCGGCGAGGTTGCCGATCCGCGCGCGGACGTCGCCGCCGCCGTACTCGGCCTTGCCGGCGACGCCGCCGGACGTGCTGCTCGCGACTCCGACGGAGCTCGTGAGCGTCTGCTTGCCCGGCGTGTCGGCACGCTCGGCGGACGGCTGCGTGACGGTGGACTTCCCGGCATCGCGTCGAAAGTCGAAGCTCATCGGCGGTTCCTTCTCCAGCAGACCAGTGGTGGTAACTCCGGACTGTCGCCTCGTCCGGCGCGTCCGTCAACGGGATTTGCGAGCCGGCCGGCGCGGCCTCGCCGCACCACGGAGCATCCCCGTTCCTGATACGCGGCGCAGCCTGGCGATGCTTCCTTCGCCGCGGGTGCGACACCGCACCGCCGTCAGTCGCAGGCGCCGGTGGCCCCGCTGCAAGCTGTAATGGAAACGGCGACAGAGACGGCGACCGAAACGGCGACCGGCGCGGCTCGGGCGACGACTGTGCGCTTCCGCATGCGACGCGGCAACCGGTATCACCGGGGCGGCGGCATCGTCGGACTCAATGTGTGCCCGAGGTCACCCGATGGCAGTATACATCGGCTGCCCGCGTGTACGTCCCCCTCCTCGACCGGCTCCTGTACCAGCATCCGTTCGAAGGCGGCAGCGCACGGCGCTACGCCCGCGACGAGCGGCCCGCGTTCGGCGATCTCGACGACCGGCTGCTCGATCGGCTCGCCCCTGCGCTCGACGGTGATGGCCGCCGCCTGCTCGATCTCGGCTGCGGCCCCGGCACCTTCGCCCGCCGCGCGGCGGGGCGGTTCGCCTCGCTCCACGTCGTGCCGGTCGAGCCCAGCCGCGACTTTGCGCGCCCGGGCGTGGTCCGCGCCGCCGGCGAAGCCCTGCCGCTCGCCGATCAGTCGATCGACGTCGCGATCTGCCTGTCCTCGATCCGCCACGTCCGCGACCGCGCCGCCACGCTCGCCGAGCTGCGCCGCGTCGTCCGCGGCATGCTCGTCATCGTCGAGCTCGACCCCGACGCCGAGCCCGCCCGGATCGCCCACCACGCCGACCGGCTGGGCTCACCGCTGCTGCGCCGCCTGTTCGGTCCGCTCGTGGTGCGAACCGCGCCACCTGCCGCGGCGATCGCCACGCTCGCCCACGCGGCGGGCTTCGCGCTGCGTGCACTCGGATCCGATCCGATCCAGCCTGTCTACATCATGGAGCTCGCGTGACGCGGAGCTGGGCGCGCCGGACCGCCGAGCTCCATGGCGAGCTCGCCGAGCTCGCCGACGACGATCCGCGGTGGTGGCTGCTCGCAGGCGGCGCCGCCGTCACCGAGCCCTGGCGCGCCCGCCCCGGCTACGTGGTCTCCGACGCCGAGCCCGGCACCGACACCTTCATCGGCTACCGCGCCCTGCCGCCGCCCGATCCGCTGCGCGACGCGATCGATCGCGCCCGCGCCGCCCGCGCCGCCCTGCGCGAGCTCGACGGCAGCCTCCCCGAGCAGCCGCTCGCCGTCACGATCGCGCGCGGCGATCGCGCCGTCACCGAGCCGAGCGCCCTCGACACCGCCGCCTTCGCCATCGGCCGGCACTGCGTCGTCGCCGCCCTCGACGATCCGAGCCTGCCCCACCAGCTCGCCGCCGCCGCGCGCGGCCTCGCCCCGCCCCGCTGGCGCGGCCCCACCCCGTTCGTCTGCGTCTCGATCGGCGACGATCCGATCGACACCGCCCGCCACGGCCACCGCCGCGCCTGGCGCGACGGCCGCGGCCCCTGGCTCGGCCTCGGCCGCACCGGCGAGCTCGCGACCATCTCCACCTGCCACCTCGTCGTCGACGGCTACGGCCACGCCTGCCTCACCGGCCGCATCCACGCCCTGACCGAGGCCGTCGCCGCCGAGCGGCTCGCCCGCACCCCCTGGTCGGCGTCGGCCGCGCACCCGCCGCTCCACGACGCCTACCCGGTGCGCCACTCGCCCGTCCATCATGCGGCGCTGGCCGCGCTGGCATCCTCGGCATTCTCGGCGTCCTCGGCGGGCTGGACCGGCTGGGCGGGCTGGGCGAGCCTGGCTGCTCCGGCCCTCCCGCCGCTGTCGCCGGTCGCCGGCGCCGTCCCGCTCGGCGTTGCCTGGCAGGAGCTCGACGACGCGTCGCTGCGCGCCCTGCCGCTCGCCTACGCCGTCGGCCGCATCCTCCACCGCGCCGGCAGCCGCCTCGACGCGCGGTTCTCCCCCACGCTCCAGATCCCCGTCGCGCCCGGCCGGCTCGACGACCCCGAGCGCCGCCGCCGCCGCGCCACCGCCGCCGTCGTCAGCGTCCGGTTCGACGCCGGCGTCCCCGAGCCGTTCGCCGCCTTCGAGGCCCGCGCCCGCGCCGTCATCGAGCGCGAGACCCTGGGCATCGGCCTCTGCTCCCGCCTCCTCGCCGCCGCCCGCGCCGCCCCGACCCCGCTCGCCTGGAAGCGCCGCGGCTTCTCCACCGCACGGCCGCGCTGGCTCGATCGCATCTCCGACGTCCTCGGCGGCCGCGCCTGCGTGTCCCGGATCCGGATCGGCACCCCGCTCCCCCCGTCCTGCGCCGTGTCCTCCCCCAGCCGCCACGCCTCCCCCGCCGACCCGCTCGGCGCCTGCGTCGTCACCATCGTCGACGACGGCGACCACGCCGCCATCACCGTCTGCGGCTCCGGCCTCGCCGGCAGCGCCACCGGCGCCCGCGCCCTGCTCGACGACATCCTCGCCCTCACCGCCCTCCCCGCTGCGCGCGCCACCAGCCGCGGCGTCTCGGGATAGCGTGACCTGGGCCGGAGCTCGACGTCATCGCCGTCGCGGTCGAGCACGCCGGCTTGCGCAGATCGCAGTCGGACGTAGTGCGACCACGGCAGTGAACAAGACCGCGCGAGGGCGACCAGCTCGTTGAGGCCCCATGATTTTCCGGACGCTGTCCGGAATTTCTTCGGTTCGAGCAAGCCATCAGATTTTCTGGACGCTCTCAGGTACTGGACCGGAGGCTCGGGATGGACCGAATACAGGATCAGGTTGTATTGCCTTGCGTCATGTTCGAACAGTACAAGGTCAACCGTGTTAGCGGACTGGGGGCCTGGTGTTCAGGGAACGTTGGGCCCGGCCGCGGACGATCGCGGTGCCGGTCGCGTATGCTCGCGCGATGTCGGTCGCGTTCCACATCGCCACGGGCCGAGTGGGAGCTGCACGCTGCGGCGGTGCACGGCGACCGGATCCGGCCGCACGCCGATCTCGAGATCGCGATTCTCCGGCGCGATCAGCGCGCACTCTTTGACCACCTCGCCGGCTGGCAGTTGTGTGCCGTGATCCGCCCGGGCGTGCTCGAGGACTCGGATGGCCGGACCGTCCCGGCCGGCGTGCACCAGATCTGGGCCCGGCGCGGACCGCCGATTCCGCCGTGCCCGGACCGCTTCGCCGCCGACCCGACGCGCTCGACTTCCTCTTTGAGGAGGCGGACGCCGACAGCTGGCGCTTTCGCTGGCAGCCCTCCATCGCGCGGCCGCTCGCCGAGATCGGCGCGTCCACTTCGCGCGGCATCCGTTTTCTCCGCCCGGAGGTCGCACTCCTGTACAAGGCCAAGCATCTGCGCTTCAAGGACCAGCGCGACTTCGAAGCGGCGGCGCCGACCTCGACGCCGCCGGGCGTGCGTGGCTCGTGACCGCGCTCGCGCAGGCGCACCCTGGCCACCTGTGGAGCCGCGCTGGACGACGCCTGCTTCGCGCCGCCGCGCCTCGCGTCTCCGAAGTGATACCTGGCGCGGCAGGACTTGATCGGCTGCGTCTTCATGCGGCAAGGCGTACGCGTGGCATCCGCGCTTCGCTACGAGCTCGAGCGACGAGCACCAGCGTCGCAAAGGCACTCGGAGATCAGGCCCGACGCGGCATCCGCGTCTCCAACCTCGTCGACACGTGCAATCCGTCGCAGTCAAGAGAGAATCGCCCCGCGGCACCAGCACGGCAGCGGGCGCACCGTTGCGGAAGCTCAGCGGTGCTATGTTGTCGTTGCACAACACCTGAAAGCATCTCGTCGCAGGGTTCCATGCCTTCACAAAAGCAAGCAGTGCAGCGCTGGTTAGCAGGACAGCGGGCGGCGGCTCGCATGCAGCGCGAGCTGCAGGCTACCGAGGGCCCGCATCCTGCTCGTGCCGTGGCTCAATCGCTGTCGGCGCTGTCGGCGCTCGAAGCCATGGGCCGATGGCCTGCGCCGCGGGACCCCGTCAGCGCGCGAGCGGTCGAGGAGGTGCGTCGCCGCTGGGCACGCATCCAGCAACGTGCCCGTGCCGCCCGGTCCTGATCGGCCCAGTGTCGAGCAAGCGCTCGCGGCGCTGAGCTGTGCACTGTCGGATGCTGGCGCACCGTGGATGGTGATCGGCGGGATCGCCGTGATCGCCCATGGCGTTCAGCGGATGACCACCGATATTGACGCTGTCATCCAGGGCGATGCCGTCCTGGTGCGCACGCTCATCGCCCAGCTACGGCAGCATCACATCGTCACGCGTGTCGCTGACGCGGAAGCCTTCGCGGCCACGAACCTGGTCCTGCTGGCGCGACATCACCCCACGCAGATCGATCTCGATCTGTCTCTGGGCTGGACGATCTTCGAGCACGAGGCCATCGCGGCCCGCGAGATGACCCGGTTCGGCAGGGTCTTGGTGCCGATGGCGGCCGTCGACGACCTGCTGGTGTTCAAGGCGATCGCCGGCCGTCCGCGCGACGTCGATGACGCGGTCACCCTGCTCACCTTGTACCCGAACATCGACATGATCCGCGTGCGCGCCCGCGTTCAGGCGCTGGTCAGGGCGGCCGAGGCCCCGGAACTGGAGGCAGGACTCGAGCGGATCATCTCGACCTTTGCGGCCATACGTGCGCCGCGGTCACCGGACGCGAAGTCGCGGGTGCGGCCCCGGCGATCGACCGTCGCTGCTCGCAAGGCCGTCGCGCCTTCGCCAGCGAAGAAGTCGGCACCTACAAAGCGCGCCCCGACGAAACGGCCGAAGCCAAGCCGGAAATGAGGAGCAGCGTCTCTGCGCGATGCTCGCGAGAGTGCTCGCGCCGACGAGCTCGATGCGGTGATCCGGAGCGGCCGAAAACGCTGCGGGCGGCGTAGTCGCGCCTCACGTTAACCAATGGCCGGACCAATGGAGAACATGCGGGGCTGTCCCGTAGGATGCGCAACCATGAAATTCTACGTTGTGGTCCTGGGTGGGCTCGTGGCTTGTGGCGGTGGCGACCACGGCCGTCCTCTTGCCGATGCACCGTCGCCGCGCCTGATCGTCGAGCCGGCGGACGTCTCGATCAACGTCGTCGACAACGCCGCGGTGGTCCAGGCGTACACGGCGCGGCTCACCGACGGCCAGGGCCATGACACCGACGTCACCGGCGAGACCACGTTCTCGCTGAGCGACCCGCGGTACGGCAGCTTCGCCGGGGCGGCGTTGACGGTGACCGGACAGGGCGCCGGGCCGACTCGGGTGATGGCCAGCGCGCGCGGCGCCAGCGGCGAGGCCGGGCTCGTGGTCCACGTCAAGCGCACGGTGATCGACCCGGCGGCGCCGGCGGACGCCGCGACGCTGTTCGGAAATGCGGCCGAGGACGCGGCGCTGGCACCGGAGATTGCGTATCCGCTCGATCGCATCCTGGTGCCGCCCAACCTGGGGCAGTTCGACGTGCACTGGCGCAACACCGCCGCGAATACCGACAACCTGTTCGAGGTCACGATGGCCAATCAGTACGTCGATATCCGGCTGTACACGACCGGGCTCGACCCGAGGAACCCACAGCCGTTCTGGACGGCGTTCGCGCCGGCGGCCTGGTATCCGATCGCGAGCTCGCGCGAGCAGCTGTCGCTGCGCGTCGCCGGCCTCGACACGGCGCGCCCGCAGACCAAGGGCACCGCCGCGGCCCAGCACGTCGACGTCACCAACGAGAACTCGCAGGGCGGTATCTATTACTGGACGACGTCGGGCCAGGCCGGGATCTGGCGCTACGACATCAGCAAGCCCGAGGTGCCGCCGGCGCCGTACTTCGCGGACGCGGCGCGCCCGGCGGGCTGCATGGGCTGCCACACGCTGTCGCGCGACGGCACCAAGATCGCGATGACGTTCGACGGCGGCGGCGGCCGCGCGACGATCTTCAACGTCGCCGACCGCGCCGTGCTGGTCCCGTTCGATGGATCGACCCGACCCGTGCTGCACTGGGACTTTGCCGCGTTCGACGCGACCGCGACCAAGCTGATCACCGTGGAGAGCAGCCAGATGTACCTGCGCGCGCTCGACGGCACGATGCTCGCCGGGCCGTTGCCGCCGGTGACGGCGGGATACGCGGCGACGCACCCCGAGATCTCGCCGGACAACACGCGGCTGGTGAGCGTCGAGTTCAACAGCGGCTACGCGGCGCAGGCCTACAACGGCTCGATCGTGGTCCGGTCGTTCGACGCGGCGGCCAGCACGTTCGGCGCGCCGCGCGTGCTGGTGCCGAGCGCGGTGGGCGTCGCGAACTGGTATCCGTCGTTCTCGCCCGATGGTGAGTGGATCGCGTTCACGCGCACGACCAGCTACTCGTACAACGATGGCAGCGCCGAGACCTGGCTGGTCAAGGCCGACGGCAGCCAGGCGCCGATCCAGCTCGCCGCCGCCAACCTGACCGGCAACCTGACCAACTCGTGGGCGCGCTGGGTGCCATTCGCCCAGAGCTTTGGGCCGGGCAACGAGAAGCTGTTCTACCTGACGTTCTCGACCCAGCGACCGTTCGGCGTGCGGATCCCCGGCGGCGGTCGGCCGCAGATCTGGATGACGCCGGTGTTCCCCGCGCGCGCGGCCGCCGGCCAGGATCCGTCGGGCAACGCGTTCCGGGTCCCGTTCCAGGACGTCAACACGGCCAACCACATCGCGCAGTGGACCCAGGCGGTGGTGGTGCAGTAGGCGTCAGTCGCGCCTGGACGGCCAGGCAGCGTACTCCGGGCCCGGCCGCGCGATCGTCGCCGGCTACCAGATCCGGACGCGCTTGTCGGCGGCGAGATAGAGCGCGTCGCCCGGGCTGGGCTTGAACGCGTCGTACCAGGCGTCGAGGTTGCGGACGACGGACGTGCGGTACTGCGCCGGGCTGTGCGAGTCCGTGACGAGCAGGTTCGCGAGTTGCTCGCCGCGGTAGAGGTGGCGCCAGACCTGGGCCCAGCCGAGGAAGAACCGCTGGTCGCCGGTCAGGCCGTCGATCACCGGCGCCGGTTTGCCGCCGAGCGACAGCTTGTAGGCGTTGTACGCGACCGTGAGGCCGGCGAGGTCTGCGATGTTCTCGCCCAGGGTGAGCTCGCCCTTGACGCATTGCGCGGGCTTGCCGCCCTCGGCCGGGATCGGGCAGTAGGCGCTGTACTGGGCCACGAGCTTGCCGGTGGCGACCTTGAACTTGTCGGCGTCGTCCTTGGTCCACCAGTTCTTGAGCGTGCCGGTCGCGTCGAACTGCGAGCCGCGATCGTCGAAGCCGTGGCTGATCTCGTGGCCGATCACCGCGCCGATGCCGCCGTAGTTGACGGCGTCGTCGGCGTTGGCGTCGAAGAACGGCGGCTGGAGGATCGCCGCGGGGAACACGATCTCGTTCAGCGTCGAGTTGTAATAGGCATTGACCGTCATCGGCGTCATGCCCCACTCGTCGCGATCCACCGGCTGGCCGAGCTTGGCGAGCCGGCGGTTGTATTCGAACTCGGACAGGCGAACGGCATTGCCGACCGCGTCGCCGGCGACGATCTGGAGTGCCGAGAAGTCGCGCCACTTCTTGGCATAGCCGATCTTGGGATTGTAGGTGGCGAGCTTGGCCTTGGCCTTGGCCTTGGTCTCGGGGCTCATCCAGGCGAGCGCATCGAGGCGCTGGCCCATCGAGGTCAACAAGTTCTTGACCAGCTGATCGGCGTGCGCCTTGGTCTCGGGCGTGAAGTACTTGGCGACGTACAGCCCGGCGACCGCCTCGCCGAGCCGGTCGTTGCGCCCGCCGGTGATGTCGTCGACCGCGCGCTTCCAGCGGTCCTTGATCTCCGGCACGCCCGACAGCGTCTTGCCGAACATCTCGAAGTAGGTGTCGACGAACTTCTTCGGCAGGTACTGGGCCGACCCGGTGATCGCCTGCAGCGTCAAGTAGTCCTTCCACACCGCGAGCGGCTGGCTCTTCACCAGCACGCTGGTCCCGGCGATCGCGCTCGGCTGGCGGACGTTGACCACCGGCTCGCGCTCGAAGCCCACGGCCTTGAGCCACGGCTTCCAGGCGAACGCCGGCGCGAGCTTCTCGAGCTCGGCGATCGTCAGCTTGTTGTACGTCTTCTGCGGGTCGCGGCTCTGGACCCGGGTCCAGTGGGTCGCGGCGATCTTCTCCTCGAGGGCATAGACCGCGGCGGCCCGCTTGTCGGCGTCCTTGGCGCCGATCAGCGTGAACATCGTGGCGATGTACTTCTGGTAGCCGTCGCGGACCTTGGCGAACTGCTGGGCCTTGGCGTCGTACATGTCGCGATCGGGCAGGCCGAGGCCGCCCTGGCCGATGACGGCGAGGTACTTCTCGGGCTCGCGCTCGTCCTGGGCGATCGCCGCGCTGAACGGCGTGCGGTAGCCCCGGCGCGCGTTGGCCGCGAACCGCAGCACCACGCCCGCGGTGTCCTTGATCCGGGCGATCTCGTCGAGCTGCGGCTTGATCGGCGCGGTGCCCTTGGCCTCGATCGCCGCCTCGTCCATGAACGTCTTGTAGTAGTCACCGGCGCGCTGGCCATCGCTGCCGGGCTCGCCGGTCACGGTCTCGAGGATCTGGCGGGTGCGCTCGTCGCTGCGATCGCGCAGCACGGTGAACATGCCGTAGTCCGGCTTGTCGGCGGGGATCTGCGTCGATCGGGCCCAGGTACCGCTGGCGTATCCAAAGAAGCTGGCACCGGGCGCGACCGTCTTGTCCATGCCGGCCGTGTCGAAGCCCCACGCGCCGATCTCCGGCTTCGGCCGGGGAGCGCTGGGCTCGCCCGCGGGCGCCGGAGCGGCGGCGACCGGCTCCGGGCTGGCGGGCACCGCGGCCGGAGGCTCGGGTGCGGGGCGATTGGGTCCGCATGCGACCAGGGTCGCGAGGATCACAGCGAACAGGCGTGTCTGCACGTGGGCGCTCCAGGGGTTGAGGACCCGGCTGGAGTACCAACGCGCGCGTGATTTGCATAGGGTGCAGATCCAGGATTGCAGGATCACGCTGGCTTCGCGGCGTGGTGCGCCCTCGCCTGCTGCGGGTCAGCTGACACAGCGCCAGCTGCGACAAGACCGATGACAACAACCATGTATGCTCGGCGTGATGTTCGGTGCCGCGTTCACCGTGTTCTGCTTGACGCTCGCGACGGCGCTCGGCGGGCTACACCGGTCACCGTGGTGGAGGATGCTCGCCGCGTTCGCGATCGCATTCCCGCTGAGCGGACTGGTGTTCGGCACACTGCATCCGCCGGGCAGCTACGGACTCCACTGGGTGCTCGAGGTCCGCGAGCGATTCGCCATCAGCCTCGGCATGTGACTCGCGCCGCGATTCGCGGCCCAAGCGCCGCGTGGCTCGCTGTGCAGCTCACGTTCGCCGCCTCGCGTGGCGACGGGCTCGCACGCGGGGGCGCGCATGTACTCTCCGGCGATGCGCCACGTGGTACGTGCGCGGCAGAGCACGATGAGATCTTGGCGCACGTCTCTCGTCGAGAAAGCCTGCGGATTCACTGGCATGAGACGTGCTCTCTTCCTCTTCCATGGAGTTCCTGGTTCGCTTCCTGCTGGGCGGAGCCGTCGTATCGGCATTCGCCGCTGCGGGCGAATTGTTCAAGCCGAAGACGTTCTCGGGGCTTTTCGGTGCGGCTCCCTCGGTTGCGATCGCCGCGCTCGCGCTCGGGTTTCAGAAGCATGGTTCGGGATACGTCGCCATCGAAGCCAGGTCGATGGCACTCGGCAGTATCGCGATGCTCCTCTACAGCGCCGCGTGCGTCGCGCTGGCCAAGCGGAAGGCGATTCCGGTGTGGCTCGGGGCAGGCGCGGCGTGGATTGCCTGGTTCGGTGCCGCGGCCGCTCTGTTCTTCATCGTCCAAGGAATCGATCGATGACTCCCGAATTCGCACCCGAGCAGCTCAAGAAGACGAAGGCGTGGGAGTACCTCGTGCGCTTCGCGTTCGGTGGGGCGATCACCGCCGCCACGGGCTTGATCGCGAAGCTGTGGGGCCCGTTCGTGGCCGGCTTCTTCCTGGCGTTTCCGGCGATCCTGCCCGCCAGCATCACGCTGGTGAAGCAGCATGATGGACGGGGAAAAGCCATCGAGGACGCGCGCGGTGCGACGCTGGGCAGCATCGGACTCGCAGCCTTCGCCATCGTCGTCGTGATCACGTCGGGTCGGCTTCCCGCCGCGATCGTCCTCACGCTGGCCGCCGTCGCATGGACCATCATCGACGTCGGCCTGTGGTTCATTCGCTTTGGCCGAGCTCGAGGTCACGCATGACAGACATCGTGGGAAGAATCGCCAGCCCAGCTTCCATGCTCGTGGCGTCCACTGCCACCGCCATCGCGTACCGCCGCCGGCCGGACGAGGCAGCACGCTTTGCGATCAGCGTGCCGTTCGGGCTGCTTGTCAGCACGGTGATCAAGCGGCTCGTCCGGAAACATCGCCCTCGACTGTTCGACAGCAAGCCGCAGGAGTCGTTCCCGAGCAGCCACTCCGTGGCGACAGCTTCGTACGTCTTGTCCCTCGTCGCCGCGAAACGTTCCTGGTGGTCGGTTCCCCTGGCAGTCGCTGCGATCGCAGGTGTCAATGCTTCGCGCGTGCGAGCCCGCGAACACTGGCCAGACGACGTGATCGTGGGCGACCTGATCGGCATCGCGGGCGCCGCCGCAGGAGCTGCGGCTGCACTTGGAGTGATGCGGCTCGCAAACAGCCGGCGTCCGTCCAGGCCGTGATGGCGCGGCGGTGCGGCGATCGCATCGGGCGATCGCACGCCGTGCCTGCGCGCGCTGCGCGTTCCGACGCTCGTCATGCACGGCACCGCCGACATCCTGTTCGATGTGAGCGGCGGCCGCGAGACGGCGGCGGCCGTTCCCGCGGGGGCGGGGTCAGAACCCGCAGTTGCGGTTACTACCGAACTGCGCGAGCAGGTTGTCGCGGGTCCAGCCGCGCACGCCGGTGCGCGTGTTCTGCGCGAACGTCCACGTGAAGCCGTCGTTGGCCAGCGTCCAGCAGAAGTAGCGCGCATCGTCGGTGGGCTGCAGCACGCCGAGGATGGGGCAGTTGGTCGACGAATTCGCGATCGTGCCGTTGCGCTGGTTGGCACCGCCGCTGCCCGCCGCGGCATCGGCGATCACCTGGTTCTGCAGGTTCGGGCCCGTGGTACCGCACGGCGCGTGACGCGGGATCCCGTGGTCCCGCATCATCTGCTGCGCCTGCTGGTACTTCTCGGAGGCCAGGTACTCGGGGCTCACCGGCACCTGGTTCTCGCTCACCGCCGCCGGCTCGTCTCCCGGAGCCTGGGGTTCGGATTGATTGCCCATCTGGTCTGCTGCACAAGCCGACATTCCGAGCGCGAGAACTGTCACCAAGATCTTCTTCATTGCGAACCTCTCCATGTTGGGCCGTTGCATTCTCGTCGCAGCTGCGACCGGCGCGCGACCATCGAGCGCTGCGCACTGCGACGACGACCGGAGACTAGTGCGCGGACCCGGGAGTGCCAGACGTATTTGCTCCGTCTCACCGGGAACCGGCTCCGAGCTTCAGCGCAAGTCGATTATTCCTGATAATCGAGAAACTGTATTTACTTCACTACCTAGAAGAAATAGCTATAGAGTATTCTGATCTCGAGATGCTGTATGTGACCCCCCGGACGAGCTCGGGCTTGTTACACCGCGACACCCGAGCGCGACACGAACGCCATCACGCGCGATGCGAGACCTCCGCTACGGTCCGAGGCGCGCGCCAAGCACCGCCGCCCAGAACGCGGTTCGCGGCCGCGAGCGCCGCGGGCTATCGGCCGTGGCACGTGCGCCCCTGTCACGCGCGCGAGCTGAGGTCCAACCCGGCTCCATCCAGCTGTCGGGCGATTTCATCGCGTGGATCTCGCCGGACGGAAGCCAAGCCGATCTGCCAGGTCTACAAGGGCGTGGTGAAGGGCCAGGGCAGCACCCAGGCACTCGGTGTGGAGTTCAACACGCCGACTGTCAGGTCAGCCAAAGCAATGTCACGTTGCTGTCGCCGTGCCAGATGAACACCGCCGCATGCGCGGGCTCCTGTCCGATTCCGTAGCGAGGTGAGCCGCGCGGGACGGTGGCCCAGCCAGGCAAATACGGTCTCCGGGTCAGAACCCCGGTGAGCTGACCAGGGACAGCGGCACGCCACCGCGCACCGTACCCAGGTTGGTCAGCGTCACCCTCTCCAGCGCGTTCGCCGCGCCACCGTCGCTGGTCACCGCGAGCGCGAGCGTGTTGGTGCCGCGCGGATCGAGGATGCCGTTCGGGATCACGAAGGTGTGCTGCGGCCCGACGTTGCCGATGTACTGGCCCATGTTCCAGCCGTTGACGAAGATCAACACCCGGTACGCGCCGCCGGACGTGCGCACCGCCGGGTCCCCGATCGTGATCCCGAGCGATGCGTCGTGGCCAGCCGGTACCGCCAGCGTGAGCTGGGTCCGGTACCACGAGGTGCCGGCGACCGCCGTGGAGTCGGGGATCGAGTGGAACAGCCATCCGCCGTCCGGGAAGGCGGGCAGGTGCCAGCCGTTGCGTTCGCCGAACAGTCCGCCGTTGTTCAGCGGGCCGCGCACGCGATCGGCGATCGCCTCTCCGCCCGCGTTACCCTGGACCTTCCAGCTCGTCGCCAGGGCAGCGCCGCCCACGTCGGACGCCGTGGCGGAGATCAGGCCTCGGCCCTCCTTCTGCGCGTCGTTGACGCCGCCGTCCTCGTTGTGCGAGTTGTTGCGAACCATCACCGAGATCACGTGTGCGCCGCTGCTGCGCTGCGCCGCCGGGACACTGAAGCTGGCCGTCGCGGTCGTGCTCGGCGTGGTCGTGCCGGTGACGAGCACGTGCTGGCCCAGGTACACGCCGTCGATCCAGGCCTGCAGCATCCCGGCGCCGCCGCCGCCGTAGCGCAGCGCGAGCGAGGTCGCCGCGCCGGTATAGCGGCCGCGATACCAGACGTCGCCGTGGTGGAAGCCGTAGTCATCGGCGGTGAGCACGGGCTGCCCCGACGGCGGCGGGCTCGTGCTGGCGGTCGTGGTCCTGCTCGCGGCGACCCAGGCGCCGTCGTCGAACGACGCGCTGGCCTCGGGCGATTCGACGGAGAAGCGCCAGGTCGCGGTGGATAGATCCGGAAGCGGAATGGCGTCGGGCCCCGGCAGCTGGTTCACCGCCGCGAGACTGCCGGCCGAGGTGCGCCGGACGCTGATCGCGGCCCCGTTCCAGGTCACCGCAGAGATCGATGCGGGTGCCCAGATCTCGAGGCTCGATGCCGCGGCGGTGTCGCCGGTCAGCGCCAGCGTGGCGCCGTTCGCAGCGGCGGTGCGCACCAGCTGGGGTCCGCGCTCCAGCACCGGCCCCGCCGAGGTGTCCTGGCGCCACATCGTGTCGGCGAAGCTCTGCCTCGCGATCAGGAGTGTCAGCGTATCGCGCCCACCGCCGGTGATCCGGACCTGGGCGAGGCTCGCGTGCGTGTACTGCAGATCCAGCTGGCCATTGCTGAATGTGCTGCTGACCGTGCCGGCCAGGATGGTCACGGTCGGCTGGCTGTCGTAGCGCAGCACGGTCTGGCCCGGTTCGCCGGTGCGGCCGTACAGCAGCATCAGGTCGGTCGAGCCCTGGCGCAGCACGGTCTCGATCTCCGACGTCGAGTACACCAGGTGCTGCCCGCCGAAGCTCCAGTTCGCCACCAAGAGCTTCGCGTCCTGCCCGTTCAGTGTCAGCGCGGCGGTGAACGCGCCGTCGGGCGTGCTGATCGGGAACGTGAAGTTATCGCTCGTGGTCGCGCTCGAAGGGTTGTGCGTGGCGAGGTAGACGTGAGTCTGGGTATCGGGATTCACGTCGTGGTAGACCTTCACCGCGCTCGACGACGGCGTCACCGCGGCGGCCTTGTCGAGCTTCGTGATCGGCGAGACGGCCTGCAGGAACAGCCCGAGCTCCTTCATCGCGGCGAGCTTGGGCCGCGCCTGGCGCGCTTCGTCGAGCGCCGCGCCGTAGTCGTAGGACGTGTAGACCACCGGCGCGGGCAGCCAACCCCACGACGTTCCTCCGACCGTCATGTAGAAGTTCTGGATCGTGAGCCGGTTGGCAATGTTGGTGCCGTAGAACACGCGCTCGTATCCGGGCCCCTCGCGCTGCGCCATGCACGGGTAGGAGCCGGAGCTGCCCCAGAAGTCGAACCAGCCGCCACCGAACTCGGCGGCGAAGCCGGGTGTGTTCGGCGACGCGGTCGCGCCGCCCTTGGCGCCGCCGCTGCCCCAGATGCCCCAGTCGGGGGCGACCGACGGCGTGCCGGTGGAGTTGTCGCTGTGGCAGGTGCCGCCCGGGTAGCCGTCGAAAGCATAGAGATCGACGGGGCCGGTCACGCTACCCGCGACCCCGGAGCCGGGCGGCACCCAGAAGCCATTGCGGCCCTTGTCGTTGTGAAAGATCGGCACCGTGATGCCGTCCGCACGCGCCTTGTCGCGCAGGTGGGTCAGGTAGTTCAGCTGGCTGGTGCCGGTGGACGCGAGCTCGTTCTCGATCTGGTACAGGATGACCGTGCCGCCGCCGCTGGTGAGCTGGTGCCGGGCGATGACCGCGTCGATCTGCGACTGCCACTCGTCGGTCGCCGCGAGGTACCCCGCAGCGTCGCTGCGCGCCCTGTCGGCCCGGGTCGCCAGCCACGCCGGGAACCCGCCGCCGTCGGTCTCGGCGTTGATGTAGGGGCCCGGGCGCGCGATCACGTACAGCCCGGCCTCCTGCACCAGGTTCAGCACCTGGTCCATATCGCGCACGCCCGTGAAATCGTAGTCCCCCTGCCGGGCGGAGTGGTATCCCCAGTGAAAGTAGATCGAGACTGCGTTGTAGCCGTTGGCCTTCAGCTTCTGCAGCACGTCGCGCCACAGGCTCGGGCTGGGCAGCCGGAACGGGTGGAACTCACCGGACCACACGAACGTGCGCTGGCCGTCGATCAGCAGCGAGTAGGCGTCCCAGGTGATCGTGTGCGACGCGGCGGCGGCGGGCCGCGGCGCGGCGAGCCCGGCCACGGCGAGGATCACCGCGATCACGGTGCCGAGGAGCGAGCGATGCCGGATCATGGCTCTGCTACTTGGGACCGGCGTTGGCCTGGACAAACGCCTGGGTGGTCGAGGCCGTTCCGAGGTTGAACGTGTACGGCGGCGTGAACACCGATCCGGGGGTCAGGTCGGCCACGGCGTTGCCCGAGGTGCCCTGGAACACGTTGCCGGTCGATCTGGCGAAGCTCGGCGCGATGCTGGGCTTGATGTAGCTGGTGGTGTTGATCGGCGTCTTGACGTTCACGAACGCGTTGTTCTGGCTCAGGATGTTGGCGCCGACTCCGACGCCGATGCAGTAGTTGTTGCCGGTCGAGGTCCACAGGTTGTTGAAGAAGTGGTTCTTGCCGAACCGGACGCGCGCCTGGCGCTCGACGACGTTCTGCGCCCACCAGTCGTGGACCCAGGTGACGTTCAGGTGGCCGGTATCCTCCGAGCCGTTGCTGTCGCTGCCGCCGATCAGGTTGGAGAAGCGGTGCCCCGCGGCGCCGGTGTCGTTGGGATCGCTGCGCGCCGACGAATAGAAGAACTTGGTGTCCGAGATCGTGATGAAGTCCGAGCCGTGGTTGATGTCGAGGTTGCCGTCGGAGCCATCCGACACCGCGTCGTGGTCGAACCAGAGGTTGTGCGAGTGCTCGACGGTGACTGCGTCCTGGCCGTTCTGGCACTGGCCGCCGTTCGCGGTGTCGACGTCCGGCGGCCTGCAGTTGAACCCCACGATGTTGATGTTCCGGATGATGATGTTGGCCGAGTCCTTGATCCTGACGTGACCGCTCAGCGTCGGCGTGGTCCCCGAGCAACCGATGATCGTCTTGTTCGAGCCGATCGTCACGGTGCCCTGAGCGAGGCTGCCGCTGACGAAGATCACCGCGGCATTGCTACCCGCGGCCGCGCTATTGAACTGCGCCAGCGTCGTGACCAGCTGCTGGGGCCCCGCGCCTCCGCCGGTCGTGCCGCCGTTCAGCGATGCAAATCCGATGGGCGCGGGCGCCGCGGCGATGAACGATGGCACCGAGCACGGCGTCGCCGCCTGCTGCGTCTCGGCCTCGTCCGGTGACGCTGAGAGCGCGCAGCCACCCGTGATGATCACAATGCAGAACATGGACTTTACA
>DASWRS010000206.1:0-24881 GCA_036403075.1 Kofleriaceae bacterium
GCCGACGACCCGCGCGCGCCGACTCGCCACGTTCGTCGACATGCTCGAGGCCGGCAAGACCCTGCACCCGCCGCGCCGCCCGGCGAAGGCCGCCGCCGCCACGCGGCCCCGGTCATCCGCTCGCGCCCGCCGGCGCTGATCCGCGGCCGCCGACCTGCACTGCGGCGGCGACCGTGCCGCTCGGCCCCACGACGCGCCTGAGGCCGGGTCTTGTCCGCGGTTCAGTGTACGATGGAGATATGCGAGCACAGCGGGCGCTGGCGATCGCGATCGCCGTGGCGGCATGCCGTACGGCTCCGTCGCGCGCCGAGCCCCTGTGTGGCGACGGCATGGTGCGCGTGCCCGGCGGGACGTTCGCGATGGGCAGCCCCGATGGCATCGGCGACGACGACGAGCACCCCCGTCACCAGGTCACGGTGTCGGCGTTCTGCATCGATCGCACCGAGGTGACGGTGAAGGCGTACGAGGCGTGCGTCGCAGCCAAGCGCTGCACCGCGCCGCACCGCGAGATCAGCCCGTATTGCAACCACCCTGACCGCGGGGACCATCCGGTGAACTGCGTCGACTGGAGTCAGGCGGTGGTGTACTGCCGCTCGCTCGGCAAGCGCCTTCCCACCGAGGCCGAGTGGGAGTATGCGGCGCGTGGCAGCGACGGGCGGCTGTACCCGTGGGGCAACGCGCCGCCGAGCGCGACCCGGCTCAACGCGTGTGGCCGCGAGTGCGTGGCGTGGGGCAAGCGCGTTCTGGGGCGCGAGTGGCCCCCGATGTACGACGCCGACGACGGCTGGGTAACCACCGCGCCGGTCGGCAGCTTCCCGACGGGCGCGAGCCCGTTCGGCGCGCTCGACATGGCCGGCAACGTCTGGGAATGGACCGCCGACTGGCGCGGCAGCTATCCCGGTTCTGCTGCAACGGATCCGCGTGGCCCGACGACGGGCTCGGGGCGCAGCAACCGGGGCAATGGCTGGCACGCTCACCTTGCCGTCGATGTTCGCGCCGCTGTGCGCAGCTCCGACGATCCGGCGGTATCGACCAACAGCACCGGCCTGCGATGTGCCAGCTCGCGGTGAGCGATCGATCGCGGCGTCGATCGTCGATGCCTTGGCCGCGCATCGTTCGCACGCGCGGAGCTCGAAGGATCTCTCTCCTGGGCAGATATTGGCAGTTCCAGGTAATCTTTATCGACTCTGAAAAGGACCCAAACCCGACACGTCCAGCCTCACGAGTTCGATATATCTTATCGAGTGCGGCGGTTGGCACCGCCCAGGAGGGTACAGACATGATTACGGAGTATACACGGCACGAGTTGTCCAGGATGGCCTTTGTGCGGAGCCCAACTACTGTGTCTATCTTGCATCGCGCTTATCGTACGCTGTGCTCGATGGCGTTCGTCCTATCTGTCGCCGCTTGTGGCAGCATCGAGCCGTCCGACAACGAGGAGGCTCTGGCTTCGTCGGATCTGATCCAGACTTCCGCGGCGGACGGCCCGTTCGCCTCGGTGGCGGATCTCCAGGCCTTCTGGGCGGCGCAGCAAAACAGTGCTTGCATCAACATCTTCGAGAACGGTCACAAGGTCTACTCGCGCGGTGGTTTCGGTCCTTGCTTCGAGCAGCAGTACTTCCAGTGCCCCGGTTCCATTGGTATCAACACGCACTGCGCGGACATGAGGGCGGGCGATGTGGTCCTCACCAACGTGGTGGCGACGCTCGCTGCGCAGGACACCATCTACCTCGACGGCACTCTCTACCGATCCGGCACACTTGGCAATGACAGGATCAATACCTGCAGCGGTGAGGCGGGCTTCTTCGGCCCCATCCATTACTACCGCGTGACCTTCGCCTTTAGCCCTTTTGTCGGTCAGGCTTACCAGACGATCTGCTACCCGTAGCGCACGGCTCGCCGGCGGCCGTGGGCACCAGCGCGCGGAGCTGAGCACGCCGCTTGCTGGCCAGACCGAATACCCCCGCGTAGCGAACCGGATGGCGACGGGGTACGGGAGGATTCGACGCCGGACGGTACAACAAGCCCCCACCGGGCTCTGACCGGGCCGCTGGCGATCGCCGAGCTTCGCGAGCGCCACCACCGCGAGGTGGCTCGCGGGCAACAGCGTACCCGGCTACGGCAGCGCTTCGTTCAGCACGCACACAGCGCGGTCGAACGCATCCAGGCTGACCGCCGGCGAACCGCTGGTCGCCGCCACGGCGCTGTCGTCGAGCGCCGCCTTGCGCGCGGTGCAGGTCGCCGTCTCCGCGACCACGATCGGGAACGGCGTGTTGATCAGGCCGTGGACGGTGATGTCGTCGATGAACCAGCCGACGAACGACGCCCCGCCGTCCGTGCCGAGCCGGAACCGGATCTGGAATGCCGTGCCCGCGAGCTGATTCCCGAAGTTGAGCTCCAGCGGCTGGAGCGCCGGGAAGCCGGCGCTGGTCCCGCTGTACGCCATCCGACCTCGGAGCACATTGCCCGGCCCGACGAGCGTCGCGTTGTATCCGGGGCTGGCGCCGAACGCCGTCACGTCGCGCCAGGTCGCGCCACCGTCGGTCGACAGCTCGATCACACCGCCGTCGAGGAACGTCGACGGACCGCCCTCGAGGCTGTACGAGTGCTTGAGGTTGACGATGACCGGCTCGGTCGGGCTCGCCTGCAGCGGCGGCGACACGTACTGCGTGTCGGACGAGAACCCGGCATTCGCGGCGAAGAACGTCCGGTTTCCGGACGGGTCGAGCGCGCGTCCCCACAGCTCTGCTGCGCGGGCGCCGGTGGGCGTCCACGGCGTGATCCGGGTCTCGGCGGCTTCGGTGGCGGACGACGTGGGAACGTCATCGGCACCGATCCGGATCGTCAGCGATGCGTCGACGCCGTTCGTGGTGCAGGTGTTGTCGCCGGCGACGTGCACCTTGATCGTGACCAGCGTGTTGCGCGGCGCGGTCTGCAACACCGTCACCGGGATCGCCAGGCTGGAGCTGGTGAACGGCTGCAGCGCGGCGATCCTGAGCGGCGCACCGATCCGGACGCCGGTCGCCGTGGTCGTCGCGGTGACGGTGACATTCTCGGCCGCGATGATGCCACCGTTGGCCAAGCTCAGGTGCAGCGTGCCCGACTCACCCGGGTCGAGGTAGCCGTCGTGGTCGCACGAGGTGCCATCGTCGACGAGGCTGAGCCCCCCGAGGCCGAGCTTGCCGGCCAGCGTGCCACTCTCGATCACGCCCGCGTTGGTCGCCGACGAGTTGCTCGGCGACACCGCGCACGAGCCCGCGCCGCGGCCCGCGAACGCCGCCGCCATCAGGAGCATGTCGTCGGTGTCGAGCGCGCTCGCCGCCGCGAGGAGCGCATCGCGCTGCTCGGTGAACGTCGCATCCGGCGGTGCCAGCAACAGGCCGGCCACCACGTAGTCCGACATCCGGCGGCGCGCGATGTTGACGCCGTGCGCGTCGGCGAGCACGTTGAGCACCTCCCACATCATGCTCGCCCAGATCTCGCCCGTGGCGTGCACCTCGCTGTTGCCCGCGCCGCTGAGGGCGCCCGGGAGCGGATTCTCGTCGCCGATGTGCTTGAACGTCCGCGGATCCTTGCTGCGATCGCGGCTGTACGGGAACCGGCGGATGCCGAAGTACGCGCTGTTCGGCGTTCCGTCGGCCAGCGCGTAGATCGCCTCCGGGTAGGCGCCATCCCGGTCGTCGCCTTCGCGCAGCATCATCAGGAGCGCGTTGAAGTCGCCCCAGCCTTCGCTCATACCGCTGCACTGCTGCGCGCTGCACGCGGCGAGGCGGTGATGGAGATAGTGCCCCCACTCGTGGGCGACCACCGTGTTATCGAGATCGCCGTCGCGCTCGACACCCGAGGACACGCTGTGCATCGTGACGGTCACGGTGCCCGTCGCAAGCCCGGCCTTCAGCGCTTCGCCCACCGTCGCACCGATCGCCAGCCCCGGGAGATTGGACGGTCCGTTGCCGCCGAAGCCTCTCGGGTTGTCCCCGGCCGGATCTTCGATCATGACACCGGCGGCGCCGGCGGCCTTCGCGTTGGCAACGACGTTGGCCGAGTTGCACACGCCCGAGAAGGTCGTCAGTACGATCTTGCCCGTCACATTGCTGGTGATGCGCTGGCACGCGTCATCGAATGGCGCCGTCGTATCCGTCGGAATCGCCAGATCGCCTTGTAGATCGAAGTTGCGTGGCCCGGAGCCGATCGCCTCGCTCGCCAGCGGTCCACTCGGCCCGTCGAGCGACGTCGTCGTGGGCGCGGACCACAAGTACATCCGCATCCGCGGCCGCCCGCCATCGGCCGGTGTCCCCATGTTGGCGTTGTTGCGATTGCCAATATTCGCGCCAGCCTGCGCCAGCACGAGCATCGGATCGTTCGCGACGCCGCCACGGCCGAAGTTGTCCCGCTGCGCGTTGTGCGTCGCCTCGGTGAAGCCGGAATCGTACCACCAGTCGTGCAACCAGTTGACGATGAAGAACGCATTGACCACGGCTGCCTTCGACTGATCGGGTGTGTCGAGGGGCCCGATCTCGTGGTTGTACGTGTAGTTGAGGACGCGGCCCGACCGGACCTCGGGCCGGATATCGCTCGGCGATGCCCCGTTGGTGCCGTCCATGTCGGCAAACGCCTCGGCGTTGTTGCCGGACGTCGTCGTTGCGTTGGCGGGCAACCACGGATCGACGGGCCCGTTGAACGCCTCCATCACCACCAGATTCTGCGGGATCAGCGCAGGCGCCGAACCGTCCGGCATACCCGTCGGATGCGGCGAGAACCCGGCGAGCGGACCGTCGAGCAGCCGGCGATTTCCGGTGGTCTCCGCGTAGACCCGGTACACGAACGCATCGTTCTGCACCAGGTCCGTATCGCGGACGATCTTGCCGCCGTCGTCGGATACCAGATACTCCCGCGCATAGAACGGCGACGAGTCGGTCATCGGATCGAAGGCACCGGTGCCGATGACCTCGACCCGCCATACAGGGACGAGCCCGTCGTCGATCTTGGTGAGCTCGCGACGCGCGCGGGCACTCTCCACCTGCAAGTCAGGAGTCGAGGCGACCGCCAGCGCCTGCCAGCCATCTGTGTCTCCGGCGGCCGCGGCGTCGTCGGTGATCGCCGGCTGCGGCCGCGCCGCGCCGTACAGCTTGTCGAGCGCGTGGCCGAGCGCCTCACGCGACGACGATCCGAAGCGGGGCTTGGCCGCCGAAGCCAGCAGCGTTCCCGACACCGCTGCCAGCCTGCCGTCGGTGTGTAGCAGCACGTGCAGCTCGCCTCGGTTGACAGGGACACCGTCGACCTCCTGGGCCAGCGTCACCACCGTCGCGCCATTGCGCAGCAGCTGCGTCGAGCGCTCGACGAGATCCGTCGTCTGCCCCTGCGCCACCCACAGCTCCTTGAGCGCGGCGACGTGCTCACGAGCCGCGGCTCCCGGAGCCATCCCCGCAGGCATGGCGCGCGGCACGATCGCGCGGATCAGCCGCGGCGCCCCCGCGGCGTCGCTCGAGACGATCGACATGCCGAGGCCGGTGGCCCTCTGTTCGACGGGCGGGACGGTCTGCCCCTCGTCCGAGGCACCCGGGGCGCCGGGGCCATCCGGGCCATCCGGGCCGTCCGGCGTTGTCGACGGTGAATCGCCGCTACACGCGGCGGCAAACAGGAACGAAGGAACGACCAGCGCTCGCAACCGGAAACGCATGAAGGGGGCCTTTCTCGAGGACGCCGCACCGTACGACCGCCGCGGCCTGCCATGTTGGATATGGCCAGGCATAGTGGTGTCCTGTGCTAACGCGCAGCGCGCCATCGTGTCGCCGAGTTCGCAGCCTACACACCTTGTGCTGTGCGCCCCGGCCACGCCGGGAAGATCCTCGCGAGCATCAGCAACGCAGGTTGCGCGAGCAGGCGAAGGAACGCGGCGCACGCCGCGCTCGATCGATCGGGCATGGGCGAAGTGTCTCGAGCACGCCGAGATCACCAAGCGGTTTCACCATTCGCGCGCTGCGTTACACACGTTCGCCGACCTGATATGTCGGGCCAACATGGACGATGTAGTCGAGCGGGCGCTGACCGGCCTCTCCGCCAGCCTCTCCGCCAGCGCCGAGATACTTGCCTTCGTGCGCGGCACCCTCACGAGCGAGTGCTCGTGGCGGTCAACCTCAGCGGTGAGCCGCAGCATGTCTCGCTCGCGCTCGCCCACACCACACCGACGCGCTCTGCGCGATCCACGAAGCAGTGGTGGACCTCACGGGTACCACAGCGCAGGTCACGCTCTCGGCCCGGCCACCGGGTGTGTTCCAGCTCCGCTGAGCCGCCGAGGTGACCGCCGGAACAGCCCGAGCGGCTACCCGGGCGTTCACGGAAGCGCGCGGGCGCAGTTCCGGCCGCGCGCTTGACCGGCTATGGTCCGCGTCGATTCGTGAGCAAAACATCCTTACCGTCGAGGAGATGCATGAGGACCTGGCTGCGGCCCGTGCCTTGGGTCCTGCTCCTGGGGTTCATCCTGGCGCTCGCCTGTCGAACGGTGCCATCGCACCCGCAAGCGCCGGCGTGGTGCAGCGCGCTGCCACGCCCCGAGTACAAACCGCTCGAGCGCGTCAGCGTGAGCGACCCGTGGTTCGAGGTGTACCGGGTCGCGCCCGGCGTGTTCGCGATCTACGAGCCGCATCAGGCCGAAGAGGTGATCTCCTATCTCATCCTCGGCACCAAGCAGGCCGCGCTGTTCGACACCGGGATGGGCATCAGCGATATCCAGAAGGTGACGGTCGAGCTCACCAAGCTCCCTGTCGTTGTCCTCAATTCGCACACGCACGTCGACCATGTCGGCGGCAACTGGCAATTCAAGGAGGTCCTCGGCATGGATACCGACTTCACGCGCGCGAGGGCCAGAGGCACGACCGCGGGCGTACAGGACGAGATCGGTCCTGACATGATCTGCGGACAGTTGCCGAACGGCTTCGATGCCAGGTCCTACGCCACGCGGCCCTGGACCGTCACGCGGTGGATCCACGATGGCGACCGCCTGGATCTGGGTGACCGCGTGCTCGAGATCCTGTCCACGCCGGGCCACACGCCCGATGCGATGTGCCTGCTCGATCGCGAGCATGGTCTGCTGTTCACCGGCGATACCTATTACCCCGGGCCGATCTGGCTGTTTCGCCCCGAAACCAATCTCGATGCGTACGCCACCTCGGTCCAGAGACTCGCCGCACTCGCTCCACAGCTCACCACGGTCTTGGGCGCGCACAACGTGCCGATCGCACCGCCGCAGATCCTGCCCAGGCTCGTCAGCGCGTTCAGCGACATCCGGTCGGGGCGAGCTCGACCCACGACGGAAGACCGCAAGTCCACATACCGGGTGGGCGAGATATCGTTCGTGCTGCGCGCAGCGCCTTGACCGCGTCCTGCTTGCCGGAAACGTCCGCTTGCCCAGATGTTGCCGGCTCCGCGGGAGGCCGAGCCGGGTGAGCAGGCTGCGGGTGAGGTTGGCATCGACTCCCGTCAGGCCGCCGGGACGGAGAGCACTGCCTCACGCGTTTGCGTGATCGAATTTCGCCGGAGCCCTTGGGCAGAGTGGCGGTCTCGTGGTCTTCTTGCCGGCTCTGACACGGTCGTGCAAAGGAGGTTTGTATGAAGGTTTCGATCATTCGATGGGCGTTTCTGTCTTGCTCCTTGATGTCGTGTGCGCTCGACAATGAAGAGTCCGACACGGGCGGGGCCGGCGAGGTCGCTGAACAGTCCCAGGCGCTGGCGGCCGGGACCGTGGTCACGTTCAAGAACTTCAAGTCGGGGCTCTGCATGGGAGTCGACCATGCGAGCACGGCGAACGGAGCGCTGGTCAAGCAGTTCGGCTGCGATAACACCAGCAATCAACGCTGGTCAGTCCAGAGCTCCGGCAACCTGAATGTGTTCACCAACGGCAAGAGCGGACTCTGCATGGGTGTCGACGGCGCGAGCGTGAGTGCAGGTGCCAACATCGGCCAGTTCAACTGTGGCAACTTTGCGCCGAATCAGTCATGGGTCGTGTTTCAGGGCTCCTCGAGCATCCAGTTCAACCTGATCAACAACAAGAGCGGTCTCTGCATCGGCGTCGATGGTGGCAGTACGGCGAGCGGTGCTCAGCTGAAGCAGTTCAGCTGTAATTTCGCGGCGCCGAATCAGAACTGGGGCATCATCTTCCACTGAGTGGGCGTTCGCCGGTTCGGCCGCGTTGATGGCCCGTGACCATCGGGTACGGGCGCCGTGCCGACGAGCCGGCTGGCGGTGCGCGGGTCGGCCCCAGGCGGTGCGGCCCCACTCGCGCCGCCCGGTCCAGAGCCAGCGCCATGGAAGGCGGCTATTTGTCCTGCAGACGACGAATCCAGGTGCATCCGCTACGCCGCGGGAACATCGTCCTGTCCATGCGCGTTGCGGACGTGGCGTGACTGCCGGGCTCCGCCAGCCACGTCGCGCGACTTCCACCCCCAGCCAATGCATGGTGCGATGATGAGAGACAGGTCCGATCACTGGCCAGGCCTCCGACACGTGGACCGCGCTACCGACGACCAACGCGCCGTCTGCGCGCCACGCGCACAGCGCGACCTGGACCGGCAGCCAGCTCGTGATCTGGGGTGGCACCAACGGAACCGGTGCCCTGCGCGACGGTGCTCGTGTCACCCCGAGTGGCGGCACCTGGACCGCGCTACCCACGACCGGCGCCCCGACCGCGCGTAGCGGCCACGTCGCGGTGTGGACCGGCGACGAGATCCTGATCTGGGGCGGCGCCGCCGAGAACGACGCGACCGCCACATCGGTGGCGCGGCTATCGCCGACCACGTGGAGCTGGCAGGGCACCGCGCCGCCCCCGGACGCGCGGTGGGCGCACGCAGGCGTGTGGACCGGCACCGAGCTCCTGGTGTGGGGCGGGTTCTCGGGGGGCGGGTTCTCCGCGGTCGGCGACGGTGGCCGCTTCCACCAGGCCAGCAGCACCTGGACCCCCATCGCAGCGACCGGCAGCCCGTCGCCTCGCGGATTGCATTCGGCAGTCTGGACCGGAACCGAGATGGTCGTGTGGGGCGGGTTCGACCAGGACCTGACGGCGCTGGCGAGCGGGTCTCGCTACAACCCAACCACCGGCACCTGGACCGCGTTGCCGACCGCCAACGCGCCGGCGGCCCGCGGCGGCCACAGCGCCGTGTGGACCGGCACCGACATGATCGTCTGGGGCGGCTTCGACAACGACCTCACCAGCGTCGGCGATGGCGCCCGCTGGAATCAAGCCACCAACACCTGGAGCCCGCTGGTCGTCACCGGAGCTCCGAGCCCGCGGGGCGCCCACACCGCGGTGTGGACCGGCACCGAGATGATCATCTGGGGCGGGATGGACTCGATCCAGGCCTCGGGCTTCCATGACGACGGTGGCCGCTTCAACCCGGCGACCCGCACCTGGACAACCCTCCCGGCGACCGGCGCCCCGAGCGCCCGCGGCGCTCACAGCGCGGTCTGGACCGGTGCCGAGATGATCATCTGGGGTGGCGCCAGCGGAGCGGATCTAGGATCCGGATCGCGCTGGAGCCCAACCACCGCAATGTGGCAGACCGTGAGTGACTTCAACGCGCCCGATTCACGGCGGTTCCCGGTCGCCGCGTGGACCGGCGCCGAGATGATCGTGTGGGGCGGTATCCAGGGAGGGAACAGCCTCGCGACCGGCGGCGCGCTGGTACCGAGCCCGTAGCGGCAGGCGCGATCCGCGTCTCAGATCGAGATCGATGTCGAGCGTGTAGCTCGATCCGGGCGTCGGGGCCGACGGGATGACCTTGATCAGCACGTCGATCTGGTTCTGGCTCGGGTTCGAAAACCCACGGTCGAGCACGAGCGGCACGACGCTCGGTCCGGTGGACTGCAGCATGGTCCCGCTGCTGTTCACGACCTGGATCGTGTAGTTCATGAGCGGCAGCGTGGTCTGGGTGAGCAGCAGCGTGACGAACGTGCCGTGCAGGCTGACCCTGTAAAAGTGGATGTCGTTGCCATTCCCGACGACGTGCAGCTTGCGCGGCGCATCCGCGACCGCACCGGCGGGCGGCGCCATCCCGAACCCGAGAGGCTCAGGGCCCGCGATCGACCGAGTTGGTCGCTTTCAGGCGCGGTCTCCGACCGAGAACGGCGAGCATCGATCGAGAAGACCATTCGCGGTCCCTCGCTCGGTGGCTGGGGCCGAGTGACGTGGAGCGGGAGACCAGATTCGAACTGGCGACCTCAGCTTGGGAAGATCCGTTGTCCCCACCTCTGACCCCATTGTAAGACGATAGTTGCTCACCACAACCCAAGTCAGCACGCGAAGATAGGTAACCAGCACGATCGCACTTCGGCGATCGACTCGCGCTCGATACAGCCGCGCGGATGCCATTTGCGGAGCATCGTCACAACAACAGCGTCGACGTGTCGCTGCTCGCACGTCGCTCGGCAGGAACTTGACACGGAGCGGTCGCGGGCGATCATCGCGGGATGAGCGCCGCCGAGGTCCTCGCCCCCGAGATCTCCAAGCCCCTGACGTGGGCCGAGATCTGTGCCCGCCACCCCGACGAGTGGGTCTGCCTCGTCGAGATCGACCGCGTCCACCCCAACGACTTCGAGTTTCGAACCGCTCGCGTCATCGGCCACGGCAAGACACGACGCGAGCCCGTCGAGCAGGCGATGACCTGGCGCGCTGAGTACGAGTTCATCGGCCACTACTTCACGGGCCGCATCACGGCGAGGCCTCCCCGCCCCTCCTTGATCCTCGATGACGAGATTCGCGACATCATTCGATCCGGACGGTGAGCTCATCGTCGTCGAGGGGCGCATTGCCGGGCCACGGGGCTCGAGTGGCGGGCGCCTCGTACTGGATACCGGCGCCGCGATGACGACGATCACTCCCGAGCTCGCCCATTTGCTCGGCTACAGCGCCCGCAACGGGCTCCGTCGAACCCGCGTGCACACGGCCGTCGGCAGCGAGGAGGGCTACCTACTCGAGGTGGCTGCGTTCGTCGCTCTCGGGAACGTCTTGCAGCGCTTTCGGGTCCATGTATTCGATCTCGGCCACGACGACATCGATGGCCTGATCGGCCTGAACTTCCTGCGCCGGCTCAACTACGAGATCCGCTCGGCGGAGTACCGAATCCTCGTCGAGCAGGCGGCGCAGGCCACCACATAAGGCGATCTCACGGACCGCCGCGGCTGGTGCCCCCGCGCGTTATCGCGCCACTGCGCGAGGCCCTGTCTCGTCTTGCACCCCCACCGGAGAACGAGCCATCACCAGACTACAGCATCAGTTGGTTCTCAGCCCGGCCCTGAGCTCGTGTCGGGGGATGTTTACGTTGAACTTCGGCTGGTGTAGGCGAAGTCGCGGTCGCGTAGCCAGCACGATCACTGCGACGTGATGCGACGCGACTGCGGCGACGGTGCGACTGACGAAAGATGCGTCGCTACGCCGGCAACCGGGGGACGACCCCGGCTACTATTTCATCTCGACGTTCATCGGCGAGCATCTCGCTTGGCATGCAGCGAGGCTCGCAGCAGGATAGAACATGACGCTCAGCCGCCGCGATTTCATCCGGGTTGCCACGACGATCGGCGCATCGCTCGCGTGGGGCGGGACGGGCTGCAGATCGCGCACGAGCTGGCGCGAGCGGCGCGACCTCTATCCCGAAGGCGTCGCCTCGGGCGACCCGGACCCGCACAGCGTGATTCTGTGGACCCGCCGCCCGTTTGACCAAGGCGACAGGCACGTGCTGACCGTCGAGGTGGCCGAAGACGAGGCGTTCCGCCGTGTGATCGCGCATGCACCTGCGGCTGTGTCCGCCGCTTCGGACTGGACGACACGTGTTCTCGTCGCCGGCCTCATGCCCGCGCAGGTCTACTGGTACCGGTTCAGCGATGCGGACGGGAACGGCAGCCGTCTCGGGCGAACGATGACCGCGCCGACGGTCGAGGATCCGCGACCGGTCAACTTCGCCTTCGTCAGCTGCCAGACCATCAATGAAGGCAGCCTCAACGCGTACCGCCGGATGATCTTCGAGGACGAACGCGCGGCGCAAAACGATCAGCTCGCTTTCGTCCTGCACCTCGGCGACTTCATCTACGAAGTGGTCCAGTACCCGGAAGAGGCGAAGACTCGCTACGACCGCACGATCTACGAGGTCGCACGCCTCCCCGACGGACACAAGGTCGGCAATTTCCACATTCCGCTGACGCTCGACGGATATCGCGCCATCTACAAGGGCTATCTCCACGACCCTGACCTGCAGGACGCGCGCGCGCGCTGGCCGTTCGTGGCCATGTGGGACAATCACGAGTTTTCATGGCAGGGCTGGCAGAGCATCGTGAAGGCCGGTTCGTTCGAGCAGCCGGGCCAGACCATCAAGATCGCCGCCAATCAGGCGTGGTTCGAATATCTCCCCGCGCGCGTCGCTCCACCGAGCGGATCGCTCGAGCAGTTCGGACCGCCTGCCGTCAAGAACGTCTCGGTCGAGAAGTTCGACGACAACGGCCTCGGCGTCGAGCCGAACAACCTCGTAGCGATCAACAGCCTCAAAGCGTATCGGACGCTGCGCTACGGCAAGCACCTCGACCTGATCATCACCGACCAGTACAGCTATCGCAGCCCCGACCCGTACAGCGACGACGCGCTCGGCAAGCTTGGCGACTGGGGGGATTTCAACGGCATGTTCCCCGAGAACGTCATGCATGTGCTCGACGGCGGGCGCGCCTTCAACGGGGGCAATCCGCCCGCGGAGCTCCAGTTCAAAGACGGGCGCATCGCGAACCCGCAGAAGAACGCGCCGCCGCAAACCCTTCTCGGAGCCGAGCAGAAGGCCTGGCTCAAGGACCAGCTGAGGCGCGCGACGGCGACGTGGAAGATCTGGGGAAACACGCTCGGCACGCTCGAGTGGCGCGCCGACCCGGAGAATCTGCTCCCCGGCTTGACGAAGGCGCCGTGGCCCGCCGGTACGTTCGCGAATCTTGGCGGCCGCGATCATGGCAGCGCGTGGGCCGAGCGCAGCGAGATCTACGATTTCATCCGTGATGCGCAGATCACTGGGTTTGCGATCGTCGCGGGCGACCGTCACAGCTTCTGGGCCGGCTACGCATCCGCCCAGCTTCCCCCCGGCAGGTTTGAGCCGGTGGGTTTGAGCTTCGTCGGCGCCTCGCTCTCGAGCCCAGGCGCGATGGAGGCCCATGAGCACAAGCTCCCCAAGGACTTGCCGTTACGGCCCCTGTACCTCGCCGAGCGGCCGGACCGCGCCAGGCCCGATTGCACGTTCAACATGCTGCTGAAGCACGGCGTCCGATCGTGTCTTGAATATGCGAAGACGTTCGATCTCGATCGTGCGCGTGCGCTCTCGAACCCCGCGCTCTCGCCGCACCTGGAATTCGTCGATATGGGCGGACATGGCTATGCGACGGTCCGGGTTAGCGGCGATGAAATACGGACCGAGTTCGTCTGCATCCCTCGGCCGATCGCGCGGAGCGAGCGCCCCGACGGCGGACCGCTGCGCTATCGCGTGGCGCACAGCGCGAAGCTATGGCGCCCAGGCGAAAGGCCGCAGCTCACGCAGCAATTGCTCGAAGGCGATCCGGGCCTCGCGATCTAGCCGCGGGCAGCCTGTCACGCCAGTGCGCTTCGCTGGGCGGACTGGGACGAGGCGACCAGCCTCAAGCGTCAGAACGCGACGGGATCACGCTGCCATCAACACGTCACTCATCGGGCAGTGCCATATCGATCTATTCGGTGGGCAGTGGCCCTGGGAGCCACCAGCCCTCGAGTGAGATCTCGAGCTCGAACGGCGGAAGCACGCGACGTTCATCGTCTTGGGCCGTGGTTACCAGCGCAGGCATTCCGTTCACGGTCTGGTAGATCTCGACGAGCCGCAAGGTTGGATCGACGAGCCAGCTCCACGGCACGTTGGAGCGGGCAAACAGCGGCAGCTTGAGCCGCTTGTCATCGCGGGCAGCTCGCGGCGACAAGATCTCGCAGCTCCAGTCGGGCAGCACGGTGAGCGGATTCTCGTCGGGGAGATCTGGAACTCGTTCGACACGCCATCCCGCGAGATCGGGGACCGCAAGCTTGTTCTGTGGAAATCGAATCTCGGTCTCGACTTCGATCCACCATCCGGTGCCACGCAGATTGGCGTTCGCGCCCGAGAGCGCGTCGAGACACGCCCCCGCGGCGCGCCGATGTCGCTTGCCCGGGCGCGCCATGACACGCACGACATCCTCTTCGAGGATCTCTCCGGTCATCCCTTCCGGAAGCCGCACGATCTCCGCATAAAGCTCCTCGAACGTCCGTGATCGGTGTGCCGGATCGGCCACATCGTGAGAGTACCGCGAGCGGGCACGCCTCGCACTCGCACACCGCAGCGCCGCTCGCTGCGCACGCCTCGGTCGGCGGAGCTACGCCGCGTGCTCGTGGTCTGCGAGGACACTGCGGTGGCGATCGATCGCCGAGGCCTTGGCCGCGCATGGCTCGCATGCGCGGAGCTCGCGTACGATCTCGGTGCCGTGGCCACCGGGGTCTTCGATCCACTTGCCCTTGCCACCGGCACGCGGTGGGTGCCAATGGGCGCGAGGCCGGGCCGGATAGTCGGCCGGGCGGGTCTCGATCACGAGACGGTTACAGCGGGTGCGGGGAGGAGCTATGGAAGCACAGACGTCGCATCGGAACATTCGCTCGAACAGCCGGAGGTGCTGCCGTCGCTCGGTGGCTGGGGCCGAGTGACGTGGAGCGGGATACCAGATTCGAACTGGCGACCTTCAGCTTGGGAAGCTGACACTCTACCGCTGAGTTAATCCCGCAGGTGCCTGTAACCATAACCGAAAACGGTCGTGGGTCAAGTCGTGAGGCCGCTGTTCGCATCGGCGTTCACACCTTCCGATGCAAGAAGGATGTCCATCGCGCCACGGTGTCCGCGTGCAAGCCCTTGTAACTATACCGATGCCGTCACGAACCGGCGGTAGGCGCCGCGGTTCAGGTCCCAAGTTGCCCCCGGGCGATGAGGTGCGGCAGCGGCAACGGCGGTCGATCTTCAGCGGCCCGCCGGTGTCAGCCCCCTGCGCGATGGTCGTCGTCATGGAGCCTGATGACGTGCTTGCCCGTGCGCGGAGCCTGCGCGCGCGGGGCGCAACCCCGAAGGCGATCGCGAAGACGCTCGGGATCACGCGCGCGGAAGCCGACGCGCTGGTCCGGCGGATCGCACAGGCGCCGGCGACCGAGCCAGCGCTCGTCGGCTGCTGGGTGAATGCTGGATGGAGCCAGGGTCTGAGCTGGTCCGATCGTCCCGAGTGGCACGAGGACGGCGGCGGTGGTGATCATGATATCCCGGGCCTGGTGAGCGTGCTCGTGGTCCGCGAGCGCCGCTACGACAAGCTGATCGCATGCGCCTATCTGGTCGACGCGCAGTGTCTTGGCATCAAGGATGCGCTCGGGCCTCGCGAGCTCGAGCGCGCCGAGCTGAACGGGTTCGTTGCGCGACAGTACCTCGCGTACGCTCGGCCCCCGCTGCAGGTACCGCTGGAGCTGGCGCGCGAGCTGGTGTTCGGGGCCGAGGCGTATGCGCGGACGCTCGGCTTCGAACCGCACCGCGACTTCGAGCGCTGTCGTGGTCAGCTCGGTGCGTGGAGCGGCCCCAGCCAGATCGTGTTCGGCTACCGCGGGAAGCCGTTGTTCCTGCAAGGGCCGCACGACGATGCGGTCGCGGTGGTCGACGTTCTCGAGCGGTCGGTGGGATCCGAGGGCTTCGACCTCGTGGCTGTGGAGCCGGTCGGCGTCGATGTCGTTCCCCGCGGGGCAACATCGAAGTGGTTGCCATGAGTGCCTGGTACCGCTGACTACGACCGGACGATCGTGATATCGCCTGGACCCATGCCCGGCGCACTGACGCCCCTCGACCTCACACCGCTACGTTGGGAGGATCGCTGGCTCGACGACGGCAGTGATCTCGAGCTGCGGGCGGACGACGAACAAGACGGTCTGCGTCTGCACGTGACGACGGCGGGCGAGTTGATCGCATCGCGCCTGCGCGGTCCGACCTCCGGGCGCGCAAGGATCAAGCTCGATCCATCGAACCACGACCTCCTCGTCGAGGATCCCCAGGGTGTGCTCGGGCCACCCCTCGATCTCGAGTGGTTGCAGCGGCGTCTCGATCCGGCGCTACGCGAGGCGATCTCCGAGCGCGCCAGGCGAGCCCGGTCCGACGACCACCACGACTGGAAGGAAGGTGACAAGCCCCGGGTCTCGCTCGGCGCGCACGTGAGGTTCTGCGACGTGTTTCCTGCGTCCTGGGATCTGCTCGTCACCCACGGCGGCAAGCGGTACGCCCTGCTCGATCGTTACCGGGTCGACGAGGAGGCCGACGAGGTCCCGATCGCGATCGAGGTGATCGATGTGGTCGCAGGTGCGTCGGTTGGAACGGCGAAGGTCCGACAGGACCATGCGAGCGATCCGGGTAAGCGTGTGTGGCGTCCGACGACCGGACTCGTCGACAAGATCCTCTCTCAGTTTCGGCAGGACGCGGACGACTGGTCTCGGTTGCTGTCCCGCCCCGAAGCGATCGCGCGGGTCGCCCGCCGGCTTCGCACCTGGGACGCCGATCGCGCGGATCCCGAAGACGCCGTGCGCGCCGCGCTGTCCGAGGCCGATGACCCGAGCGCCGACGCGGCGGATCGCGTGGCGGCGCTCGGGTCTCGGGCGGTGCCGGCGCTGCGGCGCGCGCTCCAGGCGGAGGACCCGAGCGAGCAGTACTTTGCCGCGCAGCTGCTCGCCGAGGTTGGCGACGCGAGTGGCGTCCAGGTGCTCGTCGCCGCGCTCCTCACCGATGACGAGGACTTCGATTGCTTCGCGATCATCGACAATCTCTTGACGCTCGGCGAGCGCTCCCTCGAGCCGTTGCTGACGGCATTCCCGCAGGCCGACCCGGAGCGGCGGTTCCTCGTCATGGAGGCCCTCGTCGCCCTCGAAATTCGCGACGACCGCATCCGCGACCTCTTGCTTGGCGCGCTCGATACCGACGCCACCGTCGCGGGGTTGCTCGCGCAGTACGGCGACGACGGGGCACCGACCGTCGCGGCGCTCCGCGGAGCGCTGGTCCGCCGGCTCGACCAGCTCGAGCTCGATTCCGGCGACCTCGGCGCGTACGATGATGCGATCGAGCTCGCCGATGCCCTGCGCGATCTCGAGGCCCTGTCACCACCCCTGGCAGCTCGCGTCGACGACGAGCTGCTGCGCTCGCGGTTCGCCGATCGGCCGGTGCGCGAGCCCGACCTCGACGACCTCGACGACATGAGCGACCTGGGCGCTCTGGACGATGCTCACCCGTTGGCGGAGCCAGCTCCCGTGGGCTCGCCGGTCAGGGCCGTCGCGCGTCCGGGCCGCAACGAGCCGTGCTGGTGCGGCAGCAAGCAGAAGTACAAGAAGTGCCATCTCGACAGCGACGAGGCGGAACGCCTGGGCAGGCCATGACGCTCGCGGCCGCTTCATGTGCTGATGCAGCCTGCGGCTCGAGATCGCGGACCGGCGGCCGTTCACCTTGAAGCTCAGCCGTTCGCCGCAATCGCCGGCGACGGTCTGACACGCGTGGAGACGGTAGGCCACTGCAAAGCTACGCCCTCTCGTGTGATGGAAGCGATCTCCCCGCGCTTGAGAAGCCGACACGCTACCGCTCGGGTGATCCGAGGGCTGCGTGCACCTACGCGAAGCCGGCGGTGCTCGAGATCTGGCGCTGGAGGATCCCCCGTGCTGCAGCGCTCGGATCCAGTCGGTCGGCGGCACGGGGGAAAGCACGAGAGACCGCGGCAGCTTGCGGCAGATCGGGATTGCATCGGCCCTGCGGGGCGGGGGGGGCGCAGGTTCGCGTGGGGCGAGCCATGCGCCGGCGGGGACGAAACGTCCCATTCCGGGGGCGCCGGGGCGATGCCAGATTCGAGGCCAAAGATGACGACGGCACCGAACGAGCATGCGCTCGCGAACCTGCTCGCGCCGATCCCGCTGGTCGTCAGCGCGGCCGAGGTTCAGTCGTGGCTGATGGCCGAGATCAACTTGCCGCGGCTGACCGGCATGCAGTCGAGCACGCGCGAGGTCGGGACGAAGCTGTACGCGCTGTGGCTCAAGGTCGAGGACCAGCAGATCACGGCGGGCGAGGCGCTCGCCGAGTTTCAGGCCTGGGTCGAGGGGGTCTCGGAGCTGATCGACGCGTACGCGAGTACGCGGGTGGCGATGTTCAAGAAGCTCGCGGCCAGCGATGACACGCGCGCGCGACAGATCTCGCGGGCGCGGTCGAAGGCGATGGCCGAGGCGTTCGCGGAGACCCGGCGACATCCCCAGGGCCCCGACCAGCACACCGGCAAGACGGTGGCGTGCTTCGTGCTGGTGAGTGCGCCTGCCCATAGTTACTGGATCGGGCACTCTGGCTTTGGCCATCACCAGCAACAGAGTCACTTACGAATGACCGCGTTGCTGGGCGGCGTCCACCAGGTCGAGGAATGGGCGGTCGACGTCTGCGCCGAGGTCGACTGCATGAAGCAGGCATTGACGGCGGGAGCGGCAGAGGACGATCTGGTCTGGTATTGCTTCACCTGGAATGCGCCCAAGGCGCGCTGGACCGGCCGATCGGCATGCTTCAATTGCCGGCAGTGGCTGAGCAAGCTCGTGCTGCGGACGGAGTGAGACCGCTGGAACACGGCGGCCCGCCGACGCGCCAGGTCGCCGCCGACGCGGCCGGCTGACGGCCGAGGCGGCCGCTGCGAATGACGCGGCCGGGGCGAGGGGCCCGCGCAGGAGCGCTGGCGCTCCGGAGGGCAGCTGGTAGAGCTGGCGCCGGGAGCGGAATGACATGACGGCCGAGACGACCGAGGTCGCGACGTGGCGGGCGCTGTACCGCGTGGCGCATGGCCTCCGGTACCGCGAGCTGCCGGAGCTGATCGGCCAGCGGGTCACGATCACGTCGCCGGAGACCACCGGGGAGTCGCTCCGGCGGTTGGCGGGCCGCTGGCTCGCCGAAGGTGCCGTGTTGCGGCATCCCGAGATCGTCGAAGGCACGCTGTTCAAGTACGGTATGATCGACGCCGAGCTCGATGCCGCGAGGGGGCTGCTCGATCACGAGGCGACGATCGTGGGGCTGGATGTGATGCGCGAATGCGGCTTTCTGCCCAGACGTGGGGAGCCATGGGCGGCCGACGACGTGGCCTGCGGCGCCGGGTTCGCGCACGACCTCGCAGGAGACCTCGTCAAGAACGAGGGCATCGTCAAGCTGTGGCTGAGAGACGACATCCCGGTCGACGAGCACATGCAGTGGCTCAGCACCGCGGTGAACCATGGTGTGGACCGCCCAGGCCGGTTTTCACTGCCGTCGGGATACCTGCCTCGTGAGCTGACGGTGGCCGACGCGTGTGTGACCAACGCCAGCTTCGTCTGGTTCTCGAGGCATCTGTATCTGTGATCGGCGGCTACGTCGGCGGCTTGGCGGGCTGGTAGGTGCCGGGCGGGGTGCGGGACGCGATCGCGAGCCGGTTCCAGGCGTTGATGGTCGCGACCACGAAGGTCAGGTTGGCGATGGCTTGCTCGTCGAAGTGGCGGCTGACGTCGTCATAGACCGCGTCGGCGACGTGGCCGTCGGAGAGCCGGGTGACGGCCTCGGCCCAGCGCAGGGCGGCGCGCTCGCGGGCGGTGTACCAGGGGCACTCGTGCCAGGCGTCGAGGGCGTAGAGCCGCTGCTCGGTCTCGCCGAGGGCGCGGAGGTCCTTCCAGTGCATGTCGATGCAGAACGCGCAGCCGTTGATCTGCGAGACGCGCAGCTTGAGCAGATGGATCAGCAGCGGCTCGAGGCCGCAGCCGTGCAGGAAGGACTCGAGGCCGAGCATCGCCTGGTAGCCGCCGGGGGCGACGCGGGCGTAGTGGAAGCGAGGGGCGCTGGGATCACGATGGTCGGTCACGGCGATGCTCCGGGGCTGAGGGTTGCTGGAAGGCTAGCCGAGGCCTGCCGGAGCGGCCGGCCGGGGCGGCCGCGTGTGACGCTGCGCGGAGCCGGCGGGCGGGGCGTCAGCGCGCCGGGGCGGCGGCCCGTGCAGCGGCAGGCGAGCCGCGGCGGTAGAGGATCCAGGTGCCGGCGAGGCCGGCGAGCGCGGCGAAGGTCATCCACAGGGCGGGGGCGGCGCGGTCGCCGGTGGCATCGATGAGCCAGGTCGAGATCGCCGGGGTGAAGCCGCCGAACAGGGCGGTGGCGAGGCTGTACGCGAGCGAGAAGCCGACGGTGCGGACGTGGTCGGGCATGACCTCGGTCAGCGCGACGACCATCGCGCCGTTGTATCCGCCGTAGAGCAGTGACAGCCAGAGCTCGACGAGGAGCATGTGGCCGAAGCTCGGGGCGGCGACCAGCCAGGACACGGCGGCGTAGGACGTGAGGACGGTGAGCGCGGTGAAGCCGACGAGGAGCGGGCGACGGCCGAGCCGATCGGAGAGGCTGCCCATGACCGGCAGCCAGACGAAGTTGGAGACGCCGACGCAGAGGGTGACGAGCAGGCTGTCGGTGGCGCTGAGCTTGAGGACGGTGCGGCCGAAGGTCGGGGTGTAGATCGTGATGAGGTAGAAGCTGACCGTGGTCATGACCACGAGGAGCATGCCGCCGAGGACGATGAGCCAGTGCGCGCCCAGCGAGCGCAGGACCTCGGCGAGATCGGGGCGGTGGCGGCGGGCGAGGAAGGCGGCGGTCTCGCGCAGCGAGCGGCGGATGACGAAGATGATCGGGACGATCAGGCAACCGACGAAGAACGGGACGCGCCAGGCCCACGCGGCGATGTCAGCCGGGGCGAACCAGGCGTTGAGGGCGTAGCCCAGCGCGGCGGCGGTGACGATGGCGAGCTGCTGGCTGGCGGATTGCCAGCTGACGTAGAAGCCCTTGTGGCCGGGAGGCGCCATCTCGGACAGGTAGACCGAGACGCCGCCGAGCTCGACGCCGGCGGAGAAGCCCTGGAGCAGGCGGCCGGTGAGGACGAGCAGCGGCGCCGCGACGCCGATCGTGGCGTGGCCGGGGACGAAGGCGATGAGCACGGTGCCGGCGGCCATGATCGCGAGCGTGACGATCAGGCCGCGGCGGCGGCCGACGCGGTCGACGTAGGCGCCGAGCAAGATCGCGCCGAGCGGGCGCATGAGGAAGCCGGCGCCGAAGGTGCCGAAGGTGAGCATCAGCGAGGCGAACTCGCTGTCGGCCGGGAAGAACGCCCGGGCGATGTTCGTGGCGTAGAAGCCGAACAGGAAGAAGTCGAACATCTCGAGGAAGTTGCCGCTGGCGACACGGAGGACGGTCGCGACGTTCGACGACGACCGGGCCGGAGGCGGAACCGGAGCCGGAGCCGGCGTCGTCGGGCGGTGGGCCGTGGGCTCGGTCGGCTCGGGGGACACGAGGTCTTATACTCCACCCGGCGCGCGCCGGAGATGCCGTGAACGCGGCGGCGAGTTTGCGCTACGGTGGGATCATGAGCGACCCCAAGGGCTGGGACGAGATCACGTCGGAGGCGGAGCTGCGCGAGCTGCTGGGCGCGCCGATGCCGCGAGCAGTGACCAAGGAGCGGGTGCGGCTGCATGACCGCGACCGCGACTGGCTGGCCGCGTCGCCGTTCTGCCTGATCGCGACGGCGGGCGCCGACGGCAGCTGCGACGTGTCGCCCAAGGGCGATCCGCCCGGGTTCACGCTGGTGGTCGACGACGCGACGCTGGCGATCCCCGAGCGGCCGGGGAACCGCCGGGCGGACGGCTTCCGCAACGTGCTCGCCAATCCGCACGTCGGGCTGATCTACCTCGTGCCGGGCCGCACCGACACGCTGCGGATCAACGGCCGGGCGCGGCTGGTCCGCGAGGCGCCGTTCTTCGACCGGATGGTCGTGAAGGGCCACCGGCCGAAGCTGGCGCTGGTGGTGGAGATCGAGCAGATCTTCTTCCACTGCGCGAAGGCGTTCATGCGGTCGGCGCTGTGGAAGCCGGAGACCTGGCGCCCCGAGGTGCTGCCGTCGCACGCGACGCTGATCAAGTCAGTGCAGGACACGGCGGAGACGCTCGAGGAGCTCGAGCGCTGGTACGGTCCCGATTACGTGAAGCAGCTCTACGGCTAGGGTAGGGATATACCTGCTGGTGGGTATGGCACCGGCCGCGGAGGCTCCGGTAAGCTCGGCCCGAACATGTCAGTCCGATCGGCGATGGTGTGACCCATGGATGACGATGGCCGGCCCCCGGAGACGCGCGTGCGCATGGCTCGTGGCACGGCGCCGAGTGCGTTGACGAGCCGCACGACCGTGGACGGCAGCGGGCCGGTCGCGCTGCGCGCCGCGCCCGAGGAGCCGGCGGGCTCGATCGCCGAGGCGGTGGAGCGGCTGGTCGCCGCCAAGGAAGCCGACGAGGCGCTCGCGGAGTGGCTGCAAGGCGGCGGCTGACCCAGCGGACGGCCCGGACGGCCCGGACGCGAGCGTGGCGGCGATCCGGTCGACGGGTGCTCGTGCGCAACGCATCCTGCACAGGGAATCCTGCATACGTGTTCGCGGCCGATCGTGCGGCGCGGCCACAGGCCGCAAATCGTCGTAGGAGGAACTCGCGCACTTCCCGCGCCCTTCGACGCCGGAGCACGCAGGGCGAGCGCATCCCCGCCGGGAGCGCCGGCGCCCAGGGTGGAACGCAAGTTGCTTTCTGGATAGGGGTGAAGCTTTCGGCCGCGCCACTCGCGCTCGCAGTCAGCGCCGGCGCGCTGGCTGCGATGGGCGCCAGGCCGGTGGGGGCTCCAGCGGCAGCCGCGGATACTGCCGAGGAAACGTCGGCCCTGCCCTGGCTGCACGGCTTTGCGAGCCGGGCCGAGACCGCCGAGCCGGTGCCCGACGTGGTCGGGCGCATGGCGCGATGGCGAGAGGCCGATGCCAGCTGCAGCGCGGCGGCGTATGGCGGGCTGTCGATCGCGGCCGATGTCGTCGCGCCGCGCGGCGCCGAGGAGGTGCTCGCGTCGTTCACGCAGGGCGTGCTGGTGCTCGACGCCCGCGGACGGCTGATCGCGTCGGCCACGGCGCTGCCGTGCCAGGGCTCGGCCGACGAGGTCGAGGCGATCGCGGCCGGCGATGCGCACATCGATCGGCCGGTGATCGCGCTGGCGGTGACGACCGGCGGCCACCGCGAATCGTCGACCTGGCTGGTGCTGTACGGCGTGGCCGGTGGCGTGCTCGCGCCGCTGTTCCAGGGTGTCGTCGAGGACCACCGCGGCGAGCGGGCGCGAACCGGCACGGTGACGCTGCTGCCGGGCGCGCTGCTGTACCGCACGCCGTCGGGGACGCAGACGATGTGGATCTACAGCGCGGACCAGCAGCGCTACACCGAGCTGGCGCTGGTCGCGCCGCCGCAGGCCTGAGTCGCTGCAGCAAGGTCCGCACGACCAGGTGTACGAGCCGCCGGCGGCTCCTGAAGTAAACCGCGGACGGCGGGTTCGACCTGGGGCAGTCGCGACGATCCTGCGCATGCTGGCGCGCTGAGCCCGGCGAGGCGCCGGGATCGCGCATCGTTTGCGCGCGTTGCGCCGCCGACGCGGAATTTGCACGAAGTCACGCGCAACGCCGCGGATTGTGCTGGCACGATCGTCGCTAGAGGTGGCGAGCATGAGCCGCTTGGGTCGAATCCTGGTCGTGGATGACGAAGCGAACGCACGGACTGCCCTGGCGGAGCTCTTGCGGGACGAGGGTTACGAGGTGGAGACCGCGGCCGACGCATTCAAGGCGCTCGGCAAGTACGAGTCGTTCGCGCCCCACATCGTGGTGACCGACCTGAAGATGCCGGGGATGGACGGCATCGAGCTGGTCAAGAAGATCCGCGCGACCGACGAGGTCACCGGGATCATCGTGATGACCGCGTTCGGGGCGGTGCAGTCGGCGATCGACGCGATGCGGGCCGGCGCCGCGGAGTACCTGACCAAGCCGCTCAACTTCGAGGAGCTCCTGGTCGTGCTGACCAAGGTGCTCGACAACCAGGCGGTCCGGCGCGAGGCCCGCCAGCTGCGCCAGCGGGTGCGCGAGCGCGTCGCGCCCGGCAACATCGTCGGGATCAGCCCGCCGATGCAGCGGGTGTTCGAGGTCGTCGACCAGGTCGCGCCGAGCCGCGCGACCGTGCTGATCACCGGCGAGAGCGGCACCGGCAAGGAGCTGGTCGCCAACGCGATCCACCAGCGCTCGCCGCGCGGGGTCGGGCCGTTCATCAAGCTGCACTGCGCCGCGCTCGCCGAGTCGCTGCTCGAGAGCGAGCTGTTCGGCCACGAGAAGGGCTCGTTCACCGGCGCGATGACGCGCAAGGACGGACGGTTCCAGCTCGCCGACGGCGGCACGCTGTTCCTCGACGAGATCGGCGAGATCTCGCAGACGATCCAGGTCAAGCTGCTGCGCTTCCTCCAGGAGCACGAGTTCGAGCGGGTCGGCGGCAACCAGACGATCCGGGTCGACGTCCGCGTGATCGCGGCGACCAACCGCAACCTGGTCGAGGAGGTCGCCAAGGGCCGGTTCCGCGAGGACCTGTACTACCGGCTCAACGTCGTCGCGCTCGAGATGCCGCCGCTGCGCGATCGCAAGAGCGACATCCCGGCGCTGGCCAAGTTCTTCGTCGATCGCTACGCCAAGGAGAACGCCAAGCCGGTCGAGGGCTTCACGCCCGAGACCATGGAGCTGCTGATGGCCTACGACTGGCCGGGCAACGTGCGCGAGCTCGAGAACGCCGTCGAGCGCTCGGTCGTGCTCGCGAGCGGGCCGACGATCGAGCCGCGCCACCTGCCGCCCAACGTCCGGCCGCGGGTCACGCCGAGCGGCATGCCGATCGTCCCGGGCGCGACGCTGCGCGAGCTCGAGCGCTACGCGATCCTCGAGACCCTCAAGGCGACCGGCGG
>DASWRS010000207.1:0-14290 GCA_036403075.1 Kofleriaceae bacterium
CAGGCGGTGGCGCACTTCGAGGCCCTCGCCCGCCGCTACCACGACCCCGCGCGGTTCCTGGTCTCGGTCCAGCCCGCGCCGCACAGCCAGCACGGCGCGAGCCCGGCGATGATCGAGGCCGGCGCCGGCTGCGCGCGTGACGCCGGCGTGCCGTGGCACATCCACCTGGCCGAGGAGCAGTACCAGGTCGACCAGTCGCTCGAGCGGTTCGGCGCCCGGCCGCTCCACGCCGTGGCACAGCTGCCGGTCGACCTGTCGCAGATGATCGCGGTCCACGGCTGCTGGTTCGACGCCGGCGAGCGTGCGGTCCTGGCCGAGCGCGGCGCCAGCCTGGCGTACTGCCCGGGGTCGAACATGTTCCTGGGCGACGGCGTCACCGATCTGGTCGACCTCGTCGCCCACGGCGTCCGCGTCGGCCTGGGCACCGACGGCGGCTGCTCGAACAACCGGGTCAGCGTGTTCGACGAGATGCGGATGGCCGCGCTGCTCCAGAAGGTCCATCGCACGGACGGCCAGGCGATCGACGCCGAGACCTGCTTCGCGCTCGGCACCCGGACCGCCGGCGAGGTCCTGCGGCTGCCGATCGGGCGGATCGCCCCGGGCCACCGCTGTGACCTGGTCGCCCTCGATCTCGACGATCCGTCGCTCTGGCCGGTCCAGGCGCTGGAAAAGAACGTGGTGTATTCGCTGTCGCCTCGCGCTGTTACCGACGTCGTGGTAGATGGTCAGGAGGTCGTCGCCGCGCGGCGGCTCTGTCATGTCGCCCTCGATGAGATCCAAGCCCGTGTCGGACAGCTCACCCGTGACTGGCGACGCGCCTGATCCGGCGAACCCCGCTGCCGCCGGGCCGCCGGAGCCGGCCGAGCGCGCTCCCGCGGGCAAGGCCAGCCGGCCGACGCGGATCGAGCTCGAGGTCTCGCGCCAGCGCTCGATCGGCTGGACGATCGCCGGCCTGATCCTCGGCGGGCTTCTGATCCGCGGCCTCGGAACCGTCGGCGTGTGGTTCGGGATCTTCCTGCTCGCGATGGGCCTCTACCACGCGTGGCAGCTGCTCCGGACCGTGCTCCAGCCCCCGGGCACCGTCGTGGTGTCCGATCGCGAGGTCACGCTGCCGCGCGGTCCGTGCAAGCCGCGGCCGGTCGTGGTCGCGCCGAGCGAGATCACCGCGATCTACTTCCTGCGCCGCGCGGTGCCGTGGAACCACACCGGCCCGGTGCTGATCATCGAGCTCGGCGACCGGGCGATGGCGTTCCCGCGCGACTGGTTCGCGTCCGAGGCCGACCAGCGCCACATCATCCACGCCGTGCTGCGCGCCAAGGGCGAGACGCCGACCAGCGTCTCCAACCCCGACGCGGCCTGAGCTCGCGCGCGAGCCGCCGCGCGTTCAGCGACCGCGCAGGATCGCCTGGTACGCCCTCACCAGCTCGGTCTGGTTCTCGCCCGGCTGGACGAACCTCGCCAGCTCTCCAAGGTCGAGCGCCGGCAGCACCTCGCTGCGCTCGCGGCGCTGGTAGGCGCCATCGACCAGGCGGTTCACCGTGAGCGCCGCGGCGCCTGGACGCCAGACCCAGACCTCGGTGACGCCGAGGCCGGCATACACCGCCATCTTGTCGACGGTGCCGCTCGACACGATCACCTCGATCGCGATGTCGGGAACCGCATCCTCCGCGAGCTTGCCGAGCTTGTAACACTCGTCCGGCTCAAGCCCGCGTTGCCTCGCCTCCCGACGAAACGTCGTGGAGCCGAAACCCCGGAGGTCGACCCGATTCTCCGTCGCCCAGGCTTCGAGCAGGCGCGCGATGATCGTCTTGGCATCCTCGTGCAGCAGCGACGGGCTCCTCAGCTCGAGCGTTCCTTCCAGATACGTCAGCTTCAGGCCGGCATGGTCGTCGAGCGCATCGCGGAGCGCGACGTAGGTCCACCACGGCACGCCCTGAAGCACGAAGCGCTGCTCGTGGTGCGGCGGCGTTTCCGTTGCCACTGGAAGCGCTGCGACCATGTCTGGAACATAGCATGTGCCTCGAGCGCGCACGGGCGCTCCGGGTCTTCCACTCGCCGCCCGCGCAGTTCGGCGCGCCGATCAGAACCGCACGGTCGTCGTGAACACGTTGTTGTCGTAGTTCGACTCGGGCAGCATGCGCGTCGGATTGACCACGATGCGCAGCGTGTACGTGCCCGATGGCACGTCGGTGACGTCGATCCACTGGCACGGCAGATACCTGCTGTAGACGTCGGCCCAGCCGCGCGTGATGCCCTGGCGCTGGCACGAGTACCCCGAGGACGGGATCCCAGGCTGCACCGGCTGGGTGTCCTGGAGGCAGAACGCCTGCTTGCGCGCGGTGAGCACGACGCCGCCCGCATCGACGAGCTCGTAGCGGGCGTAGTTCCGGACGTGGTGGTGCATGTGGCAGGGCGACCATTCGAACACCGCATCGCTGACGCCGTCGGCGGGTGGGACGCCGACGAACACGTCCGCGGTGCCGCGGTTGGCGCTGACGGTGTCGAACCGGACCAGCGTGCGCGTGCCGGACGCGCCGACGCAGCCCTCGATGACCTCGCAGTCGCCGTCGCGGAACAACCCGGAAGCGACCAGCACGCTGCTCGCCATCTCGGTGTCGACGAACTGGAGATCGGGCATGCCCGGCGGCGCATCGAACGGCGAGGCGTCCGGGGCATCCGGCGCGGCGTCGATCGGCGGGGCGACGTCAGGGGCGACGGGAGCCCCGCCGGCATCGCGCGGCGCGGCGGCGGGGTTGCCGCAGGCCGCGAGCGCCCCGAGCGCACCGAGCGCACCGAGGGCACCGATCGCGCCGACCGCGCCGACCGCGACCAGCCCGAGCCCCGCGAGCGCCGAGCGCGCGAGCCGGGCGGTGAGCGCGAGCCTCGAGCGCGCGAGCCGGCTCGCGCGCGCAAGCCGATCGAGCCAGGCGACGAGGTGGCGCACCGCCGGAGATCCTACGTGTGTTGCAGTCGCATCACCACCTCGACGTGCGCGGTCTGGGGCATGATGTCGAGCGGCCACGCGTCCATGGCGGCGTAGCCTGTGAGCTGCGCCGCATCGCGCGCGAGCGTCGCGACGTCGCACGACACGTACACGATCGTGCGCGGCCCCGCGCGCAGGATGCCTTCGATCGCGTCGGCGGTCCCGGTGCGCGGCGGGTCGAGCGCGATCGCGTCCCAGGATCCGGCGAGCCGCGCGAGGACGTCGCGGGCGGGGCCCAGGACGAAGCCCGTCGGCGGCGACGGCGGGGCCGCCGCGTCGGTCGGGGTCACGTCCCAGCCGTCGGCGGCAAAGCCGCGCGTGAAGTTGCCGGCGCCGGCGTGGAGCTCGAGCAGCCGGCCCGGACCGGGGCCGAGCGCCGCGCGCGCCTGCGCGACCAGCGCCGCGTTGCCGGCGCGGCTGGCCTGCGCGAAGTCGAGCGGCCCGCCGGCGAGGCCGGGCTCGATCTCGAGGACGACGTCGCCGTGGGCCACGTCACCGGCGAGCACGCCGGCGATCCCGGCGCGCCCGACGAGCCGCGCGGCGCCGCGCCACGCCCGCTCGGTGGCGACCGCGATCCGGCCGTCGTGGGCGAGCACCAGCGCGAGCTCGCCGTCGGGCGGGGTCGCCGCGGCCACGGCGGCGTAGGCCGCGTCGAGCGCCGGCTCGAGCTGCGGGCAGTGGTCGATCGGCAGCACGCGGTGCGAGCCCAGCGCGTAGAGCCCGGCGCGGCCGCGCTCGATGTGGAACCGGGCGCGCCGCCGCCAGCCCAGCGCCGGGGCCGGGTCGGCGATCGGGTGGATGCGCACGCCCGTCAGCTTGCGCAGCGCGCCGGCGACGATCGCCTGCTTGGCGGCCAGCTGCTCGGCGCGCGCGACGTGCTGCCACTGGCAGCCGCCGCAGCCGGCGACGAAGTGCGGGCACGGCGGCTCGGCCCGCGCCGCACCGGGCGCGATGATCTCGGCGAGCTCGCCGCGCGCGAACGACGAGGTCGCGTGCACGATCCGCACGCGCACGCGATCGCCCGGCGCCGCGCGCGGCACGAACGTCACCCGCCCGCCGGCGTCGCGGCCGACGCCGTCCCCGCCTGCCGCGAGCGACGCGATGTCGATCTCGAGCGTGTCGCCACCGGCGGCCGGCGAGCCGGGGTCACCACGGGTCGCGCCGCGCGGCCCGGGTACCGCTCGTTCTCGCCTCCGGTTCTCGCTCCGGTTCTCCGCGGCCTCGCGTCCAGGGCCGTCCGGATCGCCTCGCGGTGGCCTCGCGGCGCCGTTCGCAGCTCCGCGCGTCGCGCCCGGCGGCCCGGGAGGCCGTCGCGATCCTGCGCTCATCGGTACGGCCCTCGCGGCGGATCCGCCGGGACCGGCGTGACCAGCGCGCCGCGGGCGAGCGCGAGGCGCCGGTCGGCGCGGCCGTCGCGCACGGCGATCTCGACGGTGCCGGCCGAGCCGATGTACGCCAGCAGCTCGCCCGGCGCGACATCGCTGTAGGTCCCGACCAGCCGCAGGGTCTGCCCCGCGGCCGCGACCGCACCGCCGGCCTCGGCCTCGGGCAGGTCGGTGATCAGGTTGCCGAAGCGATCGATGTGGACGATGCGGCCGAGCTCGGGCTCGCGCCGGCCCCACGGCAGCCGGCCGGCGAGCTCGATCCGGGGCCCCGCGGCCGCGGCGTCCTCGCCGCACGCGATCGCCGCGGCGGTGCTCGCGAACACGTCGCGGCCGTGGAACGTCCGGCTGACGCGCTCGGCGCGGAACCGCTCGTTCTCGATCGCGTAGGCGGCGCAGGCCTCGGCGGCACGCTCGGCGACGTACGCGAACACGCCGTTGTCGGGCCCGACGTACCACCGGCCGCCGGCGCGCACCACGACCTCGCGGCGCGCGCCGCCGACACCCGGATCGACGACCACGACGTGGATCGAGCCCAGCGGGAACTCGGGGGTCGACGTCGCGACCACCCAGGCGGCGTGGGCGATGTCGCCGGGCGGGATGTCATGGGCGAGATCGACGATCGCCGGCGCCGGGCTCCCCGCCAGGCGCGCGATGACGCCCTTCATCGCCCCGACATAGCCGTCGGCGGTGCCGAAATCGGTGGTCAACGTGATGATCGCCATCGCCGCCAGCGGTAAGGATATACTCGATGAACAAGGTCTACCCGGATGCGCAGGCGGCGCTACACGACGTCGGCGACGGCGCGGTGATCCTGGCCGGTGGCTTCGGCCTGTCGGGCAACCCCGAGAATTGCATACGCGAGCTCGCCCGCAAGCGGACCCGGGACCTGACCATCGTGTCCAACAACTGCGGCACGACCGACAAGGGCCTCGGCATCCTGCTCGCGCAGGGCCAGGTCCGGCGCATGATCTCGTCGTACGTCGGAGAGAACAAGGTGTTCGAGCAGCTGTTCCTGTCGGGCCAGCTCGAGGTCGAGCTGTGTCCGCAGGGCACGCTGGCCGAGCGGCTGCGCGCCGGCGGCGCCGGGATCGAGGCGTTCTACACGCCCACCGGCTACGGCACGCAGGTCGCCGAGGGCAAAGAGACCCGCGAGATCAACGGCCGGCGCTGCGTGCTCGAGCACGCGATCCGCGGCGACTTCGCGATCGTCAAGGCGTGGCGCGGCGACCGCTGGGGCAACCTGGTGTTCCGCAAGACGTCGCGCAACTTCAACCCGCTGTGCGCCCAGGCCGGCAAGGTCACCGTCGTCGAGGTCGAGGAGCTCGTCGAGGTCGGCGAGCTCGACCCCGATCAGGTCCACCTGCCGTCGATCTACGTCCAGCGGATCTTCCAGGGCACCGGCTACGACAAGCCGATCGAGCAGCGCACCGTCCGGCCGCGCGCCGCCGCGGTCGGCCACGGCCAGGGCCAGGGAGCGAGGAGCTAGTCATGCCGCGCCTGAGCCGCGAACAGATGGCCCGCCGCGTCGCCGCCGAGCTACGCGACGGGTTCTACGTCAACCTGGGCATCGGCATGCCGACCCTGGTCGCCAACTACATCCCCGACGGCGTCGACGTCGTGCTGCAGTCCGAGAACGGCCTGCTCGGCATCGGCCCGTTCCCCTACGAGGGCGACGAGGACCCCGACCTGATCAACGCCGGGAAGCAGACGGTCACGACGATCAAGGGCTCGGCGTTCTTCGACTCGGCGCAGTCGTTCGCGATGATCCGCGGCGGCCACGTCGACGTCAGCGTGCTCGGCGCCATGGAGGTCTCGGCCCGCGGCGACCTCGCAAACTGGATGATCCCCGGCAAGATGATCAAGGGCATGGGCGGCGCGATGGACCTGGTCGCCGGCAGCCGGCGCGTGATCGTGATGATGGAGCACACCACCCGGGAAGGTGCGCCCAAGATCTTGCGCGAGTGCACGCTGCCGCTGACCGGCGTCGCGTGCGTCCACACGATCGTCAGCGACCTCGCCGTGATCGACGTGACCGACGGGGGCCTGGTGTTGCGCGAGCGTGCGCCGGGGATGTCCGCCGAGGAGGTCGCCAACGCCACCGGCGCGCCGCTGATCTGGCACGGCAGCGTGCCCGAGATCGCCGCCTGATGCGCGCGAGCCGCGCGAACGGCGCCTGATCGCCGCGAGCTGCCTCCGACAAGGCCGAACACCGCCGGCCGAGATCGAGCGCGGGAGCGTGAGCGCCTGATCAGCGCGCGATCACCGCGCCGCCGCGGGACACGGCTGGCAGACGTGGCCGTGGCACGCCTTCTCGAACGGATTGAACCACCCGCGGCCGAGATCGAGCGCGGGACCGCGAGCGCCTGATCAGCGCGCGATCACGGCGCGGCCGCGGGACACGGCTGGCAGACGTGGCCGTGACACGCCTTCTCGAACGGATTGATCTTGTCGGGCGGCTGGCAATCCGGCTCCTTCGCCGCCGAGGGCGCGGCCGGCGCGGCGTGCCGGGCGTCGCGGCCGGGAGCCTTGTCGCGCGCGGTGGACCGCGCGTCGTGGTCGGGCGCGGCGCGCGGCGACGCCGGTTCGGCGATCGGCACCAGGGTCACGGCCTGTTCGTAGTCGCGGCCGAGATCGATGATCGCGGTCACGTCCTGGTACCGGGTGCGGTGGATCGTCAGCACCTCGGTGCCTCGGCGCGGCTCGATCTCGGTGACCAGCGGCGTGGTGCCGAGCGGCTTGCCACCGAGCAGGACCTCGGCGCCCGCGGGCGTCGAGACCAGGCGGAGGTGGATCACCGGATGGCGGCCACTCGCCGGCGCTCCGGCTTGCTGCGCCTCGGACCGGAACGCCTCGGGCTTGACTGCATCCGGCTTGAGCGAGGACCGGACCGGCGTGACCGGCGCGGCCGCCGCGACCTGGGGCCCGCGCTCCGCCCCTGGCTCGCCGCGGCTCGTGCTCGGCGCCGCGGCCGGGGGCGCCGGGGCGGGCGCGTCGTCGGAGTCATCCATGATCGAGATCGCGAGCAGGACGATGATGCCGACGAGCACGACGCCCAGGCCGATGTAGAGCAGCCGGTTATTCGGCTGCAGCGAGACATTACCCTCGAGCTCCTGCGGCTCGAAGCGCTGGTACAGCTCGCTCGGGCTGATCGCCGGTGCGTTGGCGTAGCCCCGCCGGGTCGTGGCGATCGGCTGCGTGCCGAGCGGCAAGGCGCCGTGGGCGACGCCCGACTCGGACTTGCTGTGATCGATGAACAGCTGCGGCGCGAGCGGCATGCCGAGCGTCGCCGGCGCGATCGCCTGGGGCGAGCTCGGCAGCTGCGGCGGCATCGGCGGCAGCTGGGGCGACGCGTAGCCCGGCGCCGACGGATAGCTGCGCGCCGGGGCCGGCTCGGCGGCGGCATCGCGGCCCGGCAGATCGCGGCCCGACAGATCGCGGCCCGGCTGAGCACTGCGGCCGGGCAGATCGAGCGCGAGGTCGGGCGGCAGGTGCAGCGGCGCCTCCTCGTGCTGCGGCGGCAGCCCCAGCGCCTGCGCACTCGGCGACGAGGCCGAGGGCGACGACGACCGCTGGAACGCCGGCGGCGGTGTCGACGGTGTCGAGGGCCGCGGCACCGCGGGCGACGACGCCGACGGCGGCCGCTGTGCCGCAGGCGAGGATGCCGACGGCGACGACGGCCGCTGGAACGCCTGCGACGACGCGGGCCGGGGCGGCGGCGGCAACGGCATCGGTGACGACGGCCGCAGCCGCGGTTCGTCCCCGGCGCCGTTGGTGTTCGAGATCGTCTGTTCCCTGGCGGCGAGCGGCTGGCTGATCCGGCCCGCGGCCAGCCACGGTTCCTGGACCTCGCCGAACATGTCGCGCATGAACCGGCCGAGCGCCACCGTCGACAGCGGCATCCGCGACGTGGCCGCGTAGCTCTCGATCGCCTCGAGCAGCAGACCGGCCGACTGGTAGCGCTGCGCGGCGTCGACCGACAGCGCCTTCAGGACGATCGCCTCGAGCGCCTGGGGATATCCCTGGACCAGCCGCGTCGGCCGCACGATGTCGCCGGTGACGATGCGGTGCATCGTGTCGAAGTCGCTGTCGGCGCGGAAGCAGCGGTGCTGGGTCGTGACCTCGTACAGGATGATGCCGAGCGAGAACACGTCGCTGCGGCGATCGACGTCGCGGCCGCGGCACTGCTCGGGTGCCATGTAGGCGAACTTGCCCTTGATGATGCCGCTCTGGGTCTCGACCGACCGCGACGTCGCCTTGGCGATGCCGAAGTCGAGCAGCTTCACCGAACCGTCGTAGCCGATCATGATGTTCGACGGCGACACGTCGCGGTGGACGATGCCCATCGGCGTGCCGTCGCTGGTGCGGCGCTCGTGGGCGTGATCGAGGCCGGCCGCGGCGCCGGTCACGATCGCCAGCGCGAGCTCGAGCGGGACGCGCGTCCCCGCACTCCCGGCCTTGGCGAGCAGCGCACGGAGGTCCTGCCCGTGCACGTACTCCATCGCGAGGAAGTGAATGCCGGCCTCCTTGCCGACCTCGAACACCTGCGCGACATTCTGGTGGTTCAACGACGCGGCGAGTCGCGCCTCATCCAGGAACATCTGCACCGACGTCTCGTCGTGTGCGCGCTCCGGCAAGATCATCTTCAGGACGACGTGGCGCTCGAAGCTCCCGATCCCGGTAGATCTCGCAATGTAGATCCGTGCCATTCCCCCGGACGCCAGCGGCGTGAGGATCTCGTACTTCCCAAGACGGGTGGGTAGCCCTCCAGCACTGGCTACGACCGACACGAACAGAGCGTTTCATTGTGGGTCATGCGAGTCAACCAAAACACTCCAAACCAACCAACGAATTCGGGCATGTAGGCTCAGTTCTTGGAGGTACCTGCGAGTGTCATCTGCGATACGCGAAACGTCGGCGCCGCAACGGTGGTGCGGAGCTTCAGGTCGTCGGCCACCGCGTCGATCCGCTTCAAGATATCGTCGAAATTCGCGGCGATGGTCACTTCGCTGACCGGGTACGCCAGCTCGCCGCCCTCCATCCAGAAGCCCTGTGCGCCACGGGAAAAATCCCCGGTGACGGGGTTGAAGCCGAAGCCCATCAGGTTCGTGACGTACAGACCCGTCTGGGTATTGCGTAACAAGTCCTGTCGCGACATCGCCCCTGCTTGCATGATCAGGTTCGAGGTGGTCGGGCCAGGGCTGCTGCCGACCCCCCGGGACGACGTCCCGGTCTGCCGGCCGAGCTTGCGCGCGCTGTACACGTCGCAGAGCACCGGACACAACACGCCGCGCTCGACCACCATGTTGCGGCGCGTCGGCAGGCCGTCGCCATCGAACGGCCGCGAGCCGGGGCCGCGGGGGATCAACGGGTCATCGACGATCGTGACCAGCGGCGACGCGACCGCCTCGCCTTCGCGGCCCAGGAGGTAGCTCGACTTGCGCCAGAACGACGAGCCGTTCGCCACCGAGAACAGCATGCCGACGATCGCGCGGGCGATCTCCGCATCGAACACGACCGCGCACTCCTGGGTCTCGAGCTTGCGCGAGCCGATCATCGCGATCGCGCGGCGCGCCGCCTCGATGCCGATCGACTCGGCGGGCTCGAGCGTCTCGAGGAACCGCGACCCGGTCCACCAGACGCCGTTGCGGTTCTTGGGGTTGGTCGGATCCGTGGTGTCCTCGGCGAGCGCCTCGACGCCGAGCGACGCGTAGCTGCTGCGGAAGCCGCCGACGAAGCCGCCGCTGGTCGCGAACGCCGTGCCGCTGAGGCCGCGGCCCCAGCTCGCGCCGTCGGAGTTGGTGACCCGCGGGTCGTGCTTGCGCGCCGCCGACTCGGCCGCGATCGCCTGGCGCAGCGCCCAGGCGACGTCGACCTCCGCGAGCTGCGGGTCGTAGAGATCGAGATCCGGGACGTCCTTGGCGAGCAGCGATGGGTCCGGCGGCAGCGCGCACTCGTCGACCTCGGCGAGGTCGGCCAGGGTCACGGTCTCGGCGCACAGCGCCTCGAGCGCCTCGCGCCGCAAGTCGCTGGTGACGGTCACCGCGCGCCGGCCGCCGCGCAACACGCGCAGCACGAGCTCGCGGCTGCCTGCCTGCTGGACCAGCTCCGGCTCGCCGAGCCGGACCTTGGTGGTCAGCTCGACCACGTCGCGGACGTAGACCTCGACGTCATCGGCCCCGGCCCGCTTCGCGATCCCGACCGCGCGCTCGGCGATGTCGCACAGCTCCTTGACCATACCCTCGGTGACCTGGACGCCGGCGGTGGTGGTCATGCCTTGGTGCCTCCGACCGTGATCGACGCGATGCGGATCGTCGGGGTGCCGACGTTGACCGGCACGTACTGGCCCTCCTTGCCGCAGTTCCACATACCGTCGGACAGCTCGTAGTCGGAGCCGAGCATGTCGACGCGCCGGAGCACGTCGGGGCCGTTGCCGATCAGGTTCACGCCCTTGAGCGGCGCGGTGAGCTTGCCGTCCTCGATCAGGTAGCTCTCCGACAGCGAGAACACGAAATCGCCGTTGGCGATGTTGACCTGACCGCCGGAGAACCGCTTGGCGTAGACCCCGCGCTTGACGCTGCGGATGATGTCCTCGGGGTCATCCTTGCCGGCGAGCAGCGAGGTGTTGGTCATCCGCGGCATCGGCATCGAACGGAACGACTCGCGGCGGCCGTTGCCCGACGGCGTGCCGCCGTAGTGCCGGGCGCTGAGCCGGTCGTGCATGTAGCCGACCAGCACGCCGTTCTCGATCAGCACGTTGTGGCGGCTGGGGTAGCCCTCGTCGTCGACATTGATCGCGCCGCGCGAGTTGGGGATCGTGCCGTCGTCGACCACGGTGCACAGCGTCGAGGCGACGAGCTTGCCCATCTGCCCGGTGTAGTTCGAGGTCTGCTTGCGGTTGTGATCGGCCTCGAGGCCGTGGCCGACCGCCTCGTGGAGCAGGATGCCGGAGTCGCCGGGGCCGAGCACGACCGGCATCTCACCGGCGGGCGCCGGGCGCGCGTCGAGCATCGCGATCGCGACCCGGGCGGCCTCGCGGCCGTGCGCCGCGGCGTCGCGCTCGGCGAGCGCGAAGTAGTCCATGCCGTAGCGGCCGCCGCCGCTGCTGTTGCCGCCCTGGCGCTTGCCGTCGTGCTCGGCGACGACGCTGACGCTGAACCGCAGCAGCGGCTGGAAGTCCGACGCCATCCGGCCGTCGCTGGTGAACAGCTGGATCTCGCGGATGCCCTCGGAGAACGAGGCCTGGACCTTGATGATCCGCGGGTCGTACGCGCGCGCGGCCTTGTCGCCGGTGCGGAGCAGCGCCAGCTTGTCGTGCGCCGACACCATCAGCGACAGCGTCGGTACGGCGTAGAAGCTCGGCAGCGCGATCGACGACAGCGGCGCGATCGCGACCGGCGTGTGGCCGCCGCCCATCGCGATCTGCCCCGCCGTGCGCGCGGCGTGCGCCATGCGCTCCCACGACAGGTCCTCGCAGTACGCGTAGCCGGTGGCGTCGCCCTTGGTGACGCGGACGCCGAGCCCGACGGTGACGGCGCGGCCGAGGGTCCGGATCTGTTCCTCTTCGAGGATGTAGTTCGCGTCGACCTGGAACTCGAAGTACAGATCGGCGTAGTCGCCGCCGGCCTCGAGTGCGATGCCGAGCAGCCGGCTCGCCGTCTGCGCGTCGATCGCGTTGCCGCCGCCGGGCGAGAACGGGGCGCGCAGCGCCGCGGGGAGCGTCGTGATCATCGGGTTCACTGTAGCGCGGCGATCCTCGCACGGCCCCTGCTACAACGGCGAGTTTCGTCGATCGGGCTGCGTGTCCGTGCTGGATCGAAGGGTCGCGAGCAAGGTCCGCCACCGACCAGCGCAGACGCGGCGATCTTCGCCACCGTCCGATCAGGCAGCGAGGATTCCGTACTGGCCACCACCAGTCCAGGCCAGCCTGTTCCGGCAGAGCCGCCTCACCCCTTGGCGTCGCGGCCGGTGAGCTGGGTCAGCGCACCCTCCGCGGCCTCGACTGCCGCCTTGATCTCGGCCTCGGTCCCGCCGAGCCACAGCCGGCCGAACGCGCCGAACGTGATCACCTCGAGCAGGTGGACGTCGGCGGCCTTCTCGGCCTCGTTGGCGGCGAGCGCGGCGTACGCCGCCGGGTAGACCTCGAGGATGTACAGCGTCTGCCCGGACATGATCATGTCGCCGTGGCGCATCCGGTTGATCAGCTGGCTCTGCTTGCCGTCGATGCCGGTGATGATCTGCGACGACACGATCCGCGGCTTGATTCGCTCGTGGCGCGACACGCCCATGCGCGACACGATCGCGTCGGCCGCGGCCTCGACCTGGCCCTTGTCGTCGTGGTGGAGCTCGAGCATGCCGTAGGCCCGCTCGACGATCTGCATGCCGGGCCGGCACGTCGTGGCCTTGAGCGCGGCATCGGTGAGCTGGTTGATCGCAATCCCGGGCGCGATCTCGATGAACAGCGCGGCTTCCTCCTCGAGCGGCATGAAGCCCGAGCACACGGTCTGCAGGAAACCGGTCAGCTGCGGCTGCAGCGAATCCAGCACGGTGAGCGCGCGAAGCTCCATCGCCCCCGACGCTACCACGCCCGGCCGTCGCCCCCGCGCCAGCGGCGCCGCGGCTCTCGCCCGGCCTTGCCCCGGCATCTCGTCCGCGCCCTCTCGCCCGCGGCCTCGCCCCCGCCTCTCGCCCCGCGCCCTGGCCCACCGCTCCGTCACGGCGTCGAGCAGAACGCCGACACGCGCGCTGGCGCCGCGGGTCTGGGCCCCTCGCTCCGTCCGTTAACGGCCGTATCAAGATGGTCGTTCGTGCCATCTCCACGACCCGCCGACGACCCACCACCCGGCCGTGCAATCTATCTCCGCTCTGGGCCCAGCCCGCTTCGCTGCGCTGCGCGTTGACGAGCTCTCGAAGAGCTACGATTTGCGTCCACCACGAGGCACACGCGATCCGAATCCCCGCCGCTTCTCCTGATCGCCCTCGCCACTCGGTCGGCCGCTGCGCTCGCTACTCGGCCGACCACTGCGCTCGCCACTTGGACGCCCGACGCGCTCGCCGCTCGGCCGAGCACTGCGTTCGCCATACGGCCGCACCGCGCGCTCGCCGCCGGGCCGACCACTGCGCTCGCCGCTCGGCGGACCACTGCGCTCGCCACTCGGCCGACCACTGCGCTCGCCATACGACCGACCACTGCGCTCGCCATACGACCGCACCGCGCGCTCGCCGCCTGGTCGACCACTGCGTTCGCCATACGGCCGCGCCGCGCGCTCGCCGCCTGGTCGACCACTGCGCTCGCCACTGGGCCGACCGCTGCGCTCGCCATACGGCCGCACCGCGCGCTCGCCGCTCGGCCGAGCACTGCGCTCGCCGCTCGGCCGAGCACTGCGCTCGCCGCCTGAACGACCACTGCGCTCGCCGCTCGGCCGAGCACTGCGCTCGCCATACGACCGCACCGCGCGCTCGCCGCCTGGACGACCGCTGCGCTCGCCACTCGGCCGACCGCTGCGCTCGCCACTCGACCGCACCGCGCGCTCGCCGCCGGGCCGACCACTGCGCTCGCCATACGGCCGCACCGCGCGCTCGCCGCCAGGCCGACCACTGCGCTCGCTACTACCACTGCGCTCGCCATACGACCGCACCGCGCGCTCGCCGCCGGGCCGACCAGTGCGCTCGCCACTCGGCCGACCGCTGCGCTCGCCATACGACCGCACCGCGCGCTCGCCGCTCGGCCGGCCCCGCTCGCCACTTGGACGCCCGCCCTCGCCACTTGGACGCCCGACGCGCTCGCCGCCCGGACCACCGCGCTCGCCTGCTGGCCGACCGCGCTCGCCGCCCGGACCACCGCGCTCGCCTGCTGGCCGACCGCGCTCGCCGCCCGGACCGCCGCGCTCGCCTGCTGGCCGACCGCGCTCGCCGCCCGGACCAC
>DASWRS010000208.1:0-4237 GCA_036403075.1 Kofleriaceae bacterium
GGCGGAGCGCGGCGTCGCGCCTGATTTCCTGTCGCTCATATCCGAACAGTGGAGCAGCTTAGATGATCAGACTCTCGGTACGTGAGATGGCCAAATACCTCGTATCGGACGAGGCCGCTCGGTTGCAGCTACTTCGCGAGCGCAAGTACATCGCGCCCGAGGTCGTGGCGCGCGCGCGGTTCTACTCCGAGGCGCGGACGTCGATCGCGGCGTATCACAGCGGCTCGATCGGCCGCGACGCGATCGAGTCGCGGATCGTCACGATGCGCCAGGAAGCTCGGTACTCCAATCCGGCGCAGCGGACCGAGCTGATCAACAACGCCGATGTCCTCGAGCGCTACATGTACTACCAGGGCCACCGCTCGCTGCACCTCGCGCCGCCGCCCGCCGCCGACCTGGTGCGGGGCGACGTCGAGGTCCGGGTCCGGCCGTCGCTGTTCGCGATCGACGACGACGACCAGCGCCGGCTGATCTTCCTCGAGCTGCGCGAGAAGCCCAGCACCGCCACGCTGCGCGTCATTGCCGAGCTCGCGTTCGAGGCGTTTCGCACGGTGCTCCGCAGCCTGCCGCCCCAGGCGGTGCAGGTGGTCGACGTGCGCCGGGGCATCATCACCGAGCTCCAGCAGGCCGGCTCCGCGATCGGACGCGATCTCGCCCACGCCTGCAAGGAGATCAGCGAGCTCTGGCCGCAGCTCACCCCGCCCAAGGGATCGCGGCAGGTGTCGTACCCTGCGGAGCGGCAGCTGGCGATCGCCTGGGACGTCGAGCGCTGAGCGGCGCCCGAAGCGGTGCGGCGCGTCGTTGCTGCTACGCTGGACCGGTGAAGGAACCCGACAAGCCCGAGCTGGTGCACGCGCCACCGGGGGAGCTGCAGGGCGAGCCGCCGGTGGTGGCGCGGCTGGTGGTCGAGATCCGCAGCGACGGCTCACGCACGATCGCGCGGGGTGCGCTGGAGGACGTCGCCAGCGGGCAGCGCACGATGCTCGAGGCGCGCGGCGACTCACCGATCCAGCTGGCGATCGCGCTGGCGCGCTCGTTGACGCAGCTGCCGCGCATTGGCGCACGGTCGGCGATCCGTGGACTGCTCGGTAAACGCCGAGATCGTTGAGCCGGCAGAGGGCATGCCGGCTGCACAGCTGAAGGCCATGCACGACGTTCGCTGGCACCGTCTCAAGGACCGCCTCCTCGATCGCGGCTGGACCGCCCAGGACGACGCGCTCCACGCACCTCACGATACGATGTGGTTCTCGCGGAGCTCGGACCGGGCCAACCTGGCGGCGTTCCGCAACCAGATCCACGAGGCCGCCAAGGCGTCGGCCGCCTACGTCGATGTCGACGCCGACCACGCCGCGCTGCACCTCGATCTGGTCAGCCTGGTCGACGCGCTCGACGAGGTGCTCGACACGCCGGACCTGCTCAAGAACTGATCAGCCGGCGACGACCGGCGCGCGCCACAGCGGCAGGGTCCGGACGCGCTCACCGGTCAGGGCGAACACGGCGTTGAGGATCGCCGGCGCGACCGGCGGGACGCCCGGCTCGCCGATGCCGCCCGGTGGGCCGTCGCTCGGGACCAGGTCGATGTGGATCCGGCGCGGGGCCTCGCCGATCCGGGTCAGCGGGTAGTCGCGGAAGTTGCTCTGCTCCACCGCGCCGCGCTTGACCGTGATCGCGGCGTGCAGCGCGGTGGTCATGCCGAACACGAACGCGCCCTCGAGCTGGGCGCGCACCCGATCGGCGTTGACGATCGTGCCGGCGTCGGCGGCGATCCAGGCCTCCTCGACGCGAGGCTCGCCGCGCGGGCCCTTGCCGACCTGGGCCACAACGGCGATGTAGCTGAGGAAGCTGCGGTGGACGGCCAGGCCGAGCGCGCGGCCGGATCGCTGCGCCGTGTCCCAGCCGGCGGCCTGGGTGACCCGATCGATGACCCGGTGGAACCGGCCGACGTCGATCGGGTGCTTGGTGAGCGGCGCGCCGTAGTTGGTGAGCTTCTCGACGCCTTGGTCCTCGGCGGTGAGCGCGCGCTTGGGGCCGAGCACGGCGAGCAGCATGTCGCGCGGATCGCGCCGCGTGGCGGCGGCGAGCTCGGCGATGAACGACTGGACCGCGAACGCGTGCTGGACGTTGTTGACCGAGCGCATCCAGCCGATCCGGATGTGCTGCGGCGCGGCGCCGGTCTGGAACAGGACATTCGGGATCGCGAGCGGCAGATCGATGATGCCCTGCGACAGCTCGCCCAGGCTCGGGTGGGCCTTGTCGGGCGCGAACGTCGCGCTGATCGACGGGAACGCCATGCGCTGGCGCCACGCGACGACGTTGCCGCCGGCGTCGAGCCCGGCCGCGAGCGACTGCGCGCTGTGGGTGTGGTAGTAGCCGTGGCGGATCTCGTCCTCGCGCGACCACTGGACGCGGACCGGCACGCCGGTGGCCTTGGCGAGCAGCGCGGCCTCGATGGCGTAGTCCGGGATCGACTTGCGGCCGAAGCCGCCGCCGAGGAACGTGACGTGCACCGTGACGTTGGGCTTGGGGATGCCGAGCGCCTTCGCGACCGCCTCCTGCGCGTCCTGCGGGTCCTGGGTGCAGGTCCAGACCTCGCAGCGGTCGCCGTCGATCCTGGCCAGCGCGGCCGGCGGTTCCATCGGCGCGTGGGTCAGGTGCGGGACGACGTACTCGGCCTCGACCACGCGGGCGGCGCCGGCGAGCGCGCGATCGACGTCGCCGAGCTTGCGCACGGTCTCGCCGGGGGCGCGCACCGCCGCGAGCAGCTGCTCGGTGTAGCGCTGCGAGTCGTAGTCGCCGTTGGGGCCGGCGTCCCACGCGAGGTCGAGCGCGGCGCGGCCGCGCATCGCGGCGAACGTGTGATCGGCGACCACGGCGATACCGCCGAGCGGCTGCGAGCCGGCCGGCGGAGCCAGCGCCGGCAGCGGCACGACGTGGCGGACGCCCGGCACCGCGCGGGCACGGTGATCGTCGAGCCTGGCGACCTTGCCGAACACCGACGGCGGGCGCGCGATCACCGCGGTCAGCATGCCGTGCACACGGACGTCGGCGGCGTAGGCCGCCTTGCCGGTGACGAAGTCGTCGCCGTCGCGCAGCGGCAGCTCGCGGCCGAGGTGGGTCAGCTCCTTCTGCGGGCGGAGCGCGGCGGCTTTGGGCACCGGCAGGGCCGCGGCAGCCTCGGCGAGCGCGCCGAACGCCAGCGACCTGTGGGTCCGTGGATCGTGCACGGCGTCGTCGTGCGTGGTGAGCCGCGCGGCGGGCACGCGCCAGCGCGCCGCGGCGGCGGCGACCAGCATCTCGCGCGCGGTGGCGGCGACCTGGCGCATCGGCTCGAAGAAGTTGCGGATGCTGGTCGAGCCGTCGGTGTTCTGGTCGCCGTAGCGCTCGTCGGCGTCGCCCTGGACGACGCGGACCTTGGCCGGATCGGCGCCGAGCTCGTCGGCGATCAGCACCGGCAGTGAGCTGCGGATGCCCTGGCCCATCTCGGAGCGGTGGCAGACGATCGTGACCACGCCATCGGCGCCGATCTGGATGAACGGGTTGGGCGCGAACACCGGGGCGGCGGCCACCACGACCGCCGGGTCCGCGGCGGCATCGCCGGCGTCGAGGATGCGCCAGCCGAGCGCGAGCCCGGCGGTCGCAGCGCCGAGGCCGGCGAGGAAGCCGCGGCGGCTGACGGCGATCTCGCGCGTCACGAGCCCGCCGCCTTGCGCACCGCCGCGCGGATCCGGACGTACGTGCCGCACCGGCACAGGTTGCCGGCGAGCGAATGATCGATGTCGTCGTCGCTGGGCCGCGGATTCTCGGCGAGCAGCGCGGCGGCCGACATGATCTGGCCGGCCTGGCAGAACCCGCATTGCGGCACGCCCAGCTCGACCCAGGCGCGCTGCAGCGGATGATCGCCGGCGGCGGACAGGCCCTCGATCGTCGTGACCGCGTGGCCGGCAGCGCGGCGGATCGGCGTCACGCACGCGCGCACGGCGCGGCCGTCGACGTGCACGGTGCACGCGCCGCACAGCGCCTCGCCGCAGCCGTACTTGGTGCCGGTGAGGCCGAGCAGGTCGCGCAGCACCCAGAGTAGCGGCATGTCGTCGTCGGCCTCGACCTCGCGGGCGACCCCGTTGACCGTCAGCTTGATCATCGCTTCGTCTCCTCGGTAGGGCACGCGGCGCCGGTGTCGATCCACGCCTGGACGAGCGCGCCGAGCTCGGCCTGCGTCCCGGGCGCTGGCTCGCGGCCG
>DASWRS010000209.1:0-18801 GCA_036403075.1 Kofleriaceae bacterium
GCCAGCGCGTCCTGCAGGGCGTTGACCGCGGACGGCTCGGCCTGGCGCTCGGCCAGCATCTCCATCGGCCCCAGGTCGGCGCAGCCGTACGCGCGGTCGGCCGCCGAGCAGTAGACGCGGACGTGCAGGTGGTCGTCATGCCGTGCGCTGTCTCCGGGCTGCCGGACGGTCTTGCGCGCCCGCGCGATCAGCGCCTCGGGCTCGCCGGTGCGCTGCGCGTACTCGATCAGCCGGCGCGCGATCGGCTCGTACATGAACACCCACTGCACCGGCGCCTCCGGCGCGGTGATCAGCTCGCGGACCAGCAGCCACGTGCGCGGGATGTCGATCGTGATCCCGGTGCCGTCGACCGCCCGCGCCGCGGCGTTGAACACGTGCATCGCGTCGGGCTCGAACGGGCGCCCGCTCGCGTCGCGCATGTAGTACAGCAGGTCGACGTCGCGCCCGCTCTGGTGCGAGCGATGGAACGCCCCCCGCTCGCCGCCGCCGCGGCCCGACAGGTCCGCGACCACGAGCTGGACGTCGCGGACCTCGCGCCGCATCCGCCGCGCCACGCCGACCACGAGATCGACCAGCTCGTCGGTGCCGAACCGGTTGTCGCGGGCGCGCCAGACCTCGCGGGTGACAAACCCGTCGCCGCGATCGGGCAGGCGCGAGCCTTCGATCAGGTAGCCTCCGCTGGCCCGGCCGACCGAGATGCTCGTGCCGTCACTCACCACGCCGAGCTCGGCACAGCCCGCCGCGAGCGCCGCGAGCGCCACGAGCGCCACGAGGGCGAGCCAACGCATCGCTCGTCAGTATGCAACGCGCGCCGCGAAACGCGAAGCCGCGACTCCGGTGAGGAGCGCATCGGCTCGCGCCCACCCGCGCGCCCGCCCGCGCCAGCGGTGTCGGAGTGGCTCACACCCGCCGCGGTGGGCACCGGGCGCCCACGCCGCGGCGCACCGGCCGCGCCGGTCGCCACCGCGGCACCGCTGCCAGCGCCGGCACCCGAAACGCCGGAACCCGAAAACGACCAAGGCCGGGCAACTTGACCCGGCCTCGCGTGTCCGTGCTCGCCGGGCGGACTACGACTTGTCCTCGAACTCGGCGTCGATCACGTCGTCCTTGGCGCCACCGCCACCGCCACCGCCGCCCGGCTGCGGACCGGCGCCCTCACCGCCGGCCTGCCCGTCGCTGCCGGCCTGCTTGTACATGGCCTCGGCGAGCTTGTGGGCCGAGCCCTGCAGCTTCTCGAACGCGGCGCGCAGCTCGTCCGGCTTGTCCGCGTCGCGGTTGCTCTCCAGCACGGCCTCGGCCGACTTGAGCTCCTCGTCGATCATCAGCTTCTCGGGCTCGGGGATCTTGGCGGAGTTCTCCTGGACCAGCTTGCGGGTGCTGTAGACCAGGGTATCGAGCTGGTTCCGGGCCTCGATGACCTCCTTGCGCGTCTTGTCCTCGGCCTCGTGCTGCGCGGCGTCGTCGACGGCGCGCTTGATGTCGGCCTCGGACAGACCGCTCGAGGCCTCGATCTTGATCGACTTCTCGGTGCCCGTCGCCTTGTCCTTGGCCCCGACGTGCAGGATGCCGTTGGCGTCGATGTCGAACGTGACCTCGATCTGCGGCACGCCGCGGGGCGCCGGCGGGATGCCCTGGAGCTGGAACTTGCCGAGCAGCTTGTTGTCCTTGGCCATCTGGCGCTCGCCCTGCGTGACCACGACCTCGACCGACGACTGGTTGTCCGCCGCGGTCGAGAACGTCTCGCTCTTGCGGGTCGGGATCGTGGTGTTGCGCGGGATCATCGGCGTGGCGACGCCGCCGAGGGTCTCGATCGCGAGCGTCAGCGGGGTGACGTCGAGCAACAGGATGTCCTTGACGTCGCCCGACAGCACGCCGCCCTGGACCGCCGCACCGAGCGCGACGACCTCGTCGGCGTTGACGCTGCGGTTGGGCTCGCGGGCGAAGAACTCCTTGACCTTGGCCTGGACCATCGGGATCCGGGTCGAGCCGCCGACCAGCACGACCTCGTGGATGTCGGAGACCTTCTTGCCGGCGTCGGACAGCGCCTTCTTGCACGGCTCCATCGCGCGCGCGACGATGTCCTCGATCATCTGCTCGAACTTGGCGCGCGACAGCTTCTTCAGCAGGTGCTTGGGCCCGGTCGCGTCAGCGGTCAGGTACGGCAGGTTGATCTCGGTCTCCTGGACGCTGGACAGCTCGATCTTGCCCTTCTCCGACGCCTCCTTGAGGCGCTGGAGCACCATCTTGTCCTTGCTGACATCGATGCCGGTGTCCTTCTTGAACTCGGCGACCAGCCAGTCCATCAGCCGGTTGTCGATGTCGTCGCCGCCGAGGTGAGTGTCGCCGTTGGTCGACACGACCTCGACGACCTTGTCGCCGACCTCGAGCACCGAGATGTCGAAGGTGCCGCCGCCCATGTCGAACACGGCGATCAGCTGCTCCTTGGTCTTGTCGAGGCCGTAGGCCAGCGCGGCCGCGGTCGGCTCGTTGATGATGCGCTTGACCTCGAGCCCGGCGATCTTGCCGGCGTCCTTGGTCGCCTGACGCTGGCTATCGTTGAAGTACGCCGGCACGGTGATGACCGCCTCGGTCACCGGCTCGCCCAGGTACTCCTCGGCGGCGCGCTTGAGCTTCATCAGCACGCGCGCGGCGATCTCGGGCGGCGAGTAGCGCTTGCCCCGGATCTCGAACGCCGCGTCGCCGTTGGGCGCCGAGACGATCTTGAACGGAACACGCTTCTGCTCCTCCTGCGTGATCTTGTCGTTGTACTTGCGCCCCATGAAGCGCTTGCTCGAGAACACGGTGTTCTCGGGATTGGTGATGGCCTGACGGCGGGCGATCTGGCCTACGAGGACGTCGCCCTTGTCGTCGAAGGCGACCACCGAGGGGGTCAGGCGAGCGCCTTCCTCGTTCGAGATGACCTTGGGTTCCTTGCCTTCCATGATCGCAACCACGGAGTTGGTGGTGCCCAGGTCGATGCCGATGATCTTGCCCATGACGTGAATGCCTCGATTCTTGATGTGTGTGCTGGGCAACCTAAGCACCCCGTAACAGCCGGTCAAGACAGGGCCGGCATTTCTCCCTGATCAGGCGGGCGCCTGGATTTACGGTGGTTTCGGCGCGCCCAGGCCGCGCCGGCCCGCCATGCGCCGATGCCTCCGGCGCGCGGCCGGGGGCACGAGCCGCCCTGCAGCCCGGCGTGCGCTCAAACCACAGAACCGCCGCGTTGGCGCCGCGTTGCTGGGGGCTTCTCGGTGGTCCGGCCTACGCCGTGATCTGAGTCTCGAGCTGGGCAGCCTTGGCCAGATCGATGATCGACGGCGGCGGATCCTTGAGCGCCAAGGCGAGGACCTCGTCCATCCGCTTGACGCTGAGGATCTCCATCTCCCGCTTCACTTCCTCGGGCACGTCGATCAGATCCTTGACGTTGCGCTCCGGGATGATCACGCGCTTGATCCCGGCCCGGTGGGCAGCGAGCAGCTTCTCCTTGATCCCGCCGATCTGCAGCACGTTGCCGCGCAGCGTGATCTCGCCGGTCATCGCGACGTCGGGGCGCACCGGCACCCCGGTCAGGAGCGACACCAGCGCGGTGTACATCGTGATGCCCGCCGAGGGGCCGTCCTTGGGCACGGCGCCGGCCGGGACATGGACGTGGAGGTCCTTGTTCTCGAGGAAGTTGCCGGGGTCGAGGCCGAGCGCCGCCGCGCGGCCGCGGACGAACGACAGCGCCGCGGTCACCGACTCCTTCATCACGTCGCCGAGCTGGCCGGTCAGGGTCAACTTGCCCTTGCCGGGCATCTGGGCCGCCTCGATGAACAGGATGTCGCCGCCGACCGCGGTCCACGCCAGGCCGGTCGCGACGCCGGGCTCGCCGACGCGCTCCGCGACCTCGCTGACGAACTTCTTGGGCCCCAGGACGTCCTCGACCATCGCGGGATCGATCGTCTCGTGGTCCTTGGCCTGGCCCTCGGCGACCCTGACCGCCACGGCGCGGCACACCGAGCCGATCTCGCGCTCGAGGTTACGGACGCCGGCCTCGCGCGTGTAGCTGTCGACGATCTCGAAGATCGCCTCGTCGGTGATCTCGCAGCGCTCGCTGGTCAGCCCGTGGTCGTCGAGCTGCTTGGGCACCAGGAACTTGCGCGCGATCATCTTCTTCTCCTGGCGGGTGTAGCCAGGCAGCTCGATGATCTCGAGCCGGTCGCGCAGCGCCCACGGGATCGGGTCGAGCTGGTTCGCGGTGGCGATGAACAGCACCTTGGACAGGTCGAACGTCACCTCGAGGTAGTGATCGCTGAACGAGCTGTTCTGCTCGGGATCGAGGACCTCGAGCAGCGCGGACGCGGGGTCGCCGCGGAAGTCGTGGCCGAGCTTGTCGATCTCGTCGAGCACGAACACGGGGTTGTTGGTCCCCGCCTTCTTGATGCCCTGGATGATCCGGCCCGGCAGCGAGCCGACATACGTCCGGCGGTGGCCGCGGATCTCGGCCTCGTCGCGCACGCCGCCGAGCGAGATCCGGCCGAACTTGCGGCCGATCGCGCGCGCGACCGAGCGGCCGAGCGAGGTCTTGCCGACGCCGGGGGGCCCGACGAGGCACAGGATCGGGCCCTTCTTGTCGTTCTTGAGCTTGCGCACCGCCATGTACTCGACGATGCGCTTCTTGACCTTGTCGAGATCGTAGTGGTCCTCATCGAGGCAGCGCCGGACCTCGGGCAGCTCGATGTGATCCTCGGTCGAGATCGACCACGGCAGCTCGACGAGCCACTCGAGGTACGTCCGGGTCACGGTGTACTCGGCCGACGACGGCTGCATGCCCTTGAGCCGGTCGAGCTGCTTGCGCGAGACCTTCTCGGCCTCCTCGGGCATCTTGGCCTTGGTGATCTTCTCGGCGAACTCGTCGAGATCGCCGCCGCCGTCATCGAGCTCGCCGAGCTCCTCCTTGATCGCCTTGAGCTGCTGGCGCAGCACGTACTCGCGCTGGTTGCGCCCCATCTCCTCCTGGACCTGGGTGTTGATCCGCTCGCGAACCTTGAGCACTTCGAGCTGGCGCGACAGGAACTGCAGGACCTTGCGGGTCCGGGTCTTGAGGTCGAAGGTCTCGAGCACGTCCTGCTTCTCGCCGACCTCGAGCTCGAGGTGGCTGGTGATCAGGTCCGCGAGGTGGCCGGCCTCGGTCACGCTGTCGACCAGCGCGCCGGCCTCCTTGGGCAGCTCCGGCATCAGCTTGACCACGCGCTTGGCGATGTCCTTGAGGTTCATGACCAGCGCGTCGAGCTCGACGTCGGACGACGTCGGATCCGGAACGCTGCGGACCTTGGCGGCGAGGAACGGCTCCGCGCCGTCGAACGTCGCGACCTCGAACCGCGACACGCCCTGCAGGATGACGGAGAAGTTGTCCTTGGCGAGCTTGATGACCTTGAGGATCCGCGCGGCGCAGCCGACCATGTACAGGTCGCCCGACCCCGGATCCTCGGTCCGCGCGTCCTTCTGGGTCAGGATGCCGATGACCGGCCGCTCCTTGGCGATCGCGTCCTCGACCAGCCGCACCGACTTGCGCCGGCCGACGTCGATCGGGATGATCGCTCCGGGGAACAACACCGAGTTGCGCAGCGGGAGGATGGGGAGCGTGTCGGGGATCTCGACCGGTTGCTCTCCACCTGCCTTGGCCTTGGTCATGGATCGGAAGCTAGCGACGTACCTCCGCGGGCGTCAAGCCGACCTGCCTGTAATGACGGGCGGTTTCTCGTCGGCCTCACGCACGCCGGCGGGTCGCGCTTCCCGGCAGCTCGCGCTATGGTGATCGGCCGCGCTCGACGACGAGATGTGCGCACGACGCCGCAAGCGGCCGCGCGACACGCGCCCGCGCCTCGACGCCGTCGCGATTGCCGATGACGACCGCTCGCGCGACCGGGACCGGTATCGCTCGGGTCAGGACGCCGTTGCGTGCCTTGGCTGCGAGATCCCCGGAGCCTCGCAGGGCAGCTCCCGACCCCGACCGTTCTCGGCAAATTTCGCTTGACCCGGGGTCACTTCTGGTCTTACCAATTGCGCGATTGGCCTTACCAGTCAACGGAGCCTTCACATGGCGCTACCGAAGCCGACCGAAGTCACCGCGATCGACGCTGTGTTCGAGACCTTGCTCAAGAACATCGTCGGCGGGGCCTACCCGTCCGGGACGCGGCTGCCGGCCGAGCGCGAGCTCGCGCGCCAGCTCGGGGCGTCGCGGCCGACGCTGCGCGAGGCGCTGCGCCGGCTCGGCGAGTGGAACCTGGTCGAGCCGCGCCGCGGCTCGGGCGTGGTCGTCCGGCCGTACCGCGACTGGTCGATCGAGGTGCTCGCCGCGTACCTGCGCTACGGCAAGCCGGCGCAGGGCCAGCCCAACGTGGTGCGGATGCTGCTCGACGTGCTCGCGATGCGCCGCGCGGTCGCGCTCGAGGTCATTCGGATGACCGCCAGCCGCGTGCCCAAGGGCGGCACCAGCCCGGCGCGCTCGGCGATGGCGCGGGCGTGGTCGTTGCGCGACCAGCCCGGCTACGCGCGCGAGGACTTCGAGGTGATGCGGATCATCGTCGAGGCGGCGCAGTTCACGCCCGGGCTGTGGCTGCTGAACCGGCTCGCCGACGTCTGGTTCGACGCCGCGTCGACCCTGCGGTTCGCGGTCCGGCCGCCGGACGACTACGTCTCGGTCTACACCCGGTTCTTCGACCTGATCGAGGCCGGCAACGCCGACGAGGCGTGCACGCTGATGGCCGACTACCTCGAGCGCCACGACGCCAAGCTGGTCGGCGCGCTGGGGGAGGCCTAGGCCGTGGCCGCCGACACGCCGTACCGGCACTCGAGCACCGCGCGCGCCGTGCTGCGCTCGCTCGTCCCGGTGATCTGCCCGCCCGAGGCGATTCCCCTCGGCGACGCGATCGTCGAGCACATGGCGCTGACCCTCGGCACCGCGCCGAGCGCGCTGCGCCGCGGCTTCGCCCTCGGGCTCGTCGCCTACGATCTCGGCGCGCTGCCGCGCCACGCCCGGCGCGCCCGCGCGCTCACCGGCGACCGCGCCGAGCGTTACTACGAGAGCTGGCTCCACGGTCCGACCCCGCTGCACCGCCAGCTGTCGCGTGGCATCAACCAGCTGATGAGCCTGTCGTGCTACGAGCAACCCGAGATGATGGAGCGCGTCGGCTACGGGCCCGCGCCCTGGATCGCCGAGGTCACCGAGCGCCGGCTCACCGTGTTCCGCGACGACGTGCGCCGCCAGGACGCGCAGATCCTCGCGCCCGATCCGCTGCGCCCCGGCGTGCGGGTCAAGCGGGAGCGTGCCTGATGGTGGCCGCGAGGCCCGCGGTGCACGAGGGCGCGCCGCCGCGCAACGTGTTCACCCGCAAGGACCACCACGGCGACGCCGTGCTCGACGCCGACGTCGTGATCGTCGGCTCGGGCGCGGGCGGCGCGACCATGGCCGCCGAGCTCGCCGAGGCCGGGTTCGACGTGATCGTGCTCGAGGAGGGCAGCTACTACCAGACCCGCGACTTCACCGCCGACAGCTCGGCGATGACCCGCCAGCTCTACCGCGACGGCGGCGCGACCGCGGCGCTCGGCAACCCGCCGATCCTCTACCAGGAGGGCAGCACGGTCGGCGGCTCGACCGTGATCAACGGCGGCATGTCGTGGCGCACCCCGGACAAGATCCTCGCGCGCTGGGACCGCGAGCTCGGCCTGACCGGCATCGCGCGCGAGCTCGAGCCCTACTTCGAGCGCGTCGAGCGCCGGATCCACGTCGCGCCGATGGATCCCGAGGCGATCGGCACCGACAACCTGCTGCTCAAGAAGGGCGCCGACGCCAAGGGCTGGCGCGTGATCGGCAACCTGCGCAACCAGGTCCACTGCGTCGGCTCGAACCGCTGCGCGTTCGGCTGTCCGACCGGCGCCAAGCAGAGCGCGCTGGTCAGCTACGTGCCGCGCGCGCTGCACTACGGTGCGCGGATCTACGCCGACGTCCGGGTCGATCACATCACCCGCCACGGCAAGCGCGCGACCGGCGTTCACGGCACGGTCAAGGGCACCGGCCACCGGATCGCGGTGCGCGCCGGGCTGGTCATCGCCGCGTGCGGCGCGATCCACACCCCGGCCCTGCTCGCGCGCTCGGGCTTCCGCTCGCCGTCGGGCCAGCTCGGCCACAACCTGTCGATGCACCCCAACGTCAAGGTCGTCGCGATCTTCGACGAGCCGATCACCGGCTGGAAGGGCACCCACCAGGCGTTCCAGGTCCGCGAGTTCCAGGACGAGGGCCTGTTGTTCGCCGCGGTCAACCTGCCGCCGGCCGTGCTCGCGATGTCGTTCTCGCAGCGCGGCGCCGCGCTCGGCGCGCTGATGGCCGACTACGACCGCATGGTCACCGCCGGCATGCTGTGCGAGGACACCACCACCGGCCGGGTCCGCACGATCGACGGCAAGCCGCAGGCGTTCTACCAGCTCGCCGACGCCGACGCCGCGAACCTGAAGCGCGGCGTGGTGCTCCTGTCCGAGCTGCTGTTCGCCGCCGGCGCCCGGCGCATCCTCCTGCCGTTCCACGGCGCCGACGACCTGTACTCCCCCGACGACGCCCGCAAGCTGCTCGCGCGCGACATCCCGACCAAGGGCTGGGAGGTCGTCACCGTGCACATGATGGGCACCGCGCGCATGGGCCCCGATCGCTCCGCCGCGGTGACCAGCCCGTTCGGCATGGTCCACGACGCCGACCGGCTCATGATCGCCGATGCGTCGCTGTTCCCGACGCCGATCGGCGTCAACCCGATGGAGACGATCATGGCGCTGTCGACCCGCTGCGCCGGCTACGTGATCGACAACGCCCGGAGGTTCCTGTGAGGTCCCTGTCATGACCGACGCTGCCCCGCCCTCCGCACCCGGTGGCCCGCACCGCCCCAACGGGCGCTCGCTCGTCACTCCCACCACGGCGACCGGCGCCTCGCCCCGGCCGGCCGATGCTTCGACCGCGGCGCCGGTCGTGCCTGCCAGCGGTCCGTTGCCGCGGCTCGACCGGCCCGCGAGGTCGGCCCTGCACGCGGAGCTGCCGTCCACCGCCGCGCTCGCGCTCGCCCGCGCGCCCGGGCACGCGCTCGAGCTCGCGCTCGTCCGCGGCGCCACCCCCGAGCTCGAGGCGCTCGTCGGCTGGGAGTTCCGCGGCATCAACACGACCCCCGAGGGCGCGCCGCCGATCGCCCGGCTCGCCGGGATCCAGAAGTTCGTCAAGGGCATGTTCCGCAGCAACGACGGCCGCGCCATGGGCTACAACACGCCGGTCGTCCAGAACGTGCTCGACGGCCGCTGGCAGCCCCGGCCGTCCGACGCCGAGCCGAAGCGCTTCGGGTTCTACAGCGTCGCGCCGGTCGACCCCACCAGCCGCGACAATCACTACCTTCACGCCCTCTTGATCGACTACAGCAAGGGCGGCAACCCGGCGTGGAACATCACGCGCGGCCTGCGCGACTACCTCGTCCAGGTCGACGCCGGCAACCCCGACCTGTTCCTCGGCAAGGCGTACGCCGCCATCGGCCCGGCTCGCGTCGCGCTCGGCTACTTCGTCCTCGAGCGCTGGCGACGCGGCCCCGCCAGCGTGCTCCGTCGCTGACGCCGCGCCGGCCGCTCACCGGCCGATCTGGATCTCGTCCGCGAGCGCGCGCGCCGAGCAAGCGACCTCCGGAAGCGTCGCCGGCGAGCTCGCGACCAGGCTGCAGGCCCGGGCATGCGCCGCCTGCGCCTCCGCGCCGTGCTTGAGGACCAGCTTGAGCAATAACCACGCGCGCCAGTCGTCCGGATGCGCGGCGGTGAGCGATCGGGCGGTCTCGGGTGAGAGCTGGCCGTCGTGCGCCCTGCGAACCATGTGCGCGACGACATTGGTGGGATCGATGGCGAGCGCGGCGCTGACCTCGGCGGGCGGCGGACCCTTGGGGTGGTGCGCGTGGCGAAGCAGCGCCCGGGCCGTGTAGACGTCCGCGTCGCCGAGCGCTCGGGTGGTGACCGCGAAGTCCTTGAGCTTGACCTTGTAGCGATGCACCGCGAGCTCGCCGAACCGGATCCAGTCCGACAGCATGCCGTCGAGCTTCGCGGGCGTGAGGTCGGGGAGCACCTCGGCCCACGCACCTGCCTGGGCATCGTGGTCGAGCGCGGTCAGCCGCCGCACGTAGCGCAGCAGATCGTCGGGACGACGGTTCGCGAGGTAGGCGAACAGCGTCCATGCGGTCGGGTAGAATCGCGTGTCCAGGCACTGCAGCTCGGTGCACGCGAACAGATCTGCAATCGGCATGATCCCGGCGGGCTGGCGCAGCAGCCGGAGGAAGTCGCTGCGCGCCCCTCCCAGATCGAACGCGCCGGTGTCCTCGTCGAGCTGCATCGTCTCGAAGTACCCGGCGAGGCCCTCGGCGAACCAGCGCGGCTGCACGGGCAGTGCGTCGAACGAGATCACGTGGGCGAGCTCGTGGATCGTCACCCTTCGATCGTAGTCGAGGCTCTCGGTCGACAGCAGGATGGTGGGTTGAAACAGCGGATAGCGCGGTGGCCCGGCGAGCGCGATGAGGTTCTCCGGAACGTACGGGCGGACCTCGTACTGGTCGCGCAGGGCGATCACGAACGCCTTCGCGTTCGAGGTCGGGTTGAACACCGAGACCCCGAACACGATCTGGCGCATGTGCTCCATCACGCCGAGCAAGTTCCGGCCTGCGCCGGGTGAATCGTCGGTCCACACGATGAAGTGATCGCTGGTCAGCTCGGTCCACGCCGGCCCACCCTCGCTCGGCACGGAGGGAAACGCCGTGTGGCAGGCGCCGCACGCGATCACCAGCGCGGCGATCCCGCCGCGGTTCCACATCGCTCCCATATCACTCCAGCTCCTTCGGTGACGGCCCGACCCACGGGACGCTCACGGCCTCGCATAACGCGGAACGCGTCGCCTGCCAAGGTCTGCGCGCCGCTAGCTGCCGGTCGAGCGGTGGTGCCTGACGCCGATCCGCCAGATCTGCAGGCTGACGACCAGGAACACCGGGCCGGCCAGCGGCGCGAGCCAGCCGGTGATCGCCGGCGCCCCGAGCGGTTCGGCGATGCCGAGGATCGCCAGCGATGGGAAGTAGTTCACGCACGCGAGCGGGAACACGTACGTGAACACCGCGCGAAACCACCGGCGATAGATCGGCATCGGATACCGACCCATCATCAGCCCGCCGTAGGTGAACGCGTTCCAGACCTCGAGGCTGTCTACCGTCCAGAACGCGCTGGTCGCCTGCAGCACCAGGAGGCCCAGGAACGCGCACACGCCGCACCCGATCGCGCTGATCAGCAGCGCCGCGCGCGCGATCGTCCAGTCGATCGTGCCCGCGGCGATCGCGTAGCCAAGCACGATCAGACCCTGGGTCAGCCGGCCGATGCGGCGCAGCACCAGGTCCTGGCCGAACAGCTGGAGCACCGTGGACCGCGGCCGCAAGAGCACGCGATCGAAGTCGCCGGCCTTGACCATCGCGCCGAACGCGTCGAAGCCGCGGCCGAGCACATCGCACACCGCGTAGGACACCGAGATCATGCCGTAGAGCAGCGCGGCCTGGGGCAGCGTCCAGCCGTGGATCTGGCCGAAGCGATCGAACAGCGCCCACACCGCGACCGACTCGGCGGCGGTCGCCACGAACGTGCCGATCGCGGCCATCACCACCGACGCGCGATACTGCAGCTGGCCGCGGATCGAGGCCACGGCGTACGCGCGATACAGCCGGAGCGCGCCGCTCATTAGCCCCCCTGCACCACGACGCGGCGGATCCCGCGGCCGAGCAGCCAGCGCCCGAGCGCGATCAGCGCGACCGTCCAGCCGAGCTGGCGCGCGAGCACGATCGCCAGGTCACCGGCGGCGAGGTCGCCGGCGTAGATCCGGAACGGCAGGTCGAACACGCCGGCGAACGGCAGCCAGCCCAGCGCGGCCTGCGCCCAGCCCGGGAACAGCGGCAGCGGGACCATCAGGCCCGAGAGCAGCGCCACGGCCGTGGTGAACAGCACCACGATGCCGTCGCTTCCGAGCGTCCAGATCAGGCTGATGTTGATCAGCACCGAGATCGCGCAGCTGAGCGCCAGCGCAGCGGCCAGCGCGGTGACGAACCCGGCGCCCGCCGCGAGCGACGGCGGCGGTGCGAGCCGCCAGTCGGCCGCGCCGAGCAGCGGCAGCACGACGCCCGCAAACACCACCATCGGCGCCGCGCGCAGCACGGTCGGCGCGGTGCGTTGCGCGACGGCGCGGGAGTACCACAGCCCGTACAGATCGACCGGGCGGGCCAGCTCGTAGGCGATCGCGCCGGATCGCACCATGTCGCGGACGTCGGCGTCGACGTTCCACGGCAGCATCGCGAGCAGCGCCTGGCCGAGCCAGACGTACGACGCGAGCTGGGCGAACGCCATCGGCTGGACCGCGGCCGGCGACGAGCGGTAGAGCGCCTGGTAGATCATGATCAGCGCCAGGCCGAACACCAGCTGGGTCCACAGCCCGGCGATCGCCGCGGCGCGGTACTGCAGCAGCATGCGGAACCGCGCGCTGACGATCGCGCGGTACGGCCGGAGCGCCCCGGTCACGCCGCGCCCCCGGCGGCCTCGCCGTGCGCCGCGTACAGCCGGGCCACGATGGTCTCGATCGGCGGGTTCTCGACGAACAGGTCGCGGATCGCGTGCCGGCCGGTGATCCGCCGGATCAGCTCGGCAGGCGCCACGACCTGCGGATCGAACGCCAGGCACACCCGGTGGCCGTCGCGGCGGATCTCCGTGGCGTGGGGATCGTCGATCGCGGCGCCGGCGTCGACCAGGTCGATCGTCAGCCAGCGCTCGCGCGTCACCCGGGCGCGCAGCGCCTCGAGCGGGCCGTCCGACAGGATCTTGCCGCCGGCGATCACCATCACCCGTGTGCACAGCGCCTCGATGTCGTCCATGTCGTGGGTCGTCAGGATCACCGTGACCCCGTCGTCGCGGTTGAGCTGCTTGACGAAGTCGCGGACCGCGAGCTTGGACACCGCGTCGAGCCCGATCGTCGGCTCGTCGAGGAACAGGATCTCCGGCGCGTGGAGCAGCGCCGCGGCCAGGTCGCAGCGCATGCGCTGGCCGAGCGAGAGCTGGCGCACCGGCACGTCGAGCAGCGGGGCGAGCGCGAGCAGCTCGATCATCTGGTCGCGGCGCCGCGCGTAAGGCGCCGGAGCCACGCGATAGATGTCGCGCAGCAGCTCGAACGACTCGATCACCGGCAGGTCCCACCACAGCTGCGTGCGCTGGCCGAACACCACGCCGATCTCGGCGACGTGCGCCACCCGCTGCCGCCATGGCACGCGCCCGGCGACCTCGCAGCGGCCGCTGTCCGGCACCAGGATCCCCGACAGCGCCTTGACCGTGGTGCTCTTGCCCGCGCCGTTGGGTCCGATGTAGCCGACCAGCTCGCCGCGCTCGATCGCGAACGACACGCCGTCGAGCGCCCGCACCGCGCGATGCCGGCGCCGCACCACGCCGCGAACCGCGCCCCACAGCCCGGGCGTGCGCTCCGCGATCTGGTAGGTCTTGACCAGCTGCTCGACGACGATCTGCGGCATGGCTCCCCGGCCGAGTGCACCAGGCTGCCGCGTTCTCGCGCCGGACGCCAGCGCCCCGCGCGGCACAGCAGCTAGCGACCGGCGGGATCCGACACGCCGAACAGCGCCGGTAGCGCCGCCACGCTGGGCACCAGGTGGGTGTGCCGGGCTCTGCCGAGCGTTGCCAGGCCGTGCGCCCCGCTCAGCACGCCGATCACCCACCCGGCGCGCGCGTTCTGCGCCGACTCGAGATCGAGCGGCGTGTCGCCGACCACCGCGACCCTCGCCACCGCGTGGACGTCGAGCGCCTGCATCGCGCGGTAGATCATGAACGGCGCCGGCCGGCCCATCGGCACGTCGTCCGAGGCCAGGGTCACGTCGAACATCTCCTGCCAGCCGAGCCGCCCGATCAACAGGTCCATCAGCCCGCGATCGAACCCGCTGGTCAGCGCGAGCAGGATCCCCGCCGCGCGCAGCCGGCGCATCGCCTCGGACGCGCCATCGACCTCGATCAGCGGGCCCCGGGTGTACGCGTCGCGCAGCGCGGCCTCGAACGTCACCAGCGCCTCCTCGGCGAGCACGCCCGCCTCCTGCCCCGCGACGCGCCCGGCGAGCTCGCGAAACACCGCGCGCTTGCTCGCCCCGCGGCGCGCCGCCAGCTCGTCGTCGCTGCACGGGATGCCGTGCATCGCGAACGTGCGTTGGTACGCCGCGACCACGACCCCGTCCTCGCGCAGCACCGTGCCGACGAAGTCGGTCACCAGCAGATCGGGCCTCCGTGCGTCGGTCATTCCCGGGTTCTACCAGGTCCGGCGCAGCGGGTGCGCCTCGGTGGTGAACACCACGTGATCGAGATCGACCGCGTCGTCGGGTGCGAACAGCAGGTACAGATACTTGAGGGTCTCGGCCAGGAAGTAGCTCGGCATCAGGTCGCCTTGCGCCATGGTCTCGACGCTGGTCAGCACGGTGTAGCCATCCCCGATACGGGCATGGGCGACCAGCGCGTCGAGGAACGCCTGGCCCATCGCGAGGTACTGCGGATCGCCGGTCGCCCGCCGCAGGTACCACGCCGACTCGACGATCTCGGGCCGCAGCGGGTACCCGGCCTGGCGGATCGCCATCGTCCGGTAGTCGATCAGCTCGGGCTCGATCCCGCGCAGCTGCCACATCCGGAAGCACGACGCCTCGAGCCGCCGCGCCCGCGTCAGGTCGCCGCCGAGCACCAGGACGCCGGGCAAGAACGCGTGCAGCGCACCGAACTCCGCCGCGGTCCGCTGACCCGTGGCCATGTCGACCTGCCCGTACCACAGGCTGCCCGCGACGTCCTCGGCCAGGTGCTGGTTCAGGGCCGCGACGCTGGTGCGCCACATCGCCCGGAGCTCGTCGTCGCCGAACAGGATCGCGCCCTTCAGCAGATACTCGTAGTACGAGTCGATGCCGCCGCCGACGTGGCTGTTCGGGCTCGTCCACCGACCGGTCTCGACATCGATCTCCTCGCCGACCAGCCCGAGCGGGGAGCGCCGCGCATAGAGCTGGACCAGCGCGTTGCGCGCGCGGTCGAGGTAGATCGGCTTGCCGGTCAGCCTGGACAGCGCGCCGAATTCGAGCACCAGCGTGCCGATCTCGGCCGGGTTGGTCTTCGCGCCCGAGACCTTCCCGGTCCGCAGGTTCACGAACATGTACGGCATCCCGGTCGGCGATGCGAACACCGGCAACAGCCGGGCCCCGAGGTCGTCGGCCAGGCGCAGCAGCTGGGCGTCGCCGGTCAGCTGGTAGCCCGACAACAGACCGCCGAGCACGCGGATCGTGATCTCGAAGTTCTTGACCGTGATGTCCTTGTCGAACGCCAGCCGCTCGTCGATCAGCCGGCGCGCGGCGTCCGCCTCCTCGGTCAGCCCCAGCATCACCAGCGTGTCGAGCGCGTCGACCGGCGTGATCAGCAAGGGCTCGCCGTACCAGTCGCGCGCGGTGTGGGTCACGGGCCGCAGCTCGTCGTGGCCCCAGGCATCCGTCACGTACGCGTGCCACGACGCGCGCAGCTCGGCGCGCACGCGCTCGGCCAGCGCAGCGCGGTCGATCGTGGCCGGCGCGGCCGCCGCGGTCGTCGGTGCGGACGGCGCCGTGGTCGGCCCGCCACAGGCGCCCAGCGCGGCGGCGCCAAGCAGCAGGCAGGTCACGCCCAGCGTCCGCACTCCGAGCACGGCGTTCACCGATCCTCCGGATCGCGGCTCGCGCCGTGCCGTGGCCGGTCGCGCGTCTCGCATACGCCGCGCGCCGGGCATCATCCGCCGCCCGGCTCGATCTTGGTGCCGAGCGGCACCGTCACCCGCATCAGCTCCTCGCGCGCCATCGGGTCCTGCTTCACGCCCTCGTCGATCCCCATCTGCATGATCACGATGTCCTGGCCGCGCTGGATCACCGCGTGCAGCTCGGTCCCGGTCGCGCCGGTCCGGCACGCCACCCCGGAGATCGCGTTCATCGCCTTGGCCGGCGTGATCACCTTGCAGTCGCCCTTGTAGCGCCCGAGCGAGTGGCTGACCTGCTTGCCGGTCTCGTCGGTGGTGGCCAGGAACACGTCGGCCATCTCGCCGTGCTTCTCGATGCCCCACGACACCACGACCTTCTTGGCGACCGGCGACGCGCCGGGCTTGGCTGTCGAGCCGGACCTGGCGCCACCGCCGCACGCGGCGATCAATGCGAGGACGATCACGGAGCGGGTCATGCCTGTCAGGCTACTACAGCAGGTAAGATGACGGCATGTCACTGGCCCGCCTGGTCGTGATCGAAGGTCCCGACGTGGGCCGCGAGTTCGAGCTGCCGATGCGCGGCGGCGTGGTCGGCCGCGGCGACGGCAGCCTCGTGCAGCTCACCGATCCGGCCGTGTCGCGCCAGCACGGCATGATCGAGCTGCGCGACGGCGCCCTGTGCTGGGTCGACGACAGCGGCAAGACCCGCACCCTGATCAACGGCACGCCGGCCGCGCTGCACCGGCTCGCGCTCGGCGACGAGATCGTGCTCGGCTCGACCCGGCTGGTGTACCTGCCGGTCGACGGCGTCGCCGTGACCCGGGCGTCGAGCCACGTCACCATGGAGGTCGGCAGCCGCCAGCTGATGGCGCTGACCGGCGGCGACACCACCGACCACCGCGCCCGCCGCCACCTCGCCGCGCTCGCCCAGCTCGGCGACCGGCTGCGCGCGGAGGCCGCCGCGGGGCGCGACGCCGTGGCGCGCGCCGCGTGCGACGCCGCGCTGACCGCGCTCGGCGCCCACCGCGCCTTCGTGCTGTCGGTCGCCCAGACCGCGCGCGGCCGGGTCACGCCGGTCGCCGCCGCGGTCGCCAGCACCGAGTCCACCCAGCTCCAGGCCCCGGCCGAGCTCGTCGACAAGGTCGTCAACGCCCGGCAGGTCGTCACCGCCGAGACCGGCGGCCGCGCCCTGATCGCGGCGCCGATCCACGGTGGCGGCGACGACGTCCTCGGCCTGCTCTGGATCGATCGCCGCGGCGCCCCGTGGGACTCGATCGACACCCTCGCCGCGGGCTGCCTCGCCCACCTCACCGGCGCTGCGTGGGCCTCCGCCGATGCCCGCGACCAGGCGGTCCGCCGCGCCGACGCCCTCGAGGAGCAGCTCGACGGCCCGGCCGCCGACGCCGATCTGATCGGCCGCTCCGCCGCGGCCCAGCGCGTGGTCGCGTTCGTCCAGCGCGTCGCCCCGAGCGACGCCACCGTGCTGCTCGGCGGCGAGTCCGGCTCCGGCAAGGAGATGGTCGCGCGGGCGATCCACCGCGCCTCGCGCCGCGCCCGGGGCCCGTGCGTCGCCGTCAACTGCGCCGCGCTGACCGAGAGCCTGATCGAGAGCGAGCTGTTCGGCCACGAGAAGGGCGCGTTCACCGGCGCCACCGAGAAGAAGGCCGGCCGGTTCGAGATGGCCGATCGCGGCACCCTGTTCCTCGACGAGGTCGGCGAGCTGCCGCTCGGCCTGCAGACCAAGTTCCTCCGCGTCCTCGAGGACCGCCGGTTCGAGCGGGTCGGCGGCCAGAAGTCGATCGAGGTCGACGTCCGCGTCGTCGCGGCCACCAACCGCGACCTCACCGAGATGGTCAAGCGCGGCACGTTCCGCGAGGACCTCTACTACCGGCTCAGCGTGATCCACGTCGACGTCCCGCCGCTGCGCGACCGGCTCGACGACGTCCCGCTGCTCGCCGAGTTCTTCCTCGCCCGGTTCCGCGGCCAGGCCGCCCGCCGGATCGCCGGCTTCGCCCCGGACGCCCTCGCCGCCATGACCCGCTACGCCTGGCCGGGCAACGTCCGCGAGCTGCGCAACGCGGTCGAGCGCGCCGTCGTGCTCGGCGACCGCGACCACATCATCGCCGCCGACCTGCCGCCCCAGGTCCTGGCCGCCGCCCCCCCGCCCCGGACCCGCCCGTCGCCGCCGACCCCGCCGCTCGGCTCCCACAGCGTCGCCCCGTCGCGGATCACGATCGATCCGCTGCCGCCCCGGCCCGCCGCGCCGATCGCCGCGACCGCCGCGCCGGCCACGCCGCCCGCGGCCGCGGCTGCCGCCACCCGGGCCCCGCCGGCCCGCTCACTGCGCGACCTCGAGAAGCAAGGCATCCTCGCCGCGCTCGCCGCCACCGGCGGCAACAAGGCCCAGGCCGCCGCGATCCTCGAGATCGACCGCTCGACGCTGTACAAGAAGCTCAAGGACTACGACATAGAAGGCTAGAGCGGATCACGCGAACTGACGATCCCGGGATCGCGGCCTCCCGCGCGTCTACCGTGATAGACCGCCGGCCGGCCAGCTTGCCGCGTCCATCGCGGCATCCTGTTGCGCCGCGCGCATCCGCGGCGCACGAGCGAGCGAGAGCTCGCGCTGGGCCTTTCGCCGGCCGCGCCGCGGAGGCGACCACGACCGCGCGTCGGCTGGAGTTCGTGCTCGAGCTTGCAGTCTCGCCCGCCCGGGCGATCGTCATCGAACGTGGCGCCGCGGTAGCCGTCGAACACGCGCACATGGGACCACAATCTCGGGTCCTACGGCCGCGCCACCCTGTGGTGCGAACGCTCGTCTGGCGGCCGCTCACGGTAGGGCTGATCCACCGTCTCGCCGGCAGCGGCGCGCTCACCGCAATCGCGTTCGCCGAGCTCCCCGGGTGCTGGCGCGCGGCTCCTGTACATGACCCTTTCGGCTCCAGCTCGATCGCCGGGATGGCGCTCGGATCGGGCGCCGCCGG
>DASWRS010000210.1:0-11169 GCA_036403075.1 Kofleriaceae bacterium
CGACATCGGCGACGTCAAGCTGCAGCCCAACGGCACGGTGCAGATCACGTCGCGGGGCAACGGCCGGTCGAGCATCGAGCTCAAGGTCGGCCAGGGCAAGGCCGCCGGCGCCGGCGAGTCGATCGATCTGGTGATCGGCAAACCGCTCGATCTCGCCGAGCTCCGGGTACCGGCTGACGCTGGCGTGCGCGACGCGCCGGTCGCCGCGCCCGATGCGCCCGATGCGCCCGATGCCGCCCTGGAGGCTGCGGCCGATGCGTCCGGCGACGCCGGCCTCGCCGCGGTCGGCGATGCGACGATCGAGATCACGGGCAAGCGCGCCGAGTTGCTCGCGGCCGGCGACACCGTGTGGCGGCCGCTGCCGGCCGGTGCGGGGGGGCTCGCGCGGGGCAGCGCCGTGCGGCTCGGTCCGGGAACGATCGCGAAGGCGATCGCGGGCGGCACGACCGTCGAGCTCGCCAGCGGCGCGAGGCTCCGGCTCGGCGATGACGCGTTCGCGCTCGAGGCCGGCGTGGCCCGGGCGGCGGCGACCTCGCCGGCGGCGGTCGCGCTGCCCGGCGGCGCGGTCGCGCTCGGCGCGGCGGCGACCGAGACCCGGCTCGAGATCGGCGGGCGCGATACCCGCGTCACCATGCTGCGCGGCGGCGCGAAGCTGACCGGCAACGCGGGCGCCGAGCTCGCGATGAGCCGCGGCGAGACCGCGCTGCTCACCCGCACCGGCGTGATCCGCCAGGTCGACGCCATCCCCGGCTACTTCGACTTCCGCGTCGCGGCCGGCGAGTCGATGACGATCCACGATCCGCGGCCGCCGGTCTCGGTGCAGCTCCAGTTCGACGGCAAGTGCCCCGACGGCGGGATCATCGAGATCGATCGCGACTTCCGGTTTCGCACCGCCAGGGTCAGCGGCGGCCGCGACTTCGCCAACGTGCTGGTCGGCCCCGGCGGCTGGGCTTACCGGCTGCGCTGCACCAGCGACGGCGTCGATGGCGCCGCGGTGGCCTCGGGCCGGGTCACGGTGGTGCGCGACGACGGCCGGCGGCCGCTGCCGAAGAGCCCGGGGATCAACGACATCGACGCCGACGGCCGGACCTACCGGATCTCGTACCAGAGCGCGATCCCCAGCATCGTGGTCCACGTCCGTAACCCCGGCGCAATGCACAAGCTCCACCTCGCCGCGGCCGGCAAGGAGCAGACCTTCGACGCGAGCTCACCGGCGATCACCGTTCCCGGCGCGCAACTCCGTGAGGGCACGTACACCTACTGGCTCGATCGAGATGGCGTGAAACAGGACAAGGTATCCACGTTGATCATCGACTTCGATCAAACCGCTCCGCAGGTGTATATCGAATCACCGGTCAACGCGCAGCCGTGGACCGGCGACATCGATGTCCGCGGCGCGGTGCTGCCGGGCTGGATCGCGGCGGCCGAGGCGATCGCGATCCCGATCGACCGCCAGCGTCGGTTCGCGGCCAAGGTCGGCGCGCCGAGTGGCAATGCCCTGGCGATCCGACTGTCACACCCGCAACATGGTGTTCATTACTACCTCCGTCGCCAGAAGTAACCACGGGTACGGATCGGAGGAACAAGGATGCCCGTGCTATTCCGCGCGGTGCGAATCGTTCCTATGGTGCGTTGCTGTCACTACGTGCTCAGATGCCGCATGCGCGAGACATTGATTCTGGGAGTTATTCTGACTGTGGGATGCAGCGCGGCGGCTCCGGAGGGCAGCGATCCGGAGGTCATGGACGGTAGCGCGGTCGACGACGGCACCTCGACGATCGGCACCGACTCCTCCGCGGTCACGGCGGCGGCCGGGCCGTACTTCACCACGCCGATGTTCTTCAACGCCGACGTCAGCGCGCTGCCGAAGGCGGCCAACTCGGCATCGCTGATCTCGGCGCTGGCCGCGGCGGGCGGCTGGGGCAACAGCAACACCATGCAGATCGACTTTGCGCTCGACGTGCTGACGGCGACCTCGTCGACTCCGAAGCTCTCGTTCACGCCGACCTCGGACTGGTTCTCGCCGGACTGTGATCGCGGCACGGTGCCGGTGCCGAGCGGCGGCAACGTCGAGGGCGAGACCGGCTACGCCTGCGCGGGTGACGGGGACTGCCACCTGCTGGTCCACGACCCCGCAGGCGGCAAGCTCTACGAGATGTGGCGGGCCAACATCACCTCGAGCTTCCAGGGCGGGTGCCTCGTGGTGTGGAGCACGGGAAAGTCCTACTCGAGCCTGCTGCGCGGCGATCAGTGCACCAGCTCGGACGCCGCGGGCTTCCCGATCGCGCCGCTCCTGTTCACGGCGGACGAGGTCAAGGCCGGCCACATCGATCACGCGATCCGCTTCATCCTGCCCAACAACCGGATCAAGAAGGGCTATGTGCGGCCGGCGACCCACGGCACCGGCACCACGGGCGGCAGCTCGGCGCCATCGTATGGCGTGCACCTCCGGCTGCGCGCCGACTATCCGATCGCGAACCTGCCTGCTGGCGCGCGGGTCGTCGCACGGGCGATGCAGAAGTACGGCATGTACCACGCCGACGGCGGCAACATCGCGCTGACCGCGGCGAGCGACCGCCACACCGCGGCGAAGTGGTCCGGTCTGCTCGGATCGCGCGACCTCGCGGCGCTCAAGGTCACCGACTTCGAGGTCATCGACCACGGCCCGCCGATCGGGCTGACCCTCGACTGCGTCCGCGCGCCGTAGCCCGCGGCGTCAGTCGTGCCAGCCGACGGCGAGCATCAGCGTGCCGTGCTTGCCGTCGTGCTGCGGGCCGAACAGCCCGCCCCAGCCGGCGGTGACGCCGAGGTCGATGTCGGGAGTGACCCGCGCGGTCAGCTCGAGGGCCATCGGTACACGGCCGCCGTCGCGCAGCACCACGACATCGGCATCGAAGCCGGTGTGCATCGCGAGCGCCCAGCCGGTCGCCGGCTGGATCGCGAACCACAGCGGGAAGAAGATCGCGGCACGGTTGCCCTCCTTGTGGTTGGCGAGCGGCAGCCGGACGTACGGATCGATGGTGATCGCGAACCGGCCGCGGGTCCAGCGCGCCAGCGCGCCGAGCGTGATCGCGGGCTTGATGGGATCGATGTCACGGATCAGCAGCCGCATCCGCGGTGCGATCGCGAGGTCCCCGGCGAGCGCGCCGTACCGGACGTCGAGCCCGCTGCCGTGATACAGCCGATTACAGGCGGAGATCTCACTCTGGCGCACGCAGAACGACGCCGAGGTCGCGATCTGGTCTACGCTGACGTCACTGTGAATCAGGCCGAGGGTCCAGCGCGGCGAGACGCCCCACCACGCATCGGGCGCGAGCGAGGTCGGCTGTCCGACCTCGCGCGGCTGCACGTTGATCTCGGCGGTGAGCCGGAGCTCGACGGCGCCGTGCGCGAGCACGAGGGGGCGCGCGATCACGTCGTCGATCACGTCATCCGGTTCGGCGCGGGCGAGCGGCGCGGCGAGCATGGTCGCGCCGAGCGCCGCCGCGACCACCGGCTCGATGTGCACGCCGCAACACTAGCACGAGCGCTCGTGCTGATTGCGCTCGCGGCATGCCAGCAGCAGCTGAGCGAGGTCGACGGCGCGTTCTACAACGGCGATAGCCGGCTCGTTCACTGCGGTGTGAACCTCGACACATCGGCCAACGTCAGCATCGCGAGCATCGACACGGCGCTCGATCGGGCGCGCGCGCGCGGCGAGGTGGTCGAGCTCTACGCGCATCATCCGGGGCAGACCGTCCCGGTGAGCAAGATCGAGCACCTGCTCGCGGGTGCGCACGATCGCGGCCTGGCGTTCGTGACCTACGCCGACTTTGCGCGCGGCATCGACGCGTCGCCCGGCGTCGCGCTGTCGTTCGACGACACGTCGGTCGATGCGTGGTTCGAGCTGCGCGACATGTTCCGGACGTACGGCGCGCGGGTCACGTTCTTCGTTAGCCGCTACTACGGCCTGGGTCCCGAGCAGCGCCACCGGCTCCAGCTGCTGGCGAGCGATGGCCACGACATCGAGGCCCACAGCGTGCGCCACATGCGCGCGCCGGAGTACGTCGAGAACCACGGCATCAACGCCTACGTGCACGACGAGGTCGACCCGTCGATCGCCGTCCTGCGCGACGAGGGCTTCGAGATCCGCGCGTTCGCGTACCCGTTCGGCGCGCGCACCGGCGAGCTCGACGACGCGATCGCCAAGCGCGTGTCGGTGCTGCGCTCGATCACGTACACCTACATGTTCACCGAGAGCCCCTGCCCGCAGTAGCGGCGCGCGGGTGCCGGAGCGTGTGATGCATGCACGCGGCATGGCGCGGAGCGGCGTCGCCGAGCTGTGATCCGCGTCGGATCGGGGCGCCGCCGGTTTGACGCCGGCCCGCCGACCGGGTCCGATGACCGTGATAGCCTGGATCGGAATGAGGATCGCCGTCGTCGTCGGGCTGGCCGCGGGGCTCGGGGCCTGCCACGTCGAGGCCGGCCGCGGCACGCTGGTCGCGCTGCGCCCGGCCTGCGCCGATCGCGAGTTCTGGGATGGCCAGGCATGCCAGCCGCGCGGGGATGGCGCGGCCCGGATCGCCGCCGGCAAGCAGGCGCTCGCCCGGCTCGAGGTCGACGCCGCCCGTGTGGCGCTCGACGCCGCGGACCGCGGCGGGCCGCTCGACCACGACGCGAACGTCACGCTGTGGGAACAGCGCGGGATCGCGGCGGCGTACGTCGACGACGAGCGCACCGCGGGCGCGGCGTTCGATATGGTGCTCGCGCTCGATCCCGGCCACTTCCTGAGCTACACGCTGTCGCCCAAGGCGACGTTCGTGTTCGAGAAGGTGCGCAACGACCGCAAGGCGGGCGGCGTCCCGGCGCTCGACGTCAACTGGCCGCACGGCCAGCGCGTCGGCGATCCGGTGCCGCTCGATCTCGAGGTCGTCGCCGATCCCAAGCAGTTCCTGCGCCGCGCGACGGTGTTCCTGCGCACCCGCGGCGAGACCGCATGGCGCGCCGCCGACGTCGCGCTGGTCGCGCCGGACCGCCGGATCCTGCTGCCGCCGGTCGCGGCCCAGAAGCCGGTGTCGCTCGAGATCTACCTGCGGGCCTACGACGATCGGGGCAACGAGGTGCTGACCTGGGCCGACCCGGCGCGGCCGCGCGAGATCCCGCTGCGCTACGATCCGCCGACGCCGTGGTACCGGCGCGGCTGGTTCTACGCCGCGGTCGGCACCGCGGTCGCGGCCACCGTCGGGGTCACGGTCTACGAGCTGACGATCGCACCGCCCGACAAGGTCTCGGGCGGCGTGTCGGTGCGCTGAGCTCTCGAAGTCGCGCGTGCGCAGCATCGCCATCGCTACGCGATCGAATGCAGGTGAGTGCCTGGGCCGCGGCCTGGCAAGCCGTCCGGGATTCGGACATGGCGAACGCGCACAGTCCGAGTTGCTGTACGTCGTATCGGCCGCTATCCTCGGTATTGATACGGCCCGGAGGATCTTTCACGTGGAATCGATCATTCAAGACCCCAACGTCCAGGAGCTGATCAGGGAATGGGAGGACAAGGGCCGGGTGGAAGGCCGTGTCGAAGGCCGGGTGGAAGGCCGTGTCGAGGGCCGGGCCGTGGAGGCTCGGTTGCTGTTGCAGAAGGTCCTCGCGGCGCGTGCGTTCCCGGTGACCGAGGACGTGCGTGCGCGGATCGATGGTGAGCCCGACGTCGCCCGTCTCGAGGCATGCCTCGAGGCTGCGGTGACCGCGACGGCGATCGGCGACGTGTTCGGAGACAGCTGAGGCTCGTGATCAGCGCTCGAACCGGCGGCCCGGGCTCCAGTCGACGATCTTGTCGGTGCGGGTCTCGAGGAACCGGGCGAGCCGGTGGTAGTCGCCGCCGCGCGGGATGAAGCGAACCTCGGTCTTGAGGGTCTGCGGGTTGACCAGGTCCTTGAATGGCACGTAGCGCAGATCGAGCTGGCCCTCGACGCTGACCATGTGGCCGTCGAGGTTCTCCTCGACCAGCGCGCGGTAGGCGCCGATGCCGAGCTGGCTGCCGAGCATGACGTCGAACGCGTGGGGCGGCGCGCAGCGCGACTCGTAGCCGAACTGCAGGCCGGTCGCCTTCTTCTTGCGCCCGGTCTTCTGCTCGTAGCGCCGCATGACCCGGCCCGCGACCAGCTTGCCGAGATCGATCCGGCCGAGCGAGAGGTGGCCGTGCTCGTCGCGCGGCAGGTCCTTGATCTGCGCCGCCGGCAGCATCTCGGCCAGCCCTTCCGCGAGCACCACCGTGCCGTAGTGCTTGCCGCGGCGCTCGCGCGCGATGATCAGGTCGACGATGCGCTCGACCAGCGCGTCGAGCGACAGCCGGGTCTCGCCGTCCTCGGTCACCGCCAGCCCGCCGGTGACGTCCTCGACCGCGAGCACGAGGTTGGCTTCGCCGGCGATCGCGACGCCGTACGACAGCCAGCCCGCCTTGCGGCCCATGGTCTCGACGATGAAGTAGCTCGAGGTCGCGATCGCGTCGGCGCGCAGGTTCTGGAGCTCCTTGGCCATGACGTCGACCGCGGTGAAGAACCCGAACGTGAAGTCGATCCCGCCGTAGTCGTTGTCGATCGTCTTGGGCAGATGGACGACCTGGACCCGGCTGGCCCGCTCGGGCAGCCGCTTCTGGTACTCGTAGAGGAAGTTGGCGGTCTTGAGCGTGTCGTCGCCGCCGATCGAGATCAGCGCGTGGATGTTGAGGTCGACCAGCGCGTTGTAGACGTTGCGCAGCGCCACCGTGCGCTCGAGGTCGGCGAGGTGCTCGGGCTTGTCGATGCCCTTGCCCGGGTTGGCGCGCGCGGTGCCGATCACGATGCCGCGCGAGTTGCGCAGCCCGTTGACGTCGCGCTCCTCGAAGATCCGGTAGTGCTCGTCGGGCAGGAGCCGGTGGGTCACTGGGTGGTAGTCCTGCAGGTTCGAGTAGCCATGGAAGAACCCGACGACCTCGCGGCCGTCCTCCATGAACGAGATCGCCGCCGCCGAGATCACGGCGTTCGCCGACGGCGCCGGGCCGCCGGAGAACACGATCGCCACACGCTTGATGTGATCGCCCTTGCGAGCGGGGGTCGGGGGGAGGGTGCTGGACATCGATGGCGCAGCGTACTCCGGGCGGACCCCGCTGTAACCGGCACCGGCGCCGTACGCAGGCCGGCCTTGCGCATCCGACGACCGCCACCGGCTCCGCTCGCGTGCCGGTGCCTGGTGGTTCGCGACGGCTGGATTCGCGAGCGCCTTGAAGCTGGCGCGACTCCGCGAGATCGGGTAATGCACGCTGCCGCGGAGCCTCGCGGCGCATCGTACGACACCGACCGAACCGCGGGAGACGTGAACAAGGCGAGCAACCATGCGCTGTCGGCCTGACGCTGCGGCCGCCCGGCTATGCCGAGTGGCTCACCGATCTCAAGGCGCGGATCCACACGGCGCAGCAGCGGGCTGCGCTGGCCGGTAACCGCGAGCTCCTGATGCTGTACTGGGAGCTCGGGCGCGCCATCCTGGTGCGGCAGGTGGCGGGGACGTGGGGAACTGGAAACCTCGAGCAGGTCTCGTACGACCTGGGGGCTCCGAGCTCCACGGCTGACTGACGCGCTGTCGTCCAGGGCCAGTGCCACTCCGCCGCCGGGCCATGCCTCCAGTGCCGATCTGTCGCACGCGACCGGCGATCCGTGCTCGTGATCTCGTGCTCATGCAGTTGGCACGGTGATCGCAGCCCCGTTCCTATCATGGCGAGGCTCCTCGTCTTGCTCGCGATTGGCTGCCGCGCGCGGGCGCCTGGTGATCTGCCGTCGACGGCCGCGGCGCCGTCCGACTTCACGACGACCGCCGGACCGTTCGCCTACGATCCCGACGCGACCAGCCTCGGTGACCTGCGCTGGGCCGACTACGTGAAGATCAGGGACTCGCTACCACGCAGCCTGGTCACCCTGGCACGCCCGCCGGCCGGTGCGACGGATGCGGCGATGTACGGGCTCAACATCATCAGCGAAGGCAAGAACGTCGGCTGGATGCTCGATCGCGATCCGGCGGGCGGCTATCGCTTCGTGTTCGACCTCGATCACGACGGCGACCTCGGCGACGACCCGGTCCACCGGATGATCTGGACCGCGGACGGCTGGATCGTCGACATCGCGGGCAGACCCGGGCAGACCGGAGGGCCACCCTTGCGGGCGCGCGTGGTGTTCGACGGACACATCGTCCAGGTCCACGACCGGATGGTTCGCACTGGCACGATTCGCATCGCTGGCCGCGACACCGTGTTCGCCGTCCGGTGCCCCGGAGGCAACTGCACCGATCCGCGCAGCGTCGAGCTCGGCGTCGATCTGGACGGCGATCAAACGGCCGACCTCGGCGTCGGTTCGGCCGAGCGTTACTCCCTCGGCGACGAAGACCGCTTCGTCGTGCTCGCCGGGCGGACCTACGCGTTCGAGCTGACTCCCGACGGTGGAACCCTGACGCTGCGACGCGCCACCGTCGCGCACGTGCCGCGGCCGTCGCTGAAGGTCGGAACCTCGGCGCCCGACTTCGATCTCGTCGCCGCCGGCCGGTGCCACACGCTGGCCGAGCTGCGCGGTCAGGTCGTCGTGCTGGCGTTCAGCGCCGCGAGCTGCCACTTCTGCGTGCTCGACGCGCCGTGGCTGGGGTCGGTCCCGGCGCGTGGCGCCGAGGTGATCACGGTGGCAACCGAGAGCTCGCGTGACGAGCCGGCGATCGCCGGCGTCCCGTGGTGGGTCACGTTCGAACCCGACGACGGCGGCGCGATCGCGCGCAGCTACCGCGTCGGCGCATATCCCACGTACTTCGTCATCGATCGCGACGGCTCGATCGCCTGCAGCCGGTGCCGGCACGACGGCGTCGATGCCACGCTCGCCCGGCTGCTGCGCTGACCGAGATCGCATCGGGTGATCGATGCGAGGAACCGGGTACCTCGTGAGCGCGGCTCGCGACCGGGGTGAGTGGCTCAGCGCGAGACCTTGGCCCAGACGTCCTGCAGGCGCTGCGGGGACACCGGGACGGCGGTCTTGAGCTCGGGCGCGAAGGTCTGGACCCGGAGCTCCTCGACGAGCCAGCCGAAGTCGTCGAGCTCGGCGAGCGGGCGGGCCTTGGCCAGGAGCTCGTCGCGCCGGGTCAGGTAGCGCTGCCACAACGGGGTGACCTGGGCGGCCTTCTGCTGGTCCTTCTGCGGATCGTGGGCCTGGCGCTGGAGGCGGACGTGGATCGCCTTGAGGTAGCGAGCGATATGGCCGAGCCGGGCGATCGGCATGGCGCGCAGCAGATCGGGTGGCGCCAGGTGGCCGAGCTGGCTCTGGATGTCGTCGACGACGGCGCGGGCGATGCCGGGCTTGCCGGCGAGCGGCCTGAGCGCGGCGCGGACCCGGTCGAGATCGCCGGCGAGCTCGACGGCGAGGACGCCGAGCTGGGCCAGGGTGCCGGGCAGCGCGTCGCGGCCCTCGGCGAGGCGGGCCTGGAACGCGGCGCGGCTGCGCGGGACGGCGTCGGGCTCGGCCAGGCGGAAGGCGTCGTCGAGGGCGCGGAGCGCGATCTGGCGCCGGAGGGGCTGGGGCGAGGCGGACGCGGCGAGCGCGCCGTGGCCGAGCGTGGCCGGCAGCTGGGCTTCGAGCTTGGCGAGGCTGGTGCGCAGCTGGAGCAGGAACAGCCGGCGCAGGCCGTCGCGGGTGGCGGCGGCGGCCGCGTCCGGCGACTCGAGCAGGCGGAGGTCGACGGCGGTTTCGGCGTCGACGAGGGCCGGGTAGGCGAGGAGGCGGCGGCCGCCGACGTCGAGGGTGACGGAGGCGGGGAGCTCGTCGAGGTCCCAGGTGGTGAGACCGGAGCGCTCGTGGCGCTCGCGCGGCGCCGTGGCCCAGAGCTGCCGGGCGCGCTGGCCGAGGCCGCGCTGGAGCTCGGCGAGATCGCGGCCGTGGCCGAGGACCTTGTCGCGCTCGTCGACGACCCGGAAGTAGAGCGCCAGGTAGGCGGGCAGCGCGCGCAGATCCCAGGCGTCGCGCGGGACGCGCTCGCCGGTGCGCTCGAGGACGGCGCGCTCGACGGTGGCCAGCATCGGGCCGTCGAACGGGCACAGCCGGGCGGCGAGGTCGCGGGCGAGGTCGCCGAGCGGCGCGATCGGGGCGAGGGTCTTGCGCACCGCCTTGGGCAGCGACTCGAGCAGGGCGGCGAGCTTGGTCTCGTGCCAGCCGGGGATGGTCCACGCCAGGACCTCGGGGTCGAGCTGCGGCAGGACCGCGAGCGGGACGATGGCGGTGATGCCGTCGTCGTCCTCGGTCGGATCGAACTTGTAGGACAGCGGCAGCGTGGCGCCGCGCACCACGAGCTGATCGGGATAGCGCTCCGGCGACAGCTCGTGGGCCTCGTCGAGCAGGAGGTCGGCGAGCGACAGCTGGAGGATCGCGGGGTCCTGGGCCTCGGCGCCGCGGCGCCAGTCCTCGAAGGTCTTGCCGCTGACGACGCTGTCGGGGATGCGCTTGTCGAACACCTCGCCGAGCTCGTACTCGTCGACGAGGATGTCGCTGCGGCGGGCCTTGTCGCGGAGCCGCTGGACGTCGTCGAGCAGGCGGCGGTTGTGCTCCATGAACGCGCCCTTGGTGACGTACTCGTGGCGGACCAGGGCGTGGGTGATGAACATCGAGCGGCACAGCGCCGGGTCGAACCGCGCGTAGGCGACCTTGCGATCCTTGACGATCGGCAGGCCGTAGAGCGTGACCTGCTCTCGGGCCATGACCTGGGCCTGCTTCTGCTCCCAGTGCGGATCGCCGTGGCTGCGGCGGCACAACGCACCCCCGGCGTTCTCGAGCCACGCCGGATCGATCCGGGCGACGCACCGGGCGAACAGCTGCGAGGTCTCGACGAGCTCGGCGGCCATCACCCACGGCGGCGGCTTCCGGGCGAGCGCCGACGACGGGTGGATCAGGAACCGGGTCTGGCGGGCGCCGACGTAGACCCGGGCCTCGGGGCTCCACATGCCGATCTTGCTGAGCAGGCCGGGCAACAGCGCGCGGTGGATCTGCTCGGCGGACACCGGCTGGGTACCGGGCTCGAAGCCGAGCTCGCGCATCACGCGGACGAGCTGGTCGTGGATGTCCTCCCACTCGCGCATCCGGTGGTACGACAGGAAGTGGTCGCGGCAGAGCTTCTGCATCTGGCGGCGCGAGCTGCGCG
>DASWRS010000211.1:0-37580 GCA_036403075.1 Kofleriaceae bacterium
GGGCTCACCGTCGCCGGCCAGTGGCTGGTCTGGAAGGGCGATCTGATGACCGACTTCTACCGCCGGCCCGGCGTGCTCGAGGCGCGCTGGACCGAGCGTGGAGCGACGTGCCTCTACGCGCCCCGGATGCTGTATCCGACCTCCCAGCTCGGGGCGGCCACGTTCCCCGACATCCGGGATGCGATCCGGACGGCGTGCGCGGCGGCCGGCAGGCGGACCCCACCGAGGTGCGCGACCCTCGATCCCGACGACTACGACGGCGCGCTGCGGGTCAGCGCCAACCCGAAGTGAGTCAGCGGCCGGCGGCGATCGGCGCGAGCTCGGCGACCGCGGTGTCGTAGCCGCCGGCGGCGCGGTACCACGCCAGCGCCTCGCCGGCGAGCCGCCGTGCCTCGGCGGGCCGGACCTGGGCCCAGCGCCGCGCCAGGCTCGCGCGCACCCGCGCCAGCGGCCGGTCGTACATCGGCTGGTGCAGGTCCTCGAGCAGCGCGAGCGCGGCGGCCCAGCAGCGCTCGGCATCGCCCGGCTTGCCGAGGCGCTGCCAGCCGAGCGCGGCGGCGATGTACGCCTGTGCCGCGGCGCCGCGGCCCCACCACTCGGTCGCGCCGGCCCCGGCGGCCGCGAGGCGCTGCATCGCCGTCGTCGCGGCGAGCACGTCGCGGTCGCCCGCGCCGGTGATCGCGAGGTAGCTCGCGGCGATCGTGCCCATGCCACGCTCGCGTGGCGACAGCGGGTCGGCGGCGGCGAGCTGCATCGCGGCGCGGGCGAGCGCGGTGTCGCCCTGCTCGTCGGCGAGCCAGCCGCGCTCGAACGCGCAGTCGGCGAGCGGCCGGATCCGGTCGGGGTGCCAGCGCTGGTAGCCGTCGCACGCCGCCCGGTACGCCGCGGCGGCCGCCACCGGGTTGCGGGTCAGCGTGGCCTCGACGACGCGGGCCTCGAGCGTGCTCGGGTGGTTGGGCCCCAGCACGGCGTCGAGCTGCGCGACCACCTGCCGGGCCCGGATCTCGCGGTCGGCCGGATCGTCGGCGGTCACCGCGAGGCTCTGCAGCACGCTGACCAGCTCGATCTCGCCCTCGGCGATTGTCCCCGGCGGCGACGCCGCGAGCGCCTGGCGGAGCAGGGCGCGGGCGCCGGCGCGGTCGCCCTCGGCGAGCCGGGCGGCGGCCTTGTTGTTGTAGAGCAGGGTCCGGCCGAACCGGCCGGCGGCGCCGGTGCGCGCGGCGAGCGCCTCCATCACCGGCCAGTTGCCGACGACGTCGCCGCGGTAGCGCGACACCGCCCAGGTCAGGCGGGCGTAGGCCTCGACCGCCAGGACGTCGTCGGCGCCGCGCAGCGCGAGGTCGACCGCGCGCTCGAGCGACGCGCGCGACGCCGGCTCGCCGACGTCGAGCCGGGCCTGGGCCCAGCCCAGCGCCACGAGGCCGCGCGCGATCAGCGGCGCATAGCCGGTGCGCTCGGCGGCGGTGACACTCGCCGCGGCGATCGCGGCGGCATCGCCGCGCTCGGCGAACGCCAGGACGCGGGCGCGCTCGATTGCGGGAGCCGCGGCCGCGACCTGGGCGGCCACGGCGTCGGGTGGCGGCGGCACGGCCCCGGTGTCGGCGGCGGCGCAGCCCGCCGTGCTCGGCAGCGAGCGCGCGGCGATCAGCGCCGGCGCCAGGCCGTCGGCCGGCACCGTGGTCATCAGCTCGGCCACCGCGGTCAGCGCCGCCTGGCCGCGGGCAAGGCACGCGATCCGGCGCTCGTGCAGCACCGCGGGCAGCTCGCCGCGCACGTGGGCGAGGCAGGCGCGGCGGTGCTCGTCGGCCCACGCGGTGCGGTAGCGGTCGAGCTCGTCGCCGAGCCGGTCGGCCTCGCCGGCGCCGAACGCGCCGAGCGTGCGCAGGTGGGCGGTCATCGCGGCGCGCGCGCCCGGGCTCCAGCTGCGCGCGATCTCGGCGGTGCTGCCGGTGCAGGGCGGCGCCGCGGCGTCCTGCGCCCGGCCGGCGGCGAACGCGACGGCGATCCCGGCGACCGCGATCGCGGCGATCGCACGGCGGCTCCACACCCGCGCCGGATCGCGGCCGAGCGCGCGCAGGAGCTCGGCCATCGACGCGAAGCGGCCGGCAGGGTCGGGCGCGGTGGCGCGCGCCACGATCGCGGCGATCCAGCGCGGCAGCTCCGCGGGCCGGCCGCCGGGCACCGCATCGGGGATCGCCCTGGGCGGCCGGGTCAGCGCCTCGCGCAGCGAGATCGCGAACGCGTACTGGTCCGCGGCGGGCGTGACCGTGGCACCGGTGGCCTGCTCGGGCGGCATGTAGCGCGGCGTGCCGGAGACCCGCAGCGCGGCTCCGGGCGCGTCGTCGCCGGTGCGCGCCAGCCCGAAGTCGAGCACGCGGACCCGGCCATCGTCGCCGCGGATCGCGTTGTCCGGCTTGAAGTCGCGGTGGACCACGCCCGCGCGGTGCGCGGCCGCGAGGCCCTCGCCGGCCTGGCGGTAGGCGTCGATCAGATCGCGCCGCGAGCACGGCCCGGCCGCGTAGGCCCGCAGCGTCGTGCCCTGGACCCACTCCATCACCAGGTAGACCTGCTCTTCGACGACGCCGACGTCGTAGATCGGCACGACGTTGGGGTGTGAGAGCTTGCCCAGCGCCTGGCCCTCCGCGAGGATCCGGTCGCGCGCGGCGGCCAGCCGGGGATGGACCAGCTTGAGCGCGACGCGGCGCGCGAGCTCGGGGTCCCAGGCGCCCCACACCACGCCCATGCCGCCGGCGCCGACCAGCTCGAGCAGCTGGTAGCGGCCGATCCGCGCGCCCTGGCTGCCGGTCAACGAGGGCGCGACGCTGCGCCGCACCGCCTCGACCAGGCTGTCGTCCCGGGTCGCGCGGTGCGGACCGCCGGAGCCGGTCGCTCCGGTCGCTCCGATCGCTCCGGTCGCGCGGCTGCCGGCGAGCTCGGCGACCACGGCGTGGCACACCGCACAGTCCGCGGCGTGATCGACGATCGCCGCGCGGCGCTCGGCGTCGAGCGCGTGCGCGAGCAGCGCGGCCAGTTCGTCTGTGTCCGGACAGCTCACGGCGTACAGCCGCGCAGTATCGATCGCGCGGCACGCGGTGTAAACGGCGCGGATCGGGCGGGGATTGCCAGGCGGCGGCGCGGTCAGCGGTACGGGCCCATCGGCCGCGCGTCGCACGCCCACCACGCCGCGAGCTCGATCGCCGCGCCGATCCGGTCGCGGTCGGCGACCGCGCCGTCGAACGCGATCTCGACGTCGTGCGGGCGGACGATCGTCGAGCTCGGACGCGCGGTGTCGAGCAGCGCGGCGGCGCGCCGATCGATGTGCAGCGTGCCGGTGCTCGGATCGGCGGGCGGCGGCCACGCGGCGCGCGGCAGGCCCTCGGAGATCAGCGACAGGGTCTCGCCGCCGCTCGCGACGCGGTGGGCGCCGACGACGGTGCGCAGCCGGCCGGGATCGGCAGGGCCGAGCCGGCGGACGATGTGGACGCTGACATCGACGTCGTGGCGCCGGACCCGGAGCACCGGCTTGCCGCCGACCTCGATCCGCGCCGCCGAGCGCCCGCCGAGCGCGGCCGCGACCCGCGAGAACGCGCGGGCCCAGCGCACCGGGCGGCTCGCCAGCCACAAGGACGCCGCGAGCATGTCGCCCATCCGCTGCTCGGATCCCTCGGGCTCGGGCCGGCGCGCCGAGACCTCGTCGTTGGACACCCGGTGGATCCAGCGCGCGTCGCGCAGCAGCACGGCGGTCTCGCGCTCGGCGCGCGGCCGCGACACGTAGCGCGATGCCAGCAGCGCGGACCGCGCGTCGTGGTCGAGCCAGACGCCCGCGAGCGCCAGGTCGTTGGTCTCGACCAGGAACGTGTCGTCGAAGCTGGCTGCGCGCGGCGCGCCATCGCCGTTGGCCCAGCGATCGTTCCAGCGCAGCGTCAGCTCGAAGCCATCGGTGCACGGCAGGCCGACCACGACGCTCGCGCGCGGCTGCATCGCCAGCCGTGCGCGGTACCACGCGCCGTCGATCGGGATCTCGGCGTGCACGATCTCGCCGACCAGCTCGCAGCGCGCGCTGGAGAACCTGCGCTCGATCGCGTGGTGCAGCACGCTGGACACACCCGAGTGTAACGCGTGCGGCACGTTGTACGAAGTGTGCGCACTGCGCACACCGTGGACGCTTTGAACGTCCGGCGAACCCGCGTACCCTAGAGGAGGATGTCACGGATGGCGACCGAGCAGCCGCGGGCGGTGTGGTGCTGTTCGACCTGCGGAGCCATCTACCACAAGGACTATCCCAGGTGCCCGACCGACGGCGCCGAGGTCGTGATGGTCGAGCGCGATCCGCTGCTCGGCAGCGCGATCGGCCACTACACGATCGACAAGCTGGTCGGCGAGGGCGGCATGGGCCGGGTCTACCTCGCGCACCACGCCCACCTGCCCAACAAGCGCTACGCGCTCAAGGTGCTGCTGGGCGACCACGCCGCGAGCGTGGCGATGCGCGCGCGGTTCACCCGCGAGGCCGAGCGCGCCAGCCAGCTCGATCACCCCAACGTCGTCAAGGTCGTCGACTTCGGCCAGACCCCGCACGGCCTGCTCTACATCGTGATGGACTTCGTCGAGGGCCCGTCGCTGGTGTCGCTGATCGATCAGCTGCCGATGCCCCCGGCGCGCGCGATCGCGGTGTCGCGCGCGATCTGCAGCGGCCTGGCCCACGCCCACGCCGCCGGGATCGTGCACCGCGACCTCAAGCCCGAGAACATCCTGGTCAGCGCGGGGCCCGACGGGCCGGTGCCGCGGATCGTCGACTTCGGCCTGGCGATGTCGGTCGATCAGACCGACGCCCGGCTGACCGAGAGCGGCATGACCATGGGGACGCCGGCGTTCGCGGCGCCCGAGCAGCTCTCGGGCAAGCCGATCGATCACCGCGCCGACCTCTACGCGCTCGGCATGACGATGTTCGAGATGCTGACCGGCGGGCTCGCGCCGTTCGAGGGCCACATCATGGAGATGATGTCGGCGCGGACCACGCGCGACGCGCCGCGGATCAGCGAGCGCGCGCCCGACCTCGCGATCCCGCGCGAGCTCGAGGACATCGTCGCCCAGCTGACCCGGCGCAGGCCTGCGGATCGCTACGCGAGCGCCCGCGACGTGATCGACGCGCTCGACCGCGTCCGGATCGGCCCCGAGGCGCATCGATCGACCGCGCGGATCGCCGAGCGCGGCCGGTCGCGGTGGTGGCTCGCCGGGGCGCTGATGGCGTGCGCCGGCGGCGCCGCGGTCTGGTACGAGGCCGACCTCGGCGGGAGCGGATCGTCGCCGGCCGCGGCGGCACGCGTCGACTTGGCGCCGGTCGCGCGGCCGGCCGCGCACGCCGCCGCGGCGTCCGCGCCTGCCACCGTGCCCGGGCGCGCCGAGCCGCCGGCCGTCGCGGTCGCGGAACCAGCCGCCGCGCGCGACACCGCCGCGGCGCCGCCCGCCGAGCGCGCGCCGGCCCGGCACCGCCCGCGCCCGAGCCGCCCGCCGGTGCGCGTCGAGCCCGCCGCGGTGGCGGTGGCGCCGCCGGTCGAGGCGCGCCGGAACCTCGCGCCTCTCGCGCCGCCGACGCTGCCGGCGCTGCCCGCGCCACCCCCGCCGCCGCCGGCGCCGCTCGGCGAGCTGCGCGCCACGATCGATCGCGTCGAGGTCAGCGGCTCGCTGCCCGCCGGCGCGGTGCAGCGGGCGGTCGAGCGCCGGCGGCCCGCGATCGCGCGCTGCACGCCGGCGTTGCCGACCGCCGTGGTCGCGCACTTCCGGATCGGCGAGGCGCGCCGCGCCCAGGGCGTGACCGCGGCCGGCGCGAGCGATCAGATCAACGGCTGCATCGCCGCAGCACTCGCCGACGTCCGGACCGAGGCGGCGCCCGACGTCGGCGATGTCGAGGTCACGGTCCGGATCGCGTTCGCGGTGAAGACGTGAGATGGCTGATCGCGGTGGTGGTGCTCGCCGCGGCCGCCGCGCTGGCGCACGCCGAGAGCCATCGCACGATCGCGGGCTCGCTGCAGCTCGACTACCTGGTGGTGCCGACCGACGCGCACATCCGGACCACGACACTCGACGGCATGACCGCCGAGCTGTCGCTCAAGCTCAACGTCGACTTCACGCCGAACGCCTCGGCCAGCGTCAAGGTGTGCTTCGCGTGCCACGGGTTCGAGGCCGCCGCGGCGTTCGTCGATCTGCGCGCCGCCGACGAGCTCTCGGTGCGGATCGGCCGGCTGACCCCCGAGTTCGGCAGCTTCCCGCACCGCGGCGATCCGGCGAACCACCTCAGCAACGACAAGCCGCTGCCCTACGACATGGGCCGGATGCTGCACCACACCGACTGGAACGAGGGCATCCTGCCGGCGCCCTGGGTCGACAACGGCGTCGAGCTGCTCGGCACCCGGTTCGTCGGCGGCGGCCGGATCGACTACGCCGCGTACATCCTGTCGGGACCCAAGAGCAACCTCGACCGCGTCGACTTCGACTTCATCGCGTCGCGCGAGCCCAGCCAGTACTACGTCGACAACAACTCCGAGCCGGTCGCGGGCGTGCGGCTGTCCGGCACCGCCGACTTTGACAACGCCGGCCACGGCATCACGTTCGGCGCCTCGGCCATGGCCGGGCACTACGACCCCGACCGCAGCCTCGCGTTCGTGATCGCCGGCGGCGACGTCGTGGTCAACCTCGAGGCGATCGTGCTCCGGGCCGAGTACCTGGTGCGGCGGACCGACATGGCGGTCGCCGACAAGGTGCCGACGTTCTGGAAGTACGGCCCCAACACGCAGGGCCGGTTCGACGACCACTTCCTCAAGCACGGGTTCTACGCCGAGACCGAGGTGCCGATCGGCCGGGTCGACGTGTTCGCGCGGTTCGACGGCCTGATCCGCTCCGGCAACCTGCCGGCGGGGAGCCTCTTGACGTCGAGCGCGCGGCTCCTCCGCTACACCGCGGGCGCGGCGATCCGGATCAGCGAAAACATCCGGATCAAGGCCAGCGCCGAGTACTACCAGCTCGACGTCCGCGAGATCGGCGACGACGTCGCGCTCCACCTCGGGGTCGCGACACCGTTCTGAGCGTCGGCGCCGGCCGCGCCGCGATGCAGTGCTCCGCCACGACTCCGCCGATGCCGCGTTCGCCACACAGTGGCGTGATCCGGCAACTCACGGCAGAGATCTCGCCAGCTCCGTGCCTTCGCGGTCGCGGCAGCGAGAAGCTGCGCAGCGAGTGTACGAAGCGGCTGGATCCTCGACGGGCGTTCTGAGACATATGCGGCGATGCCTTCTTTGAGAATTGTTCTGATATCCCTGGTGTGGTTCGTGGCGGGGCTCGCAGCCTGCGGTGATAACGCCGCCCGTACTCCCAAGAACCTCCTGATCGACCCGAGCAGCGCGCGGATTCCCGCGGGCATCACGGTCGACGTCACCGCGAGCTATCGCAGCGGCGACGCCACGACGTCCGCGGCGAACGACGTGACCTGGTCGACGGCGGACGCGTCGATCGCGACGGTCACGCCGGGCACCGGCGGTCACGCCACGATCAAGGGCGTAAAACCCGGCGCCACCACCGTCAAGGCGCAAGGCTCGGGCCTGACCGGCACGGTCGCGGTCACGATCACCGAGGCCGAGCTGAAGTCGATCGGCATCACGCCGTTCGAGCCGTCGCTCGCCGCGGGCACGACGACGCAGCTGACCGCGACCGGCGTGTTCAGCGACTCGATGACGATGAAGCTGTCGGCGCAGGTCACGTGGTCGTCGTCGGCGTCGACGATCGCGTCGGTCGATGCCATGGGCCTGGTCCGCGGCGTCAATGCCGGCACCGCGAAGATCACGGCGACGATGGGCTCGGTCACCGGCACGGTGGACGTGACGATCACCGCCGCGACCCTGAGCTCGATCGAGGTCACGCCATTCGATCCGAGCCTCGCGCTCGGGGTCAAGCAGCAGCTGACCGCGACCGGCGTGTTCAGCGATGGCTCCAAGCAGGACCTCACCGGCGACGTGACCTGGAGCTCGGGCGCGATCGCGCAGGCGACGGTCTCGGCGGCTGGCCTCGCGACCGCGGTCGCGGTCGGCACGGCGACGATCACGGCGACCAAGGGCGCGGTGTCGGGCTCGACCCACGTCACCGTGACGGCCGCGGAGCTGGTGTCGATCGCGATCGATCCGCCGGCGCCGAGCGTCGCGCTCGGGCGCACGCTGCAGCTCACCGCCACCGGCAGCTTCACCGACGGCACGACCGCCAACCTCACGACCCAGGTGACGTGGGCGTCGGCGACCGACACGGTCGCGACCATCACCGCCGCCGGGCTGGTCTCGACCGTCGTGGCTGGCACGTCCGTGATCACGGCCAGGCTCGATGAGATCGCCGGGACGACGACCATGACCGTCACGGCCGCCGACCTGATCTCGATCGCCGTGACCCCGACGACCCCGAGCCTGGCGGTCGGCCGTGCGCAGCAGTTCACGGCGACCGGCACGTTCAGCGATAGCACCGTCCAGGACATCACCGATCAGGTGGCCTGGGCCTCGAGCGACGAGGAGATCGCCCAGATCTCGAACGCGACCGACAACCGCGGCGAGGCGACCGCGCGCGCGGTCGGCGCCGCCACGATCAGCGCGACCCTGGACGACGTGACCGGGTCGACCGTGTTGAACGTGACCGCCGCGATCCTGGACACGATCGATATCACCCCGGCGACGCCGAGACTGGCGCTCGGCCGCAGCCTGCAGTTCACCGCGACCGGCGTGTTCAGCGACCACACCACGCACGACCTGACCGCGGACGTGACCTGGGCATCGAGCGCGCCGCTGCTCGCCTCGATCAGCAACGCCGCCGGCCTTGAAGGCAAGGCGACCGCGCTTGCCGTCGGCGACGCGACGATCACGGCCACCCTGGTCACCGCCACCCGCACCGTCACGGGGACGACTCAGCTGAGCGTCACGTCGGCGGTGCTCGAGTCGATCGAGGTCGCGCCGGCCGCGCCGAGCCTCGCGCTCGGCCGCACCCTGCAGTTCACGGCGACCGGCGTGCTCAGCGACCTCACGACCCAGGACCTGACGACCCAGGTGACCTGGGCGTCGTCCGACGCCGCGGTCGCGACGATCTCGAACGCCGCAGGCACGCTGGGCCTGGCGACCAGCGCGCACACCGGCACGACGACGATCTCGGCGACCGTGCCGGGCGTGGTCCCGGTGGTCGGCTCGACCACGCTCACGGTCTCGCCGGCGGTCCTGGTATCGATCCAGGTGACGCCGGTGAACCCGTCGATCTCGGCCGGCACCTCGCAGCCGTTCGTCGCGATCGGCACGTTCAGCGATGCGAGCACCCAGACCCTCACGACCCAGGTCGCATGGGACTCGTCCGACGCGGCGGTCGCGACGATCTCGAACGCCGACGCGACGCGCGGCCTGGCGCTCGGCCTGACGCCGGGCACCGCGACGATCAGCGCGACGCTGACCGGCGTGACCGGCGAGACCCTGCTGACCGTCACCAAGGCGACGCTGGTCAGCATCCAGGTGACGCCGGTGACCCCGTCGCTGGCCAAGGGCCTCACGCTCGCGTTCGCCGCGGTCGGCACGTTCAGTGACCGCTCGATCCAGGACCTCACGACCCAGGTCGCGTGGACCTCGTCGGACCCGGCGGTCGCCGCGATCTCCAATGCGGCCGGCAGCGAGGGCCTGGCGACCGCCCTCGGTGAGGGCCCGACCACGATCACGGCCAGCTTCGTGACCGCGACCGACACCGTATCGGGGTCGACGCTCCTGACGGTGACCCCGGCGGATCCCGGGGTCCCCGGGGGCGCCGCCAGCGGTTCGACGTCACCAACACCGGATTCCGCGGCGTCGCGCTGAGCCCGGTGCCGTAGCGGGCGTCAGCCGCGCCGCGGGATCGGCGCGGCGACGTGCGTGCAGTGCGGATGGTTGGGAATCAGCGGCTCGCGCGAGGTCTGCTTGGCGACGTAGACCTCGATCAGCCGCTCGCGGAGCGCGGCGGCCGGGTGATCGCGGCCGGCGAGCAGCCGCGAGCATGCGCTCGACGACGCCTCGGCGGGCGAGTGCGGCACGAAGCAGCGCGGCTGGCCGGTGGCGATCAGGTGGTCGAGCACCGCCCAGGTGTAGAACACGCTGGTGTGGGTGTGGACCAGGCGCTTCGCCCAGCCGCTGGCGAACACGAGGTTGCTGGTGCGGTGCGGCGAGGTCTCGCGCGCCAGGCGGGCCTCGGTCTCGGCGACCGCCTGATCGAGCGTCAGCGCGCCGTCGAACAGCGCGCCGAGGATCGCGCGGCGCTCGGCGCGGCGATCGCCGCCCTCGGTGACCTTGACCGGCAGCTCGTGCTGGTCGAGCAGCGCGCGCATCCGGGCGCGCAGATCGGGCCGCTCCGCCAGGGTCTGGGGGATGTCACCGAACTGCTGCGCCCAGACGTCTGCGGTCACGACCCGCGGAGGCTACCCTAGCCGGTGGCGGCCGCCTCGCGATTTGTGCGGGTTGCGCGCAGGGCGGCCCGGCAATGCAGCGTTGACAGTTCCACCGCCGCGGACCAGACTGCCCCGCCCCGATGGCTCCCCGCCGCCCCGCCGCGCTCGCCGCCCCGCCGTCTGCTCCGACCGGCCAGCGCATCTACTTCGTGTCGCTCGGTTGCCCCAAGAACCAGGTCGACACCGAGCTGATGCTCGGCCAGGTCCAGGCCGCCGGGCACGCGCTGGTCGAGTCGCCCGAGGGCGCCGACGTCATCGTCGTCAACACCTGCGCGTTCATCGACGCCGCCAAGGAGGAGAGCGTCGATACGATCCTCGAGCTGGCGCAGCACAAGCAGACCGGCGCGCAGAAGCTCGTGGTCACCGGCTGCCTCGCGCAGCGCTATGCCGACGAGCTCGCCCGCGACATCCCCGAGATCGATCACCTGCTCGGCTCGTCGGACTACCCCTCGATCGCGCGGGCGCTCGCGGCGCCGGCGGCCGGCGGCAAGCCCCGCGGCCGCACCGGCAAGGCCCGGGCGCTCCCGGTGATCCAGGTCGCCGAGACCCCGCGCTACATCCACGATCACGACGCGCCGCGCGTGCGGATCGGCGCGCGCCACAGCGCCTACGTCAAGATTGCCGAGGGCTGCGACCGGCCGTGCGCGTTCTGCATCATCCCCAAGCTGCGCGGGCCGCAGCGCTCGCGCGCCATCGACGACATCGTCGCCGAGGTCCGCGCGCTCGGCGCCGAGGGCGTGGTCGAGGTCAACCTGATCGCCCAGGACCTGACGCGCTACGGCTGGGATGCCGGCGCGTCGCCCCAGGCGCGCGCCACGCTCGCCCAGCTGCTCCGCGCGCTCGGCAAGCTCGACGCGGTGTCGTGGATCCGGCTGCACTACACGTTCCCGAGCGCGTTCGACGACGAGCTGATCGACGTGATCGCCGCCGAGCCCAAGGTCGTCAAGTACATCGACGTGCCGCTGCAGCACATCAGCGACGCGATGCTGAGGCGGATGCGCCGCGGTCACTCGGGCCGGGTCACGCGCGAGCTGGTGCAGAAGCTGCGCGCCCGGATCGACGGCGTCGTGCTGCGCACCACGTTCATCGTCGGCCACCCGGGCGAGACCGCGGCGGAGTTCGACGAGCTGTGCGAGTTCGTCGCCGGCGCGAAGTTCGATCGCGCCGGGGCGTTCACGTTCTCGGTCGAGCCCGGCACGGTATCGGCGATCCTCCCGCACCGCGTCGATCCGGACGTCGCCGCCGAGCGCCAGCAGACCCTGATGGAGATCCAGCGCCAGATCAGCCGCGCGCGCCACGAGGCGATGGTCGGCCGCGAGATCGACGTGCTGGTCGAGGGCGTGTCGTCGGAGTCGGAGTACCTGCTGGAGGGCCGCTGGTACGGCCAGGCACCCGGGATCGACGGCGTGACCTACCTGTCCGACGGCCAGGTCGCGCCCGGCTCGCTGGTCCGCGCCCGCGTCACCCAGGCCAGCGACTACGATCTCGCCGCGACGCTCGAGCTGTAGCCGCCGGCATCGCCGCCGCTCACACGCCGCTCACACTTCGAGCCGGCGGATCCGCAGCACGCCGACTGCGGTCCAGATCCCGGCGATCACCGCAAGCGCGATCAGTGGGGCGCCGATCGCCGGATCGCCGGTGAACCCGGCCAGCGCGCGGGTCTGGTAGGTCAGCGCCAGCTGCTGCAGCGAGAACGGCATCTCGCCGACGAACAGGTCGACCAGCATGTAGCCGATGGTCAGCGCCATGCCGTGCCTGGGCACGACCACGGCGATCCCGGCCACGACCAGCGAGGTCGCCACGTAGCCCGCGGCGAGCCCGAGGCAGCTCGCGAGCGACGGCAGCGCGCTGCCGCCGACCTCGTTGCCGGCGATCCAGCCGCCGACGCCGAGCACGACGACGACCGGGATCAGCGCGACCAGCTTGCCGCCGAGCACGGCCCAGCGCGCGATCGGCCGCGACCACAGGTACGTGCTGGTCCGCTCCTCGAGCTCCTCGCCGACCGATGCGCCGACGAAGATCGCCGGGAGCAGCGCGAGCAGCAGCATCGAGCTGACGAACAGCTCGCGCGGCGAGAACGCGAACCGCCAGCTGTGGACGATGCCGGCCTGGAGCACCGGCAGCGCCGCGAACAGGCCGCCGATCCACAGCGCCTTGCCGCGGGTCAGCCGCTTGACCGTGATGCCGGCCAGGGTCCGGATCATCGCCGGGCTTCCGGGGACGTCGTGCTCGGTCATCGCCGACCTCCATCGCCGGTCAGGTACTCGAACACCGCGCCGAGGTTGTTGTCCGGTGACGACAGCGCGGTCACCGCGACGCCCGCGGCGAGCACCGCGCCGGCGATCTGGTCGTAGCAGGTGTCGGGCTCGCGGGTCTCGACCACCACCGCGCCGCGCTCGAAGCTGATCCGGACCACGTGGTCCTCGCCGGCGAGCGCCGCGGCGATCGCGTGTGGCCGGTCGCACTCGACGCGGATCCGGTGGGGGTGGCGATCGATCAGCGAGCGGATCGCGAACACGTTGCCCTCGGCGAGCACCTGGCCGCGGTAGATCACCAGGATGTCCGAGGTCAGCGCCTCGATCTCGTAGAGCACGTGGCTCGATACCACCACGGTCTTGCCGGCCGCGCCGAGCTGCTTGATCCGCTCGACGATGTCGATCCGCGCCATCGGGTCGACGCCGGTCAGCGGCTCGTCGAGCAGCAGGAAGTCGGGATCGTGGGCGATCGCGGTCGCGAGCTTGGTGCGCTGGCGCATGCCCTTGGAGAACCCGCGGATCCGGCGGTGCATCGCCGCCGTCATGCCCATCTGCGCGAGTGCGTCCTCGGCCGCGCGGCCGGCCCGGGCCGCGGCCACGCCGGCGAGCCGCGCCATCGCGGTGACCAGCTCGAGCGCCGTGAGCTCGTCCCAGGTGTGCTCGTGCTCCGGCGCGTAGCCGATCCGCCGCCGGACCTCGGTGTCGTGGAACGGGCTCCTGCCGTGGACCGTGAGCACGCCGCGCGACGGCAGCAGCAGGCCGCCCATCATCTTGATCAGCGTCGACTTGCCGGCGCCGTTGGGGCCGAGCAGCCCGACGATGCCGCCCGACAGCCGCCAGCTGACGTCGGATACGCCGAGCACCTGGCCGTACCACTTGCTGCAGCGGTCGGCGACCACGACGGCGGTCGCGACCGCCGGGGACACCGCCGGGGGCAGCGATGGCGACAGCGCCAGCGTCACGACGAACCTCCCACGCCGGTCTGCTGCGCGTTGCGGACCCGCCACGCGACCAGGCCGATCGCGACCGCGGCGTGGCCGAGGATCGAGATCAGCGCGGCGCTGGTCGGCGGGTCGGCGTCGCGCCCGGTCAGCCGGGTGTCGAACAGGTGGCGCGAGATCGCGTGCAGCGAGGACGGCAGGTCGAGCGCGGCGATCGCGGGCGACACCAGGCGGCCCAGGCCGACCGCGAGCAGGCCGATCACGAGGTAGTACGCGGCCCACACCGCCAGCGCGTGGCGGCGGTTGGTCACCAGCGCGGAGAACCCGAGCGGGACCGCGGTGTAGATCAGGGTGCCGAGCAGGCCGATCGCGAGCTCCTTGTACAGCACCGGCAACAGCGTGATCAGCTGCGCGAGGTCGTCGGACAACCCGAGCCGGACGCCGGCGAGCACGACCGGGCCAGCCAGCATGATCATCGCCAGCAGCGCGCCGATGCCGGCGAGCTTGCCCACGACGTAGTCGTACGGCCGCACCGAGCGCGCGAAGTAGAACGTGAACGCGCCGCTCTGCACGTCGCCGGCGACCGCCGTCGCGCTGATCGTCAGGCTGACGAGGAAGCCGATCTTGCAGTACCACAGCGTCGACAGCGGCAGCAGGCCATCGGCGAGCGTCAGCACCGCGCCCTGGACCCCGCCGATCATCCGCAGCAGGTTGTTGCGCAGGAAGTACAGGATGCCGCCGGTGATCGCGGTCGCCAGCGCGGCGGCGATCAGCCACAGCTTGAACCGCCACCAGCCGATCCACGCGGTCGCGATCTGGTGGCGCATGATCACGCGCCACCGCGTGCCGACCGAGCGGCGGCTGCCGACGTAGCGCTTGTAGCCGAGGTCGTGGATCTGCCCGGTCGTCCTTGGCCCGGGGCTCTGCGGCCCGGCCGAGGTCGGGCCGGTCGTGGTCTGGCCGGCGGTCATCGCACACCTCCGTCACGCAGCAGCGCGGTCGCCGGCGCCCCGGCGGCGTCGGCCCCGGCGGCGTCTGCGGTCAGCCGCGGCGCCGCGAGCTCGCGCGTGCCGCCGGCCTCGCCGATCACCCGGAGGAACGCGGTCTCCATGCTCTCGCGCCGCACGCCGATCTCGCGGACCTGCAGGCCGGCGTCGCGCGCGGCCTCGAACACCAGCTGCGTGGTCGCGCGCGCCGGCAGGTCGACCTCGAGCGCGATCGGCGAGGTCACCCGGCAGGTCGCGCCCGCGATCGCCAGCGCCTGGGCGAGCCGCGCCGCGTCGGCCTTGACCCCGACCGACAGCTCGGAGTTGCCGCCGCGCGCGCCGCGCAGCTCGTCGATCGTGCCGGCGAACCGCACCGCGCCGCGGTGCATGATCACCGCGTGATCGCAGACCCGGTCGACGTCGGGCAGGAGGTGTGTCGACAGCACGATCGCGCAGCCGCGCCGGGCCGGCAGCTCGGCGATCAGGTGCAGCATGTCCTCGCGCGACGGCGGATCGAGCCCGTTGGTCGGCTCGTCGAGGAACAGGATCTCGGGGTCATGGACCAGGGCCTGCGCCAGCTTCACGCGCTGCTTCATCCCGGTCGAGTAGCCGTCGATCGCCTGGTAGCGCTTCTCCTCGACGCCCGCGTAGTACAGCGCCGCGTGGGCGCGCTGCATCGCCTCGGTGCGCGGCAGGCCCGACAGCTCGCCGGCGTAGGTGCAGAGCTCGACCGCACTCATCCCGGACAGGAACGCCTCCTGCTCCGGCATGTAGCCGACGCGATCGCGGATCTGCGCGCCCTCGGTGGCGGCCTCGAGCCCGAGCACGCGGGCGTGGCCCTGGTACGGCATGAGGCCGAGCAGGCACTTGAGCAAGGTCGACTTGCCGGCGCCGTTGGGCCCGAGCAGGCCGATGATCTTGCCGTCGACCGTCGCGGTGACCCGGTCGAGCGCGGTGATCGGACCGAACCGCTTGGTGAGCTCGGCGAGCTCGATCAACGCGGTCACTTGATCACCTCGACGGTCACCGGCACCACGCCGGCGTCGAGCATGTCGAGCCGGCGCGCGGCCGCCTCGGACAGGTCGATGATCCGGCCGTGGCCGCCGAACGGCCCGCGATCGTTGATCCGGACCACGACCGAGCGCCCGTTGTGGGTGTTGGTCACGCGCACCCAGGTGCCCAGCGGCAACGTCCGGTGCGCCGCGGTCAGCTGGCGTTTGTCGAAGCGCTCGCCGGACGCCGTCGGTCCGCCTTGCTGCTCCTGGCCGTAGAACGTCGCGAGCCCGCGCTGGACGCCGGGCTGCGCCATCCCGGTGCGGGTCGGCGCGGTCGCGTGGCGGGCGGGGGCACTGCACGCGGCCAGCGCCGCGGCCAGGCACAGGCCCGGCACCGCGCGGACCGCCGAGGTGCGACCTGGTGCGACGACGCGCGGCGCGGCCGCGGCCGCCGTCACCGCGTGCAAGCGATCTCCCCGATCCGTGAAGCGATGCGCGCCCGCCACCGAGGCATCCTACCCGCGGCGGCGCGCTCTGCGTGAGCCCTGCGATCCAGCGTTATCGTCATCTGCCGCCCAGTGCCTGCACCCGGTGTTCCAACGTGAGGCCGGCGCGGCGGGTCAGCGCGTGCAGCCGGCACCCACGGTGCGGCCGGCCTTGTCGAGCGCCGCCTTGCGGAGCTGCGCGCCGGTCGGCCCGTCGCCGAGCTGCTTGCGCCGCGCATCGCCGTGGCCGGGCCCGAGCACGTCGCGCAGGTAGGGCTCGAGCTGGAACGTGTCGCTGTGCTCCTTGGTGTGGCACTGCGAGGCGCAGAGGTCGTCGGCGGGCGCGAGCTTGACCGCGGCCGGCTTCTCGAGGCCACCCTTGGCGACGTGGATCGAGCCCGGCCCATGGCAGGTCTCGCACTGCACGTCGCGCAGCTTGTCGTTGTGCGCCAGGTTCGAGCCGCCGGGGCGGTCCCAGCCGGTGACGTGGCAGCCGATGCAGTCGAGGTCGAACTGCTGGCCGCGATCGACCAGCGTCTTCCACGCCGTCGCGTGCACCGTCTTGTTCCAGAACGTCACCGCGTCCTCGTGGCAGTCGGCGCACGACGCGGTGCCGGTGTAGCCGGCCTGGCCCTTGGCGAGCGGGGGCACCGCGACCTCGGCCGCGGCCTGAACGTTGGCCTCGCCGGTCTTGCGGAAGAACGTGCTCACCGCGTCCTGGACCGACGTGTTGCACGCCAGCGCCTTGTTGATCCGGACCTGGTCGAGCGTGAAGTAGCTGCCGTGCGGCGGCGGCACGAGCGGGTGGGCGCGGAGCCGGTCGCGGTCGGCGGCGAGCTGGGCGCGCTCGCGCTGCTTCTGCGCGACGAACGCCGGATCCGCCGAGCGGTCGCTCGCGAACGCCTTGAGGTCGGCGTCGAGCGCCGCGAGCTCTCGATCGATCACGGCCAGCCGGGCAGCCGCGGCGCCGGGCCCCACGGCATCGGCGAGCGGACCGGGCCCGCGCAGCGTGACGTCGAGCCGGGCGACGATCTGGCCGCGGTTGGCCGGGATCACCAGCCAGCCGTCGCCGACCTTCTCGGGCTCGATCTCGACGCGCTCCGGATCGGGGGCGAGCGCGCCGAGCCCGGCGATCGCCAGATCGATGCCGCCGATCGCGCGCATCAGCTGGATCGCGTCCCGCTTGTTCGCGGCCTGGATCAGGCCGATCACGACCTGCGCCCCGCCGCCGCGGAGCTGCGCCACCGCCTGCTTGCCGGCGGCGACCGGATCACCGAGCTGGATCCCGGTCATCGCGCCCGGGGCGATCACGCCGAACACGCCGGCCTTGGCGCCGCCCGCGTCGATCAGCTTGGCGGGCTGCGCGTGCGCGCCGAGCTCGGAGGCATTGGCCACCACGCGGGGCAGCCGCAGGTGGTCGAGCGCGCCGGGCCCGCCGGACAGGTCGGCCGGCCCGAGCCCGACCGCGTCGGCCAGGAGCGTCTTCTGATAGGTCTGGGCCAGCAGATCGGCCTTGAGCTCCTCCTGGGTGGCCAGCCGGGGTGGGACCGGGGTGTGGGTGTAGAGCAGTGAGCCGGCGTCCACGAACACCACCGGCCCGGCGGCGCGGGCCTGGGTCACCAGCTGCGCGGTCCGCGACAGATCGCCCAGCGGGTCGGTGGTGCAGCCGCACGGGCCGATCTGGCCCCGGACCTCCGCGACCGCGAACACCGTGACCGACGGCCGGGCCGGCACGGCCGGCCGGGCCGGCACGGGATCGTTCGTGGCGGAGGTCGATTTTACTTCGGATTTCGAACAGCAAGCGGTAGCCACGAGCGCCGCCGCGAGCCAGGCTCGACGGACCATGGCGGGTCTATAGCACGGGTTGACAGGGGGGGACCGTCTGGGTAGATTGCCGCGCTCTCGGAACACTTCTCGAGGAATTTATGGCCGTTGCGATCCGTTTCTCACGTCAGGGCAAGAAGAGATCACCGTTCTATCGCATCGTCGCGGCCGACAAGCGCTGCGCACGTGACGGCCGGTTCATCGAGTTGCTCGGCACGTATCATCCGATCACCAAGGTGCTGAAGCTCGACACCGAGCGCTACGACAAGTGGCGCAAGGTCGGCGCGCAGCCCAGCGGAACCCTCGCGGCGATCATCCGTCGCGTCAACCGCGCGGCGGCGCGTGAAACCGCGGCCGCCACCGGCACCAGCGCCAAGAAGGCCTAGGATGCCAGACCCGCGCGACGACGACGGCGAGCGCCGATCCGGCGATGGCGACGGCGCCGGCGCCGGTACCTCACCGGACCTGGCCGAGCTGATCCGCTACCTCGCGGTCAACCTCGTCGACCGCCCGGACGAGGTCCGGGTCGAGCTCGTCGAGGAGCGCTCGGCGAACGTCTACGAGCTCGAGGTCGCCGAGGTCGATCTCGGCAAGGTGATCGGCCGCGGCGGCAAGACCGCGCGCGCGCTGCGCACGGTCGTCCAGGCCGTGGCGCCCCGGTCGCGCAAGCGCACGCTGGTCGAGATCCTCGAATAGGGGGCGATGCGCGGCGATCCGCGGCTCGAGATCGGCCGGGTCGTGCGGGTCCACGGGATCCGCGGCGAGGTCGTGATCGCGACCCACGACCGGGAGTCCGATCTGCTCGGCACGCTCGACACCCTGTGGGTCGGCGGCGTCGCGCGCCGCGTGCTCGGGGCGCGCAACACCCAGCGCGGCTGGCTGGTCCAGCTCGAGGCGATCGCGACCCGCAACGACGCCGAGGCGCTGCGCGGCCAGCTCGTCGAGGTCGACCGGGCGGTGCTCGGGCTCGGCGACGACGACGTCCTGCTCGACGACCTCGTCGGCTGCCGGGTCCAGCGCGTCGACGGCACGCCGTGGGGCACGATCGCCGCGGTCGAGGGCGGCATGCAGGATCGCCTGGTGATCCACGACGGCGACATCGAGCGCCAGCTCCCGCTGGTCGACGAGTTCGTGACGCAGATCGACGTCGAGGCCGGCGTGGTCACCGTCGATCCGCCCGAGGGCCTGCCCGAGCACAAGCGGCCCGAGCACAAGCGGTGAGCCGCGCGCCATGAAGTTCACCGTCGTCACGATCCTCCCCGAGCTGATCGAGCCGGCGCTCGCCGCCGGCGTGGTCGGCCGGGCGCGCGAGGCCGGCGCGATCGCGGTCGACACGGTCAACCCGCGCGACTTCACCACGGACCGCCACCGCACCGTCGACGACACGCCGTACGGCGGCGGCCCGGGCATGGTGATGAAGGCCGAGCCGCTGCTCGCGGCGATCGCGCGCGCCGCCGCCGAGCCGCCCGCGCACCGCATCCTGATGACCCCGGCCGGCGCGCCGCTGACCCAGGCCCGCGTCCGCGAGCTCGCGGCGCTGCCCCATGTCGTGCTGGTGTGCGGCCGCTACGAGGGCATCGACGAGCGCGTGATCGACCTGGCGATCGACGAGCAGCTGTCGATCGGCGACTACGTGCTGTCGGGCGGCGAGCTCGCGGCGCTGGTCGTGATCGACGCGGTCGCGCGGTTCGTGCCCGGCGTGCTCGGCGAGGCCACGTCGGTCGACGACGAGTCGCACAGCGCGGGGCTGCTCGAGTACCCGCAGTACACCCGGCCGCTCGCGCTCGCCGGCCAGCCCGGCGAGCCGGCGGTGCCCGCGATCTTGACCTCGGGCAACCACGCCGCGATCGCCGCGTGGCGCCGCCGTCAGGCAATCGAGCGCACCGCGCGGCGCCGGCCGGACCTGTTCGCGCAGCTCCGGCCGACCGCCGCCGATCGCAAGCTCCTGCCGCCGCCGCTCCACGCGCGCACCCACCTCGCGCTGGTCCACCACCCGGTGGTCGATCGCACCGGCGCGGTGGTCACGACCTCGCTCACCAACTTCGACATCCACGACCTCGCGCGGTCGTCGCTGACCTACGGCCTCGCCGGCTACCACATCGTCACGCCGATCACCTCGCAGCGCGACAAGGCGGCGCACATCGCGCGGCTGTGGATCGACGACGCGCACGGCGAGCACCGGGCACGCGCGCTCGCGCTGGTCCGCACCGCCGATTCGATCGACGCGGTGATCGCCGAGATCGCCGGCGCGCACGGTGCGGCCCCGGTCGTGGTCGCGACCTCGGCGCGCCACGACTCGTTCCCCGGCCGGCCGCGGCGGTCCCCGGCGGAGCTCGGGGCCGAGGCCGCCGTGGATCCGGCGCCGCTCCTGATCCTGCTCGGGACCGGCTGGGGCCTGGCCGACGCGCTGGTGCCGTCGGTGTCGCGCGTGCTCGCGCCGATCGAGGGCGCGTCGGACTGGAACCACCTCTCGGTCCGCTCGGCCGGCGCGATCCTGCTCGATCGACTGTTCGAGCGGACCCTGGAGCGCAAGGACGCCGCGATGTGGAGGTCCCGGCCCGCGGACCAGGGCGTCGTCAAGTAGCCAGGACCATTGACGGTTGGCCGCTCCGGCTCGCCACGAGCGGGCGCGCACGCCGCGCGGGTCGAGCGCCTGGCGGGCCTGCCGATCTCCCGGACGGCCGGCGGTTGTGTCACGCGGCTTGACGCCAAGGGGGGATCTCTGGCAGAACCCTGCGTCCCAGTTACTTTTTCCTGGATCGTACCCATGAGCGTGCATCGGATCATCGAGTCCATCGAAAAGACACAACGCCGCCAGGCGAGCCTCCCCGAGTTTCGCCCGGGAGACTCGATCAAGGTCTGGGCGAAGATCCGAGAGGGCGAGAAGACCCGCCTGCAGGCCTTCGAGGGCGTGTGCATCCGCCGGGTCTCCAAGGGCTCGCGGTCGACCTTCACGGTCCGCAAGATCTCGTACGGCGTCGGCGTCGAGCGAATCTTCCCCGACAACTCGCCCAACATCGACAAGATCGAGGTCGTGTCGCGCGGCCGCGTCCACCAGGCGCGGCTGTATTACCTGCGCGATCTGTCCGGCAAGGCCGCGCGCATCAAGGAGCGCGAGGGCACGAGCGAGGAGCGCGCCGAGCGCGCCGCGGCTGCAGAGGCCGCCGAGGCGGCAGCTGCCGCGGCCTTGGCAGCTGCGCCGCCCGCCCCGGTCGCCGAGGTCAAGCCCAAGCCGAAGCGCAAGGAGCGCAAGAAGGACAAGGACGGCAACAAGAAGGAAAAGAAGACGGCGTAGCGGGCGCCGCGCCGGCGATCACTCGCCGGTTGTTTGCCGTGGTCTGTGGGGTGGGCATCTCTGGGAGGAGAAGGTCCGTGAGTCGTGGACGACAAGCTGCAACGAGGCGCGACCGCCGAGCGCGACGCCGCGCGGCTCCTGGTCGAAGCCGGGTACGAGATCGTCGAGCGTAACTACCGCTGCAAGGTCGGCGAGCTCGACATCGTCGCGCGCGACGGCGACGTGCTGGTGTTCGTCGAGGTCCGCAGCCGCTCGGATGGCGACCACGGCGATGCGATCGAGATGATCCGCGTCACCAAGCAGCGCCGGGTCGCGCGCGTGGCCCGGTACTACCTCGCGGCCGCTGCGCCCGCGTTCGAGCGCTGCCGGTTCGACATCGTCGCGATCACCGCCGGCGAGGCGATCCTGCTCAAGGACGCGTTCCGCCTGCGCTAGCTGCCCGGTGGCTGCCCGCTGCCTGCCGGCACCTGCCGCTCCCTGATCAACCCTTGCACAGCGGGTACGTCGCCGTGTTGCCCTTGCGCCCGGCGAGGTTGCAGCACGCGTTCTGCGTGTTGGTCGGATCGCACGCCTTGGGCGTGTCGAGCTCGCCCGACGCGGGAAGGACGATGTAGTCCTTGCAGATGCAGAACTTGCGGCAGCAGAACGGCCCGACGCTGACCGCGATGCCGCAGGTGAAGCCGGTGATGCACGGCGACTCCGGCACGCGATCGCAATCCGTGTCGGCGGTGCACTCGGCGGTGCACAGGCCGTTGTTGCCCTCGGGGAATTTGCTACCCGGCGGCAGCTCGCCCGACTTGGGCACGCGCAGGCACGTGCGCGACACGCAGTCGAGCGATGGCGACGCGACCACGACCTCGCCGGTCTGCGGCGTCGCGGTGCCGAGGTCGCAGATCCGCCCCACCGGGTTGTCGGTGCAACCGATCCCCGAGGCACCGAACGCCGCGATCACGAGAGCGACCACGAGCACCCCGACGGAATGGCGCCGTATCATCGGGACCGATAATAGGAGCCGTGAACACCAAGTCAAGCGAACGGACTCCTACAAAAGCCCGCCACGCGTCGCGGTGTGCTCGACGCACGGACCCACATCGGTGCCGGTGGCATTCTCTGACGATCGCTTGCAACGCGCGTCGCGCGACGGTGTCCCTGTGCTCGTGTCCGAGCACCGGACCGCGCCCGAGCCGAGCGGGACCCGAGCGGGCCCCGAGCGGGACCCGGAGCGGGACCCGAGCGGGACCCATGGTGAACGAATTCTGCGCCGGGGCTTCACCCGTGGAGACCCGCCGTCGCCTTGACAATACCGGTCGACGTTGCCGATGATCACCGCCCCCGCTCCGGCCGCACTGGGTCCGAGCCGGCACCGCTCGAAGGAGGACTGGATGCGCCCGCTGTCTCTATCGCTCGCGACGATCGCCGTGCTCGGCATGCTCGGGGCGTTCGCGCGGCCCGCCGACGCCGCGCCCAAGGGCGGCGGCAAGGCTGCCCCGGCCCGGCCAAGCGGCGCGCGGCCGACCGGCAAGGACGACATGGAGTTCGAGCCCGACAGCGCGAGCTCGACGCCGCCGTCCAAGACGCTCGACCGCGCGATCAAGCTCTACGATAAAAAGGACTTCTTCTCGGCCTCGATCGAGCTCAAGAAGGTGCTCGACGGCGAGAGCGGCGACGATGCGAAGAACAAGGAGCGCGCCGTATTCTTCATGGGCAAGACCCTGTACCAGATGGGGTTCTATGCCGGCTCGCTGGCGTACTTCGACAAGATCGTCCAGGGCGGCAACGGCCAGACCTACCCCGGCGCCACGCTCAAGTGGCTCGCGGCGCTGTCGCGCGTCCTGCCCGAGACCTCGGGCATCCTCGAGAAGGTCGGCAGCTACGACGTCGCGGCGCTGAGCGATCCGTCGCTCCAGTCCGTGCACGACGAGCTGTTGTTCCTGCTCGGCCGCAACTACTACCGGCGCGGCGGCGATGGCGACTTCGACAAGGCGATCGCGCTGTTCAAGCAGGTGGCGCGCGACAGCGAGTTCTACATCAAGGCCAAGTTCTTCCAGGGCGTGACCTACGTCCGCAAGTACGAGGGCAAGCCCGCGGTCGACGCGTTCAAGGACATCCTGGTGATCGGCGAGGAGCACCCGCGGCAGTACCGGGCCGACGACGTCAACAACTACCGCGAGCTCGCGCAGCTCCAGATGGCGCGGGTGTTCTACTCGACGCAGCAGTTCGACACGTCGATCAAGTACTTCGAGAAGCTCGACCAGAACTCGCTCGACTGGGCCGAGTCGCTGTTCGAGGCGTCGTGGGCGTACTTCATGAAGACGCTCAACTCCAAGGCGCTCGGCAACATCCACACGCTGAACGCGCCGTACTTCGAGAACCAGTTCTTCCCCGAGTCGGTGCTGCTGAAGAGCGTCATCTACTTCAAGTACTGCCTCTACGATCAGGCCGAGGAGGCGGTCGGCGACTTCAACGAGAAGTACACGCCGCTGACCAAGAACCTGACCGACCTCGTCACCAAGTACGACGACAACGCCGAGTTCTACGAGTACGTCAAGAAGGTCAAGGCCGGCAAGGCCGGGCTCGACCCGCTGACCCAGCGCCTGGTGATGAGCGTGCTCAACGACAAGACGCTGCTCAAGACGTTCGCCTGGGTCGACGAGCTGAACCACGAGCTCGAGATGCTGCAGAAGGCCGACAAGGCGTGGCAGACCACGCAGGTCGCCGCCGAGGTGCTCCAGGAGCTCACCGTGCAGCAGTCGGTCGCCGCTGCGGACGCCGGCAAGGTCGCGCGCGATCGCGTCGCCCGGCTGGCGCGCGAGCTCGGCGCGCTGTCGCGCGACGGCTCGAAGATCAAGTTCGAGATCCTCGAGGCCAAAGGAAATCGCCTATCTGCCGAAGCGGCCGGGACCCGGATCGCGGCCGACCACCGAGAAGAGCCGATTATCGTTGACGACGAACACTTTCAATGGAAGTTTGATGGTGAGTACTGGAAGGACGAGCTCGGTTATTACCGGTTCAAGATCCGGTCTCGCTGTCCCAAGCAATAGTTCCTCAGCCGGCCCATCGCCTCGCCCGGGTCATGACGGCTGAACGAACACCACCTGCGACATCTCGCCTGACTCCCGACCGGAGTCGGGCTCGGGGTCGTTTCGGAGCGGTTTTCGGAACGCCCGGCCGTCCTGCTTGCATGGCCCGGCCCGGTCCTCGCCCGTTGCGTCCTCCCGCCGGAAGAAGGGAATCGTTCATGGTCAGATCGAACAAGCTCGTGATCCTCGGGGTGCTGCTGTGCAGCGCCAGCGCCTGGGCGCAGAAGGCCAAGTACACGCGGACCCAGGACGTCAAGGTCGACGTCAAGCTGTCCGACCGGGTCAAGCCGATCGTGGCCAAGGACCCCCGGGACGGCCAGCAGCAGCAGCCCGAGCTCAGCGCCGATCAGGTGCTCGCGGTCGAGGGCCTGGTCGGCACGATCCGCGCCGAGCAGGAGCAGATCCTCGCCGACCTGATCGGCAAGACACCCGACACCGAGGTCGAGGAGAAGTCCGACTACTTCTTCCGGCTCGGCGAGCTCTACGCCAAGCAGCAGCGCTACTGGCGGCTCAAGGGCACCGAGCTGGCGATCGGCGCCGATCAGACCAAGAACCCGCAGCAGAAGGCCAAGCTCAAGGCCGACTCGGACGCCGCGCAGACCAAGGCGAAGGAGTACCTGATCAAGGCGGTGAAGACCTACAAGGCGCTCACCGACAACGAGGCGTTCCGCAACTACCCCAAGATGGACATGGCGCTGTTCTATTACGGCTTCACGTTGCAGAGCGGCAAGTACATGAAGGAGGCGCGGACGGTCTACGACAAGCTGCTCAAGAACTATCCGAGCTCGAAGTACGTGCCCGAGGCGCACCTGGCGTTCGCCGATTACTTCTTCGAGATCGGCCAGCTCGACGACGCCAACGACCGCTACCGCATGGTCCTCAAGTTCCCCAAGTCGTCGGCGTACTGGTACGCGATGTACAAGATCGGCTGGATCCACCTCAACAAGCAGCGCTTCCAGGACGCGCTCGAGACGTTCTTCCAGGTCGCGCAGGCGACCCGCAACGACAAGAAGCAGGAGGTCCTGAACCGGGCCTCGAAGAAGGACTTCGTCCGCGCCTACGCCGAGGTCGGCAAGGCCGACAAGGCCTACGTCACGTTCCAGCGCGTCGACACCAAGTACGCGTTCGACATGCTCGAGATCCTCGCCGATCTCTACCTGGCGCAGGGCAAGAGCGACAAGGCGATCTACGTCTACCAGGACCTGATGCGGCGGGCGCCGACGAGCAAGAACGTGTGCCTGTGGCAGTACAACATCGCGCACGCCGAGCTCTCGATGGTCGGTGCGCAGAACGCCGACAAGGTCAAGGAGATCGAGAACCTCGTCCGGCTGTGGGGCGGGCTCAAGGGCCGGAAGACCCTGCCGCCCGCCGAGGCCCAGGAGTGCCACGATAACGCCGCCGCGATGTCCGGCGAGCTCGCGCGCGCGTACCACTCGGAGTCGGCCAAGACCAAGAACCCCGAGACGCTGGCGTACGCCGACAAGCTCTACAAGGTCTATCTCCAGGTGTTCCCCGACGCCGAGGACTTCGCCGACACGCAGTACTACTACGCGGAGCTGCTCTGGTCGCGCGCCGAGAACGAGAAGAACCCGCGGATGGCGACCGAGCTGTGGGAGAACGCGGCGCTGGCGTTCACCGACGTCGTCAAGCACGGCAAGGTCTCACCCCGGCTGATGAAGGAGTCGGCGTACGCCTCGGTGCTGGGCTGGAAGAACGCGCTCAACGTCGACCCGCGGGTCAAGGCCCAGGCCGACATCGACAAGCCGACCGACACCAAGGCCGCGCCGCTGCCGATCCCCGAGCGCGAACAGAAGATGCTCGCCGCGTTCGACATCTACATCAGCTACGTCAAGGACCCCAAGGACGACGACCTCGTCGGGATGAAGTTCCTCAAGGCCAACATCTACCGGCGCTACAACCACTACGACGAGGCGATCCCGATCTTCATGGACATCCTCGAGCACCACAAGACGCACGAGACCGCGGAGTACTCGGCGCGCCTCCTGCTCGACATCTACAACAACCAGAAGGAGTACGGCAAGATGCTCACCCTGGTTGCCAAGCTCGACGCCGACGCCCAGTTCCTCGAGGGCAAGGACGACCTCAAGGCGATGCTCGGCAAGCTGAGGATCCAGTCGGTGCGCAAGGAGGCCGAGGAGCTCGAGCGGACCGGCAAGCAGAACGCCGACTACGCCAAGCTGACGTCGTGCGGCCAGCGCTACCTCGACATCTACAACCGCAACCCCGAGGCGCCCGACAACGACGAGGTGCTCTACAACGCCGGGGTGTGCTTCGAGGAGGGCAAGTCGATCGGCGCGGCGATCGCGGCCTACAACCTGCTCGAGAAGTACTACGGCGCGTCCAAGGTCACGGCGCGCGCGGTCGCGCGGCTCGGCAAGGCCTACGGCGACATCGCGTACTACGATCGCGCGTCGGACAAGCTCGAGCAGTACGCCAAGAAGTACGGCGGCGAGAAGGACGCCTACGACGCGATGAGCGACGCGGTGTTCTACCGCAAGGGCATCGGCGACGACACCAAGGCGATCGACGACACCAAGTACTTCATCAAGACGTTCGGCCCCAAGAAGCCCCAGGAGGCCGCCAACGCGATGTTCTCGATGACCGGGATCTACGAGAAGCAGGTCGACCAGGCGATCGCCGAGCGCAAGCCGGCGTCGTACGTCGCCGGGCTCGAGGACGCGGTGATCAAGCACCTGCGCGACTACATCCGCCAGTTCGGCGACAAGGGCGGCGCGGACCGCGTGGTGATCGCCCACGCCAAGATCGGCCAGATCCTGTGGCGCCAGTCGTGCCCGGTCAAGGAGGTCGATGGCTCGTGCGTCCGGGTGGTCCGCGAGCGCGCGATCAGCAGCAAGAAGCAGAAGCGGGTCAACAAGAAGGGCCAGGCCGAGCAGCCGCTGCAGTGCGGCCCCGAGTCGAAGATCAAGCTGACCGTGGTCAAGCGCGACGAGCGCAAGCAGCGGGAAGCGCTCGCGGCGTTCGGCGCGGCGATCAAGGAGTACGACCGGCGCAGCGGCAAGACCGGCGGCGACGAGGGCGGGGCGCGCTACTTCTACGGCATGGCCAAGATGGCCGACGCCGACAAGGAGTACGAGGCCTACCTCGACATCAAGTTCCCCCAGGGCCTGGACTTCGATCCGGCGCCCGAGCGCAAGGCGATCGCGGCCAAGTCGCTCAAGCGGTTCGAGGAGTGGATGGCGCAGAAGGGCAAGATCGGCGCGCTCGCCAAGGCCAAGTACAACGCCGTGCTCGCAGTCAAGGACCCGGCGAACTCGATCTCGGCGTTCGCCCGGATCGGCCAGATCGCACAGGTGTTCTCCGACGCGCTGTTCACCGCCGAGATCCCCAAGAACGTCCGGACCGGCGAGTTCGCCGACGAGAAGGTCGAGGCGTTCTGCGACGCGCTGACCGAGAAGGCCGAGCCGCTCGAGGCGACCTCGCTCGACGCCTACGGCATCTGCCTGGCCAAGTCGACCGAGCTGGGCTGGTTCAGCGACTGGTCCAAGCTGTGCGAGCGCGAGCTCGGCCAGATCAAGCCCGAGGAGTACCCCACAGCATCGGAGCTGCGCGGCGATCCGGACGAGGTCGCGCCGGTGATCGAGGTCGAGTCGCCGAGCAAGCTGGATTGACGGGCGCCCAGGAGCACATGCCAATGACGACTCACATGATCATCTCCCGCGCCGTCCTGTCCCGCGCCGCCCCGCTGGGAGCCGGCGCGTTGATCGCGTTCCTGGTCGCCTGCGGCGGCGGCCCCAAGACCGGCGTGCGCAGCGGCAATGTCCCGCCGCCGCCGCGGATCGAAAAGTCCGAGGCGGCCGCGCCGGGCAAGGACGAGCCCAAGCGCGAGGTGTCTCGCGACGCGCGCAACGACTACGACACCGCGGCGCAGCAGTTCGCCGCGACCGACAAGGCGCGCGGCTGGAACGACTCGACCTGCCGGCAGTCCGCCGACCGGTTCTCCAGCGTCGCCCGCGCCCACGGCGATCTGGTCGAGGCCCAGTTCATGGTCGGCCTGTCCTACCAGCGCTGCGGCATGGCCGAGGACGCCGAGCGCGCTTACCGCCAGGCGATCCAGATCAAGCCCAATCACGGCGCGTCGCTGTCGAACCTCGGCGAGCTGTACTACCGCGCAGGCAAGGTCGGCGAGGCGCGCCAGTACTGGGAGAGCGCGATCAAGGCCAACGGCAAGCTGACCGCGGCGCGGCTCAACGTCGCCTCACTCGAGCTCGAGCAGATGCGCAAGCTCGGCAACCCGCGCGACGCGGCGTGGAAGAAGCTCGAGGAGGACGCGCGGTTCAACCTGTCGAGCGCGCTCGGCGTCGACAGCGACAGCGTCGCGGCCTACACGGTCTACGCCCTGGTCTACATGGAGGGCTGGCAGACCAACAAGAACCGGCTCGATCTCGCCAAGCTCCTGCTCGACGAGGGCAAGAAGCGCAACGAGCGCTACGCGCCGCTGCAGAACGCCTACGGCCTGCTCCACATGCACAAGGGGTCGATCAACCAGGCGCTGCAGGCGTTCGCCGCCGCGGTCGAGCTCGATCCGAAGTTCGTCGAGGCCCGGGTCAACGTCGGCTTGGTGACGCTCGGGTTCCGCAAGTACGACGTCGCCCGCGAGATGTTCGGCAAGGCGATCGAGCTGGCGCCGAAGAACTACGACGCCTACATCGGCCTGGGGATCGCGCTGCGCGGCCTCAAGGACCTCGACGGTGCCGAGGCCCAGTACAAGAAGGCCAAGGAGCTCGATCCCCGGCGCGGCGACGCTTATTACAACCTCGCCGTGCTCTACAAGGACTTCCGCGCGAGCAAGAACTCCGATCTCGCCGCGTCGATCGCGACCTACAAGCAGGCCAAGGAGCTGTTCCAGCAGTTCCTGACCATGCCCGGCGATCAGGCCGACAAGAACGAAGCCAAGGAGCAGATCACGCTGATCGACAAGACCATCACGCAGATCCAGGCCTTCATGAAGGCCCAGGCCAACCAGCCGCCGCCCCCGGCAGCGGCGCCGGCCGAGGCCCAGCTCAAGGCTAACTAACCGAGATCGTAGGTAGACGAACGTGCAACGCGGCCCGATCTCGTGTGTCTGGATGTGCGCGAGGTTTTGGGCAGAATCTGGGAACCTGGAACCACAGCGGGGTGTCGGACGGTCCGTGACCACGGATCTGCACCCGGCGCCCTCGAAGGGGAACATCGCCATGCAGAAGATTTTCGGCTCGCTCGCGCTCGTGGTCATCGCCGCGCTCGTCGTCGTTCTCGCAACGGGCACCGCCCGGGCCGAGGACAAGAAGGCGGGGGACAAGGGGGGCACCCCGAAGGTGAAGGTCTACGACTTCTCCGGCGACACGATCGAGGGCGACCTGATCCGGCCGGAGGGCTCGACGGTCGATGCCCGCGATTTTGCCAAGCACTCGTCCCTGATCCGCATCCGCACCAACTTCATCCCCGAGATCATCAAGTCGGCCGAGGACCTGTAGATCGCGGGCGCGCGGGCGCCCCGGATCCACGTCGGCCAGCATCCATCCGCTCCGCGCTCCTGACTGGAGAAGATTATGGCCGGCGCCAAGGTTCCTCTCACGTTTCGTATCTTCAAGGGTGACCAGCTGCTGCGCGAGGAGCGGCTGTCGCTGAGCGTCATCAAGCTCGGCAAGGTCCCCTCGGCGCACCTCAAGCTCGATGACGAGACGGTGAGCCGGATGCACGCGATCATCGAGGTCAACGGCCCCGGCGACGTCAGCATCATCGACCTCGGCTCGACCAAGGGCACGTTCGTCAACGGCCAGAAGGTCAACAAGGCCAAGCTGCAGTCCGGCGATACGATCGTCGTCGGCGAGACCCGGATCGAGCTGACGATCAGCACGGGTGAGGACGAGGACGCGCCGACCAAGGTCAGCGTGGCGCAGGCCCCGCCGCCGCCCGCCGCCGAGGTGATCTCGTCGACGCCGCGGCCAGCGCCGAGCCCGCTGGCGCAGACCGTGCCGGCGATGCCGATGGCGGCCCCGCCGCGGCCGTCGATCCCGGCCGCCGCGCCGCCGGCGCCGCCGCAGACGTTCACCCCGCCGCAGACCTTCGCGCCGCCGCAGACCTTCGCGCCGGCGCCGCAGAGCTACGCGGCGCAGAGCTACGCGCCGCCGGCACCCGCGCCGCAGAGCTACGCAGCGCCGGCGCCGTCCTCGCTCGCGGTCCGGCCGCCGCCGGGGCTGCCCGGCGGGGCGCCGATCTACGGCACGGCCATGGCGCCGCCGATCGGCTTCCAGCAGGCGCTGGCCGAGTCGATCGACGACCACACCGGGACCCGCGCGGTCGAGGTCGCCGCGATGATGGGCGACTCGGTGGTCGGCGTGAAGCACTGCATCGATCCGCGCAGCGGCAAGGTCGCGCCGGCGACGTGGGCGCTGTTCGTGGTCGGGATCGCGACGCTGGTCCTGTCGGTGTCGGCGTTCTACGTGTCGGTCCAGAACGCGGCCTACAACAAGGGCCGGTTCGACTACGAGACCCAGACCCTGAAGAAGCCGGCGTACGCGGTGCGGCCGCGGACGCTGTCGGTCGGCTACGACTGGATGGCGTTCGGCGGCCTGGCGGCGTCGCTGGTGTCGTTGACGATCGGCCTGGCGCGGATGCGCAAGGAGCGCCAGAGCCCGCTGTACCGGATCGGCACCGCGCCGGACGTCGAGTTCGCGACCGAGGGCGCGCCGTCGCCGAGCTTCGCGATGGTCGCGCCGATGGGCGACGAGTTCGCGTTCAACTTCGGCCACGGCATGGACGGCGAGATGGTGGTCGGCGGCCAGACGACCTCGCTCGGCGAGCTCGCGGCCCAGGGCCGCACGACGATCTGCCCGATCCCCTCGGGCGCCAAGATCCGGGTCCGCACCGGCCGCAACACCGTGTTCCTGATCTCGGCGGTGGCGCAGCCGCGGCGGCAGATGATCCCGCTGTTCGCCACGCTCGAGCTCCTGATCGTCCTGTGCTTCGCCGGCTCGCTGGTCGCGCACCTCGGCGCGGTCGGCCTGCTCAACCTGGTCCCGCCCGATGTCAGCAGCATCAACGCCGAGCAGGGCTCGAGCGAGGAGACCTCGACGCGCAGCTCGAGCACGTCGCAGGACGATCCGCCGCCGCCGCCGCCCGAGGACAAGCCCGACAACGGCAACGACCAGTCCGGCGGCACCGGCACGGCGATGGCCCTCGACGAGGGCAAGATGGGCAAGAAGGACTCCGACCGCGCGACCGGCCAGTACAAGATGCAGAAGAACCAGGACGATCCGCAGCTCGCGCGGCTGCAGGCGATCGAGCAGGCGCGGACCGCGGGCATCCTGGGCTCGAGCGCCTTGACCCAGGGCGGCGCGTTCGCGTCGCTGACCGGCACCGGCGACGTGTCGAGCGGCTTCGACGACAGCAACATCTACGGCGGCCTGCTCGGCAACGAGGCCGGCGAGATGAACGGCGGCTTTGGCTACGGCCGGTCCGGGTTCGGCCCGGGCGGCGGCGGCACCGGCTGGGGCACGATCGGCACCGGCCGCTACGGCACGATCGGCCACGGCTCGGGCACCGGCGAGGGCTACGGCGTCGGCGGTGGCCGCGGCGGCATGCGCGGCCGCACCGCGGCGGTGCCGACGGTGTCGATCGGCCAGCCCAGCGCACAGGGCGATCTCGACAAGGCGATCATCCGTCGCTACATCAAGCGCAACCTCCAGAAGATCCAGTACTGCTACGAGAAGCAGCTGCTGGCCAAGCCCACCATCTCGGGGACGGTGTCGACCCAGTTCTTCATCACGCCCAACGGCACGGTGGCGCAGTCGACCGGCAACGGCGTCGATCCCGAGGTCGCGAGCTGCGTCGCCGACGTGATCCGCAATATCGAGTTCCCCAAGCCCAAGGGCGGCGGCGGCGTGCAGGTGAACTACCCGTTCATCTTCCACCAGTCGGGCACGGGCGGCTAGCGCGCGAGAGATCCTCGACGAGAATGGTTGAGAACACGCCCGCGGCGTTCTACCGTGATCGCATGAAGCTCGTCGGGACTGCCGCCGCTGCGCTGCTCGTGACCCTGGCCGGATGCGCGAATCAAACGCGCAACGAATCGCTCGGCGCGCTCAACGAGTGCAACAAGGCGTTCGGCGCCAAGCAGTTCGAGACCGCGATCGCGGCGTGCAAGCGCGCGATCGAGAAGTGGGGCGACAACCACAACGCGTGGTACACGCTCGGCGCCGCGTATTCCCAGAAGCGCGACTGGAACAGCGCCGTCGAGGCGATGTCCCACGCGGTCCAGCTCGCGCCCGAGCAGGGCATGTACCAGCTGAAGTACGGCCAGTACCTGTACGAGAAGGCGGTGCAGCAGGCGCGCGAGGACGAGGCGCGCAAGCAGAACAAGAAGCCCGAGGAGGTCACGCCCGACCTCACCGCCGTGAACTTCGAGAAGCCGCTCCAGCACCTCCAGGAGGCGATCAAGCTCAACAACGAGCTGTGGCGCGCTCACTACGGCATCGGCCGGATCTACCGCGACACCGGCAAGAGCAAGGAGGCCGCCGAGGAGCTGACCAAGGCGCTGCACGCCGCGCCCACCGATCCGGACCCGTGGGTTGCGCTCGCCGAGCTGTACCGCCGCTGGGACTACACCGATCAGGCGATCCAGGTCGCCGAGGCCGGCACCGCCGTGGTCCCCGGCGCCAACGACAAGGCCAACCTCTGGTTCGAGGTCGGGATGGGCTACGACGACAAGCACCTCAACGACCAGGCGATCGCCGCGTTCACCAAGGCGCTCGAGGCCCGCCGTGACAAGCACACGGCGAAGTTCCAGCGCGGCCAGGCCTACTACCACAAGGGCAGCTACGAGGAGGCCAAGCGGGATCTCGAGGAGTTCGCCAAGACCGGCGGCGCGTCGGTGCAGTTCGAGAAGCAGCAGGCATCGAAGATGCTGGTCGACATCGCCGCCAAGTCGGTGGTGCCCGGCTCCGCGCCGATCGAGAAGCCGTCGCCCGAGGACGTGGTCAAGGGCAAGGGCGGCAAGGGCAAGCGGCGCAGGTAGGCTGGCTCCTTACCGTGCCCTGACGCACGCGGGCCGGGCGCGACGGCTCGGTGAAACTCGCTGCACACCTGCGCAAGCGTCATCGACGAGCGCCGGGCCGCGCGATGATCCCCGAGGGCTGACCGGCGTCGGCGATCCGGGCGCGGTCGCGCAGCGAAAAACCCCCGCGAGCGGCGACGCAAAACGTCACCCGTGATATAAAAATCACAGCACGAGGGCGGGGTTTTCTATTGAGTTTGCGGGAGGATAGACCGCAGATGGATACGCGTACACTGCTTCGGGAACGGCTCCGGCGATCGAGAGATTGGTCGGTGGCAATCGATGAGCTCGAGAAAGAGCTGGAGTCGTCTGGCTCCAAGCCCGAGCAATCGGAGCGGCTGTTCGAGCTCGCAGAGCTCGTCGAGGATGTGATCCCCGAGCGCGAGCGCGCGCTCGGTCTGTACCAGCGCGCATGGAAGCTCCATCCGGATAACCTGAAGGCGTTGTCGCGGGCGCGCGAGGTCTACGGCGAGATCGGCCGGTTCGAGATGGTGGCCAAGCTCGGCGAGATGGAGCTGCGCAGCCCCGCGGCCGAGACCAACCTCGCCGCGATCGTCGGCGAGGCCATGCTCGACAGCGGCCAGAAGGACAAGGCGATCCCGATCCTGCAGCGCGCGCTCGAGATCACGCCCGACTCGGTGCGGGTCAAGGACGCGCTCGCCGCGACGAGCTACGACCCCGAGTTCTGGGTCGACGAGTTCGATCGGCTGACCGACGAGGCCGACCGGTTCGACGAGGCGACCGCGGTGCGGATGCTGGTCCGCGCCGCCCGGATCATGCGGATCGAGGCGCCCGAGGACGAGCGGCTCGAGGAGCTGCTGAAGCGCATCCTCGCCAAGGACATCGACCAGCCGAGCGCCAACTTCCTCTACGAGACCCTGCTCTCGGGTACCGATCGCTGGGACGAGCTCGAGGCTCACCACCGCCGCCGCGCGGAGCGCGCGCCCGATCACAAGAACAAGATCGAGGCGCTGCGCAAGTTCGGGCTCGAGTGGGTGCAGCGGTTCAAGGACCGCGATCGCGGCGCGAGGTTCTTCGACTCCGCGCTGCGCGCCACGGTGTCCAACGGCGTGGTGCCGATGCGCTCGGTGGTCGCGGCGTTCACGCTGCTCCGTCAGGTCCAGGGCGATCGCGGCGAGTGGAGCCAGCTGCTCGACATCGCCGACGCGCTGCTCGCGCGTCCGGGCCTCGGCGGCGAGGACAAGCTCTACATCGCGATCCAGGCCGGGCAGATCGCGTTCGACAAGGCCAACGACATCGAGCGCGCGCAGCGGTTCTTCGCCGCGGCCGCGCGGATCGAGCCGCAGAACCTGAGCGTGCAGGACTTCATCGCGGCCGTCGGCCTGCCGGAGGAGGCGGCCGCGCTCGCCGCCGAGCTGATCCCCGGCGCGCACGACACCGACGACGCTCACATGAGGAGCGAGGAGGTCACGCGCCGCGAGCCCGCGCCGCGTGCGCCCGCGCCTGTGGTCGCCGCGCCTGTGGTTGCCGCGCCTGTGGTCGCCGCGCCTGTGGTCGCCGCGCCTCCGCCCGCCGCGGTCATCGTCGAAGATCGGCGTCGACCTGCGACCGCACCGCCCCCCGCGTCCGCCGCGGCACCGCTCGATCTCGACGGTGCGATGCGCGCCGCCAAGGCCGCCGAGGGCGGCGCCGATCGCGGCGTGCTGGCGTGGAAGGACGTGGTCGCCAAGCATCCGCAGTCGCGCGAGGCCCGGCGCGAGCTGGTGCGCGTGCTGCGCGCCGCCCAGTCGTGGGCCCAGCTCGCCGATGCGCTCAAGGACGAGGAGGCCAAGCTCGCCCAGCCCGGCCCCGACAAGGCGTCCGTGCTGCTCGAGCTCGCCGAGGCCTACGCCAGGCTCAACAACGACAACCAGGTGATGACCCAGCTGTCGGCGGCGCTCCAGCAGGACCCGTCGCGCCTGGAGATCTACGACCGGCTATGCGCGCTGTACGAGGCCAAGAAGCGCTGGCCCGACCTGGTCAAGGTGCTGCTCGAGAAGGCCGAGCGCGTGCCGCTCGACGACAAGATCGCGCTGACCCTGCAGGTCGCCAACCTCTACCTCGAGCGGTTCTCCAACCAGGCCGAGGCGATCAAGGCGTTCGAGCGCGTGCTCGAGCTCGATCCCGACAACAAGCCCGCGATCGATCACCTGCTCGCGGTCTACGAGAAGCGCCGCGACTGGGAGAAGCTGATCAAGCTCAAGGAGGCCGAGGTCGAGCGCACGCCGGACGCCGAGCGCGCGGCCAAGGTGATCGAGGTCGCCAAGATGGCCGCGACCAAGGTCAAGAAGCCCGAGATCTGCACGTACTGGTGGGAGAAGGTCCTCCAGGTCGAGCCGACCCACGAGGAGGCGCTGGCCGAGCTCTACAAGCTCTACGAGCGCAACAAGGAGTGGGACAAGCTCGCCGAGATCTGCAGCCGGCAGGCCGAGGTCGCCGCCGACGACAAGCTCCGCGCCGACGCGCTCCAGCGCCTCGGCCTGCTCTACACCGAGAAGGTCGAAAACAGCGCCAAGGCGATCGACGCCTGGCAGCGCCTGCTCCGGGTCGACGAGAACAACCGCCGCGCCCAGGACGCGCTCAAGAAGCTCTACGTCACCGAGGCGCGCTGGACCGATCTCGAGGAGTTCTACCGCTCGCGCGGCAAGCTCGACGAGTTCATCCGCGTGCTCGAGCGCGAGGTCGAGGCCGGCAGCGAGCAGCACCGGCTCGCGCTCGCGATGAAGATCGCGGTGCTCTACCGCGACGAGCTGCAGAAGAACGATCGCGCGATGCGCGCGTTCGAGAAGGTGCTGGCGCTCGACGAGGATAACCTCGAGGCCGCCGAGGCGTTGATCCCGCTGTACGAGACCGGCCGCGATCCGCGCGCGCTGGTCCGCGTGCTCGAGATCCAGCTCCGCGCGACGCCCGCTGGCGATCAGATCACCCGCCAGGACCGGATCAAGCGGCTCGCCCAGTACAACGAGGACAAGCTGCGCGACAAGGGCGCGGCGTTCGGCTGGTGGCTCAAGGCCCACGCCGAGGACCACGAGGCCGACGCGATCCGCGCCGAGCTCGAGCGGCTCGCGGCCGAGACCAACGGCTGGAGCCAGCTGGTCGACGCCTACACCCAGTCGCTGGACAAGTTCCGCGTTTCCTCGCGCGACGCGACGCGTGGAGGGGTGAATCCGTCGGCTTCGCCGGCGGAGAGGGGGCAGGAAGGCCCCCTCTCGATCGACGCGCTGCCGCTGATGCTGGTGATGGCGAGCGTGATCGAGCGCGAGCAGGGCGACGTCGATCGCGCGCTCGACATGAACCGCCAGATCCTCGTGCTCGACGAGGGCAACGAGCAGGCGCTCGACGCGCTCGAGCGGCTCTACCTCGGCAAGGGCCAGTTCGAGGACCTGCTCGGGGTCTATCACAAGAAGCTCGAGCTCACGCCCGACGGCGACGGCCGGATCGCGATCCAGTCCAAGATCGGCCAGCTCTACGAGGACGAGGTCAAGGACGACCAGAAGGCGATCGCCGCCTACCTGGCGATCCTCGACGCCGCCGGCGACGAGCCCAGCGCGCTGCGCGCGCTCGACCGGGTCTACCAGCGCAACGCGATGTGGAAGCAGCTGGCCGACATCCTGAGCCGCCAGCTCACGATCGTCGGGCCCGACGACGACAAGCTCGGCCACGCGGAGCTCAAGTACCGGCTCGGCCAGCTCCGCGAGCAACACCTCGGCGACCTGCCGGGTGCGATCGACGCGTACCGCGACATCCTCGATCTGATGCCGGCGCACGAGCGCGCCCGGGTGGCGCTCGAGCGCTACCTGACGCCGGGCGCCGGCGGCGTCCCCGGCGGCGACAGGCACAAGCTGACCGTCGCGGGCATCCTCGAGCCGGTCTACGAGCAGCTCGGGGAGTGGGGGCAGCTCGCCCAGGTCCACGAGATCCAGCTCGCGGCCGAGCCCGAGCCGATGCGCCGGACCCAGCTCCTGCTCCGGATCGGCGAGCTGCAGCGCACCAAGCTGCTCGACGCCGAGCGTGCGTTCGACGCCTACGCCCGCGCGTTCCGCGAGGACCCGGCGGTCGAGGCCGCCAAGCACCAGCTCGAGGGCCTCGCCGCGCTGCTCGACGACGGCTGGGTCCGCCTGGTCGGGCTGTTCGAGGGCGCGCTGAGCAGCGGCTCGCGCGAG
>DASWRS010000212.1:0-4323 GCA_036403075.1 Kofleriaceae bacterium
GCCGCGAACGCGGCGGCGGCCGTGACCGCGGCGTGCGCGTCGGCGAGCGTGTCGTGGACCATGAAGCCGCCGCAGCGGTCGTGGCGCGCGTGGATCTCCTCGGCGAGCCGGCCGAGATCGGCGGCATCGAGCTCGACGACCGCGACACCGGCGCCGGTCTCGAGGATCTCGAGCGGCGCTCCGTGGCGCGCGGCCACGCTGCGCGCGGCATCGAGGGCGTCGCTGCCGAGCGAGACGTGGCGCCGGCCGGTCTCGGGCGGCGCCGCGCCGGCGTCGGGTACGGTGCCTGTACATCCAGCGATCGTCGCGATCAGGATCAGCGCGCTGCGCATCCCGGCAGTGTAGCGCCAGACGGGCCCGCCCGCTGCCGCGGTCACATCCGCCGGCCGAGCGCCGCGCGCAGCGCCGCCAGGCCGACGAAGGCCTCGGCCCCGATCTGGACGCCGCTGCCCCAGAGAAACGCCGCGAGCAGGTCGCCCCAGCCGCCCCAGGTCGCGTTGTCGATCCACAGCGCCTTGACCCCGGCGACGACGGCGACCGCCATCACCACGCCGAGCACCAGGGCCTCGACCCGCATGCTCCGCCGCGCCAGGTTGCGCCACTCGAACGTCTCGGGCCGGTGCCGCACGACCGCGGCCCTCGGCGGCCCCATGCCGCGCGGCGACGTGAGCCCGAACAGCCCGGCCATCAGCGCGAACATGCCATCCTGCGCTGACTCTTCGATCGACTCGGTGGTCGACTCGAGGGTCGATCCGTCGATCGACTCGAGGGTCGATCCGCGGCGCGATTGTTCGGCCGACTCCTCGCGCGTGATCGCCATGGCGTGGATCTTGGCCATGAGCTGGAGCTTGACCGGCAGATCCTGGGCGGCGGCGAGCTCGGCGACCTCGGGGCGCTTGACCTCCTTGATCGTGAGCGCGACGGTCGCGTCGACGAACGCGGCGTGCACCCGATCGTACGGCGCCTCGGGCGACGCGAGCAGGGCCTTGACGCCCGCCATCGCCTCCTGCCAGCTCGCCTCGGACGTCCATCGCGGGGCGCGGCCGCACGCGCGCTGGATCGCGTCGCGCCCGGCGCGCGCCAGCTCGGCGCGGATCGCCTTGAGCTCGCGCTCGGCGGCGGAGATCTCGTCGCGCTGGTAGAGCGCCCGGGCGTGATCGATCCGGATCGCGAGGCCGCCGAGCAGCGCGCCGAGCTCGGCGTCGGCCTCGAGCCGGTGATCGGAGATGGTCGCGATCAGCGCGTCGAGCGCCGCCTTGAGCTCCTGGCGCTCGGCGTCGCGGTTCTCGAGCTCGGACAGCCGCTCGGTCGCGGCGACCTCGCCGCTGGGCAGCGCGATGTTGCGGAACACCTCGTCGAGCCTTCGCCGCAGCTCCTCGCGGCGGCCGTCGCCCAGATCGGCGATGTCGGCGGCCGAGGCGTTGGCGCGCGCGAACACCACGGCGCGGCGGCCGAGGTTCTCGATGTCGGCGCGGACGTCGCGGCGGTCGCTGATCGCCCGCGAGATGTCCGCGGCCTGGCGCCGGAGCTCGCGCAAGGTCTCGCGCGCGGCGTCGCCGCTCGGCTCGAGCTGCAGGCGCTCCATGACCTGGCCCAGGTTGATGCGCTGGGCCTGGCTGTCGAGCCAGACGTCGCGGAGCCGCGAGATCGCCGACGCGAGCAGGACGCCGATCGCGATGATCGCGATCGCGATGCCGATGCCGCGCTTGAGGAACACCGCGCCCGAGATCTTGGCCGGCGGCATGCCGGGCTCGGCGAGCTGGACGTCGACGTCGTACTCGCCCGGCGGCGCGTCGAAGATCTCGACCTGCACGGTGCCGACGGCGTTGCCGCCGAGCCGCAGCACCGGCGTCGCCGGATCCGCGGGCGCGATGGACGCCAGGCGCACGCCGACGGCCGCGGGCACCGCATGGGCGCCCTGCTTGCGGGTCACGACCGGGGGCGCGACGGCCAGGGCGTGCACGGCCGCGCTGGTGTTGTGGACGCCGAGCGCGAGCGACGCGCGGTCGCCGACCGCCTCGACGTCGTGCGGCCCGACCGCCTCGACCGGGATCGCGGCGGCGGGCTGGGTCTCGGGGCCGACGCGGATCGACAGCTCGTGGACCTGCGGCGGCGCCCCGGCCGGCTGCACGATGACCGTCGCGACGTAGCGATCGGGCTCGGGCAACACGACCGCGACCGTGAAGCTCGCGACCGCGTGGGGCTCGTCGGCGGCGCCGTCGGGTGGGGCATCGGCGGGCGCGGCATCGCCGCACGGGGCGGCCGGGGCGCGGCCGGCCTTGCCGTCGAGCGGCGTCAGCGCGATCGGCCGCCGCGGTGCGACGCGCCGGCCGGCGTCGGTCTGGAAGTCGGTGACCTGGATCGACAGCCTGGGCAGCGGCTTGTCCTCGGTCGCGTAGACCACGAACGTGCGGCACCACCGGCCCGGCGCCGCGCCGGTCACGGCGAGATCGCTCTGCAGCCCGACCACCGAGACCCCGGCGTGGGCCACTCCGATCGCCCCGAGCCACACCGCGAACACCAACCAGCGCATCACCGGCATTGTCGATGGCGTCGACGCCGGGCGCAAGCGCCCGCGCGGCACGCGAACAGTCTATCCACCGGGCGAGGCTCGCCGCGCCGCAGGGGCCGGATCGGCAGGTGTATAGTCGCGCCCACCATGATGAGACGTCGAACCTTCCTGCAGGGCGCGGCGGCCGTGGGAGCCACCGCGATGTTGCCTCGCCGCGCTGCCGCCGCGGCGGATCTCAAGCCGATCTACGCGCAGGTCGAGAAGCGCCACGACGAGGCGCTCGCCCGGCTGCAGGAGTGGATCCGGCAGCCGTCGATCGCCGCCGAGAACCGCGGCATGACCGAGGGCCGCGACCTGACGATGCGGCTCCTGCGCGACGCGGGCTTCGGCAAGGTCGAGAGCGTGTCGACCGACGGCCACCCCGGGATCTTCGCGACGCTCGACGCCGGCGCGCCGCGCACGATCGGCCTGTACTTCATGTACGACGTCAAGCAGGTCGATCCCAAGGAGTGGAGCTCGCCGCCGTGGGACGCCAAGGTCGTCGACGTCCCCAAGCTCGGCAAGGCGGTCATGGGCCGCGGCGCGGTCAACCAGAAGGGCCCCGAGGCCACGTTCCTCGCCGCGCTCCACGCGATCCGCGGCGCCGGCAAGAAGCTGCCGGTCAACCTGGTGCTGGTCGCCGAGGGCGAGGAGGAGATCGGCTCGCCGCACTTCCCGCAGATCGTGTCGCAGCCCAACGTCCGCGCGGCGCTCAAGCGCTGCGAGGGCATCTTCATGCCCAGCGCCGGGCAGAGCACCGACGGCACCGTGACGATCCAGCTCGGCGCCAAGGGCGTGATCGAGTGCGAGCTGGTCGCGAGCGCCGACACCTGGGGCCGCGGCCCCAAGAAGGACGTGCACTCGAGCAACCGCGCACGGATCGACAGCCCGGCCTGGCACCTGGTCCAGGCGCTCAACACGCTGGTCAACGCCAACGGGGACCCGGCGATCGATGGCCTGTTCGACAAGGTCCGGCCGGTCAGCGACCGCGATCGCGGCTACCTCGATGACGCGGCCAAGCGGATCGACGAGGCCACGACGAAGCAGGCGCTCGGCGTCGAGCGCTGGGCCCGCGATGCCAGCTGGCGCCAGGCGCTCGAGGACCTCTCGAGCAAGCCCACCGTCAACATCGAGGGCCTGGTCAGCGGCTACACCGGCCCGGGCGGCATGACGATCCTGCCGCACCGCGCCGCGGCCAAGCTCGACCTGCGCCTGGTCCCCGACATGACCGCGGCCGACACGCTGGCCAAGCTCAAGGCCCACCTCGCCAAGCACGGCTTCGCCGACATCGAGGTCAAGATGACCGGCGGCTACGATCCGAACTCGACGCCGCCGGACTCGCGGCTGACCCGCGCCGAGATCAAGATCTACGAGCGCAGCGGGATCAAGCCGATCCTGTTGCCGCGATCGGGCGGATCCTGGCCGGGCTACGTGTTCACCAACGAGCCGCTCAAGCTGCCGGCAGGCCACTTCGGCCTCGGCCATGGTGCCCGTGCCCACGCGCCGGACGAGTACTACCTGATCGAATCGAGCAATCCCAAGGTCCTCGGGTTCGACGCGGCGGTGCGGTCGCACGTGGATTATCTCCACGAGCTCGCATAGTTCGGCGTGCCGGGCCGCCCCGGTGCCGGGCATTGCAGAGTCCGGCCGCGGATTGCGTGTGTGTCATGGATGTCGGAATCGTTCCATGACCCCGGCCTGACCCGCGATGCCTGGAATCGCTTCCTGCATGCGCTCGCTCCCGACGCCGCGCTCGCCGCGTCGCGCTACGA
>DASWRS010000213.1:0-14436 GCA_036403075.1 Kofleriaceae bacterium
GCCGGTGCTCGCCACGCCGCTCATGGCGTCGAGCAAGAAACCCGGCAAGCCTGGCAAGACCGACGACGCCAAGGGCAAGTTCCGCGAGACCATGTGGTTCAAGAAGGGCGAGCTCGACGCTCAGGCCGCCCAGGCCGCGGCCGAGGAGCACGCGCGCACCGGCAAGGTCACCGCCGACAAGGCCGACCTGCTGCCGCTCGACGAGCGCTACAAGGACGACGGCTCGCTGTCGCACTCGGACAAGGACCGCTACAGCCTGCGCACGGGCGCGACCCAGGCCAACAAGGTGGTGCGCGAGCCCGGCGGCCAGGTCCGCGCCGGCACCGGCACCACCAAGGTCTCCGAGGACGAGCTGATCGGCGAGATGAAGGGCGGCCGCAACCGGATCCTCGCGATCCTCGCGGTCGCGCTCGCCGTGCTCGCGGTGATCGTGTACCTGATCGTGCGCTAGCCGCGGTCGCGACGGCCTCGACCGGCTGCTACGAGTGATCGTCCCACTTCGGCATCACCGGGCACGCGGTGGTCACCGCGGCGTGGCGCGTGCCGGCGACGCAGTCGAGCAGCGAGTCGCGGACCAGCGGCTGCTCGATCACGTGGTCGATGCCGAGCGAGCGGCGCAGCTCGTCGGACACGTTGCCCAGCGCGATCAGGCGGCCGAACCAGCCGTCCTCGCGGATCGCGTGGAGCTCGAGCAGCTCGGCGGGCGAGATCGCGTCGAGATCGATGATCAGGATCTGGGGCCGCGGCGGCGGGTCGCGGAGCAGCGCGGCGACGATCGTCCGGATGCTGCGGCCGACCTGGATCGTGATCGGTGCGTGCGACAGCTCGCGCTCGATCCACGACGCGCGGGTCGATTCGGGGGCGAACACCAGGGTCCGGATCTGCTCGCCGGGGGCGAGGTTGTCCGGCGGCGTGCCGCGGGCGCGGATGCGCGGCGGCGCGAGCTCGAGGTCGACGGCCGGGAGCTTGGCGCTATCGACGCGCGCGGGCTCGGGGAGCTGCGCGGGCGGGCTGGTGATCTCGGCGGTGGAGCGCGCCAACTTGGCCGGCGCGTGCGATCGCTCGTCGACCGGAGCGACGATCTCGTGGCGAATGTAGGGGAGCTTCGCGGACCGCTGGGGCGCGAGCGCGGCGATCGCCGGTGTCCGGCCGGGGATCGCGGTCGTGGTGCTCGAGCCGAGCGGCGGCCGCGCCGGGGGCCGCGCCGGTGGCCGCCCCGGTGGCCGCCCCGATGGCCGCCGCGGCGCTGCGGCCGGTGTCGGCTTGTCACGGGCGTTCGGAGGCTCGGTGGCGCGCGGCAGCTTGGCCGGGCCCGGCATCGCCTCGTGCGGCGATCGTGAGGGCTCGTTCGCCGCGTGGTCGTTGCGATCCGGCGGCGACGCCGCAGGTAGCTTCGGGGGCTGGATCGGTCGGGTCATGGGGGTCGCCATGGGTTAGAGGACCGGGAGCTTCGTGGTCTTGGCGGCGAAGCCGTTGCTGGTGATCACGTCGCGCAGGGCATCGCGCGCGACCGGCGTGTCGAGCACGCACTCGACCTGCAACGAGATGCGCAGCGCCACGGGCAGGCTGCCCAGCGCGATGATCCGTCCGAACCAGCCCTGCTCGCGCAGCACGTGGAGGTGCAGGACCTCGGCGGGGTTGATGTCGTCGAAGTCCGCGACCAGGATCTGGGGCCTCGGCGGCGGATCCTCGACCAGCGCGGACACCACGTGGTCGATCGAGAACGCGATCTGGAGCATCACGTCGTCGTGCTGGAGCTCGGACTCGACCCAGGTCGCGCGCGCCTGCGACGGGGCATAGACCAGCACGCGGGCCATGCCCGCCTCCGATGCCGCGCGATCCGCTGCTCCACGCGTGTGGAGCCTGGGATGCACGGGGAGCGACATATAAGGCGTATCGGCCGCGATGGCCGCCCATCGAGGGGTGGGCGATCCGGGATGCCGCGGATCAGGGCACGGTGCGAATATGTGTGCGGAGTGGATCGGGGGTGACGGAGGTGCCCGTGACCAGGTCGATCTCGCGCTTGACGCACATCGCCGCGACCTCGACCACCAGGTCCGGGTGGGGACCGGCGACCGCGACGATGCCGACCTCGCGGGCGAGCAGATCGCCGGGGAGCGGCCGGGGCGCAGCGCCGGCGAGCACGGTCAGCGTCGCGCGCGGTCCGGCGAGCTCGGCCGCGGCCGCCGTCGCCTCCGGGTCGGCGCAGATCACGCGCCACGGCCGCGTGGCGATGCCCTGGTCGGCGAACACGGCGGCGAGCGCCGGCCGATCTGCGGCCGCGGCGACGGCCTTGTCGCGCAGCCAGTCGGCCCACGGGCCGGCAACCGCCACGGCCACGGGGGCGATCCCCTTTGCGAGCAGGATCTCGATCAGGAACCTCCCGATCGCGGTGGCTCCGACCACGACCACCGGCTCGCGCGGCGCCACGCCGGTGCGGGCGTACAGCGTGTAGGCGGTCGCGACATCCCCGGCGACCGCCGCCGCGGCCGGCAGCGGCAGGTCGAGGCCGTCGTCGAGTGGGACCAGCCAGCGCGCCGCTGCGACCACGCGGTCACCGAGCGGGCCGCGCCGCCGGGCGAGCGGGCAGACCGGCGCACCGCCGCGGCGGCACACGTCGCACTCGCCGCAGGGATCGATCGGGCCGACGAGGACGCGGCGACCGATCAGGCCGCCGGCGCGCTCGCCCGCGGCGACCACGCGACCCACGCCGGCCGCGGCGTGGACCTGCGCCGCGTCGAGCGCGATCTCGACATCGTCGCCGGTGCTCACCAGCCGTCGGGGCGCTTGCCGCGCCGGGCGCTCGGCGCGGGCTCGGGCGCGGCGCCGATCGCGGTCGCCTCGCCCTGGTGCTCGACGCTGCCGAGCTGCATCACGTAATCTTCCCCGCCGTCGTAGCTCGCGTCCTCGACCAGCGCGCCGTCCTCGAAGTCGCCGACCGAGTCCGGCGACATCGGCAGCGGCGCGGGTGCGGGTCGTGCGGCCGCGGGCCGGGCGGGCGTGGCCGGTGCGACCGGTGCAGCTGGAGCCGCGTGTCCGTGCGCCGGCGGAGGCGCCGCCGCGACTGCCGCGATCGCCGAGACCGGAAGGCCCTGCCGCGTGCGCCATGCCGTGAGCGCGACCACGAGGTCGTCGTACGGGATCATGTCGCGACAGTACCATGCTAAAGCCCGGGCGATGGCGATCCGGCTGTATCGGTCTTCGGTGCTTCCGAGCGAGGGCTTCCTCCACGGCTTTCCCGAGCGCACCGGCGGCGTGTCGACCGGGCTGCGCGCGTCGCTCAACCTCGGCGTGCGCTGGGGCGACGACCAGGACCACGTCGAGACCAACCGGCGGCGACTCGCGGCGCACGCGGGCTACGATCCCGCTGCGCTCCAGGTCACGCGCCACGTTCACGGCACCGACGTCTGGACGGTGGGCGAGCCGCTCCCCGACGGCGCCGAGTTCGACGGCCTGGTGTGCGACCGCGCCGGCGCGGTGCTCGGCGCGTTCGCCGCCGACTGCATCCCGATCCTGTTCGCCGAGCCCGAGGCCCGGATCTGCGGCGCGGCGCACGCGGGCTGGCGCGGCACGGTCGCCGGGGTCGCGCGCAACGTTGTCGCGCGGATGCGGGCGCTCGGCGCGGATCCCGCGCAGATCCGTGTCGCGCTCGGGCCGTCGATCGGGCCGTGCTGCTTCGAGGTCGGCCCCGAGGTCGTCGCCGCGTTCCGCGACGCCCTGGGCGAGCTGCCCGGCCTGGTCGTCGCCGGGCCGCACAAGGATCACGTCGATCTGCGAGTCGCGACTCGCGCGGTGCTCGAGCGCGCCGGCGTCGCCCCCGCGCACATCGACGACGCCCCGCCGTGCACCCGCTGCGAGCCTGACCGGTTCTTCAGCTACCGGCGCGACGGCAAGGAGGGCGGCATGCACATGGCGTTCATCGGCCTGGTGTAGTCACTCGACGGTGATCCCGTACATCGGCAGGACGTCGCCGGTCAGCGCCTGGACCACGACGTCGGCCTTGTGCCAGTCGATCAGCGCCTGGGTCTTGCGCAGCTCGGCCTGGCGCAGCTCCTCGAGCCGGTTCAGCACGTCGAAGTTGGTCGCCTTGCCGAGGTTGAACCGGTCGGTCTCGATCTTGATGTTCTCGTTGGCCAGGTCGATCGCGCGCTGCGACAGCGTGACCCGGCGGCGCGCGAGCTCGATCTGGGCCACCGCGCGGGCCATGGTCTGGGCGATCTGGGCGCGGAGGTCGACGGCGTTGACCACGAGCTTGCGCCGGAGCTCGCGCTGCTCGCGCGCGCGGCCGCGGACGTCGTGCTGGCCGAGCGACTGCGAGAACGTCAACGTGCCAGAGATCGACAGATCGTTGAGCTTGGCGAGCTGCTTCCACGACTCGCCGAACGTGGTAGCGGTCCCGGTCGGGCCCAGCGTCAGCGCGGCGTCGAGCTGGGGCAGGAGGCCATTCTCGGTGACCGCGATGTCGATCGTGGCGCTGGTGTCCTGCTTGGCGAGCTCGGCGAGCTCGGGGCTCGCGCCGAACGCGCGCTCGACCAGCCGGGTCAGATCGAGCGGCTGATCCGTGGTGTCGAGCCCGGTCGTGACCCGCAGGCCGAGCTCGCCGGCGGCGATCGGCATGCCGGCGGCGCGGCGCAAGGCGATCGAGCGATCGAGCACGGACAGCTCGCCGTTCAGCACGTCCTCCTCGCGGGTCGCGATGACCTGGAGCACCGCCGGGATCTCGCTGCGCGGCACCTTGCCGCCGCCGGCCCCGATCTGCGTGACGCGGAGGCGCTCCTTGGCGAGATCGAGGCTGGCCTGGGTGATCGCGACCGTCTGCTGGGCGAGCACCAGGTCCCAGTACGCTGAGATCACCGCCTGCACCGTCTGGATGGCGGCGAGCCGCCGGGCCAGCACGGTGACGTCGCGGGCGAGCGTGGCCCGGACCTCGTTGGCCTCGAACAGCATCTGGCCGCGGCCGCGGAACAGCGGCTGCGTGATCGCCACGCCGACGTTGTCGGTCCAGGCCTTGCCGTCGAACACTCTCATGAACGAGTCGGTGGTCTTGCTGTACTTCGAGTCCGCGTGGAGCCCGACGGTGCCGCCGGTCGGCAGCAGACGCGACACGTCGGCCGAGACCCCGATCACGTTCGAGGTCCCCTGGTTGCGCGAGGTCTGGCGCGAGCCCTGGAGCTCGGCCCGGATCAGCCAGTCATTGCGGACCCAGGTCTGCTCGATCCGGGCCTCGGCGACCGCGATATCGATCCGCGCGTTCTGCAGGCTCGGCGCCTGGCGGACCGCGACCTGGAGCAGCTCGGGCAGGCTGGTCGCGCGCGCCTCGCCGGCCCACGAGCTGAGATCCGCCGGCTGCTGTGGCGGCGCTGGCGGTTGCTGCGGCGGTGGTGGCGGCGGTTGCTGCGGCGGCGCTGGCGGCGGTTGCTGCTGCGGCGGCTGGGACCCGCCGGTCTGGTCATCGACCGCGGCGACCAGGCGGCCGAGCACGTCGGCCTCCCCGCGCGATGAGACCCCTGCGAGCAGAGCGAACAACACGAGGGTCAGGCGAGCAAACCTCATCGGAATCGAGCGCCATCATGGCACGCGACGGATCACGACGCACCGTGCGACACGTGCGACTAGCAATTGCCGCACGCGACATGGATTTACAGAAACCACGCGTGCTAGCGTGACCCGCAGCGATGGGAACGGTCCTGCGTACGTATTGCTTTCTCGACGCGCTACAGCCGCAACAGGCGACGTTCATCGGCAAGACGGCGCGCGGCTTCCTCCCGGTTCCGTTTCAGGCCTCGCTGTGGGTCGAGATCGCGCCCGGGATCGCGATCAACCAGGTCACGGATGCGGCGCTCAAGGCGACGCGGGTCCAGCCGGCGGTCCAGATCGTCGAGCGCGCGTATGGCCTGCTCGAGGTCCACGATCACGACAAGGGCGAGGTGCTGTCCGCCGGGGCGACGATCCTCAAGTACCTCGGCGTCGACGAATCGCAGCGCCTGAAGCCCAAGGTCCTGACCAACCAGATCATCCGCGGCGTCGAGGCCTACCAGACCCAGATCATCAACCGCAGCTCGTCGGGGATGATGGTCCTGCCCGGAGAGTCGCTGTTCATCCTCGAGTGCGAGCCCGCCGGGTACGCGGTGCTCGCCGCCAACGAGGCCGAGAAGGCCGCGCACGTCTCGCTGGTCAACGTCACCCCGTATGGTGCGTTCGGCCGGCTCTACATGTCCGGCCCCGAGGCCGAGATCGATGCGGCGGCGGCGGCCGCGACGGCGGCGCTCGCCGGCGTCACCGGCAGGGAACCCGACAAGTTTGTCGACAAGTAGCAGATGAGTACGAAGCCAAGTAGGAGATGACGAATGGCTGACGCGCTTGGAATGATCGAAGTCAAAGGATTCGTCGGCATGGTCGAGGCCGCCGACGCGATGGTCAAGGCCGCCAAGGTCGAGCTCGTCGGATACGAGAAGACCGGCGGTGGCTACGTGACTGCGATCGTGCGCGGCGACGTCGCCGCGGTCAAGGCCGCGACCGAGGCCGGGCAGCGCGCCGCCGAGCGCGTCGGCGAGGTCGTCTCGGTCCACGTGATCCCGCGGCCGCACGCCAACGTCGACTCGGTCCTGCCGCTCGGCCGGGCCGGGACCGGCGACACCGCCAAGAAGTGACCGGGCCGTGATCCTCGGCAAGGTCATCGGGACGCTGGTCGCGAGCCGCAAGGAGCCGACGCTCGACGGGCTCACGCTGCTCGTCGTGCGCGCCTGCGACGTCGACGGCAAGCCGACCGGCGGCATCGCGGTCGCGGTCGACGCGGTCGGCGCCGGCATCGGCGAGGTCGTGCTCTACGTGGCCGGCTCGTCGGCGCGCCAGACCCAGGTCACCCAGAACCGCCCGGTCGACGCGACGATCATGGCGATCGTCGACGAGATCGCGATCGACGGCGAGCGCCGCTACGTGAAGGACTAGCGATGGCAGGCGGACCGATCGGCCTCGGCAGCCCGGGCGGGCTCAACGAGCAGAAGATCGAGGAGATCGTCGCGCGCGTGCTCGAGCGGCTCGGCGGCGGCCCGACCCGGGCACCGGCGCGGAGCGAGGCACCGGCGGCGCCCGCCGGCAAGTCCAACCTGCCGCGCGGGACCAACGGCGTCTACGCCGACGCCGATCAGGCCGCCCAGGCGGCGCGCCGCGCGTTCGAGCACAACGAGCGCACGCCGGTCGCCGTGCGGGTCAAGATGGTCGAGGCGATGCGCCGCGCGGTGCTCGCCAACAACGACGCGCTGTCGCGCTACGCCGTCGAGGAGACCGGCCTGGGCCGCTACGAGGACAAGCTGGCGAAGAACAAGCTCGTGGCCGAGAAGACCCCGGGCTGCGAGATCCTGCGCCCGGTCGCGTACACCGGCGACGACGGCCTGATGCTGACCGAGCGCGCGCCCTACGGCGTGCTGCTCGCGGTGACCCCGACGACCAACCCGACCGAGACCATCCTGTGCAACGCGATCGGCATGGTCGCGGCCGGTAACGCCGTGGTGTTCAACGTCCACCCGTCGGCGGCGCAGACCTGCAACTGGTGCGTCCACCTGCTCAACGAGGCGATCCAGGCCGCCGGCGGGCCGCGCGACGTGATCGTCTCGGTCGAGCGTCCCACGGTCGAGAGCGCGCAGGTGCTGATGAAGCATCCGCTGGTCCGGCTGGTCGTGGTCACCGGCGGGCCGGTCGTGGTCAAGCAGGCGATGAATTCGGGCAAGAAGGTCATCGCCGCGGGCCCGGGTAACCCGCCGGCGGTGGTCGACGAGACTGCCAACCTCGACAAGGCCGCCGACGCGATCGTGCGCGGCGCCTCGCTCGACAACAACATCGTGTGCATCGCCGAGAAGGAGATCATCGCGGTCGATGCGATCGCCACCGAGCTGGTGCGCCGGCTCGAGAGCAAGGCCGTGCTGCGGCTCGACGCCCGCCAGATCCGCGAGCTCGAGAAGGTCGTCCTCGACGGCGATCACGTCAACAAGGCCTGGGTCGGCAAGGACGCGGGGCTGATCGCCCGGCAGATCGGCCTGGGCGGCCACGGCCACGACCTGCGGCTGCTCCTGTGCGAGGTCGAGGAGGGCCACCCGTTCGTCCAGCACGAGCTGCTGATGCCGGTGCTGCCGCTGTTCCGGGTGCGCGACGCGGCCGACGCGATCGCCGCGGCGCTCCGTGTCGAGCACGGCTTTCACCACACCGCGACGATGCACTCGCTCCACATCGACCACATGGCGGCGATGGCCCGGATGTGCAACTGCAGCATCTTCGTCAAGAATGACGCGTCGTACGCCGGGCTGGGCCTGGGCGGCGAGGGCTACACCTCGTTCACGATCGCCAGCCCGACCGGCGAGGGCCTGACTACCGCGGTGCACTTCACGCGCGAGCGGCGCTGCACGCTCAAAGAAGCGTTCAGGTTCGTGTGACCGGCGCGATCCGCGGGCCAGCGCTCGGCGTGCTCGAGCTGTCGACGATCGCGCGCGGCGTGGTCGCGGCGGATGCGGCGATCAAGCGCGCGCCGGCGGTGCTGCTGTCGTCGCGGGCGGTGTCGGGCGGCAAGCACCTGGTGATGCTCGAGGGCGGCGTCGCCGAGGTCGAGGAGGCGATGGCGGCCGGCGTGCTCGCCGCCGGCAGCCTGCTACTCGATCGGCTGACGCTCGCCGCGGCCGACGACCAGGTCTGGCCGATGCTGGGCGCGCCGGTGGCGCCGCTCGACTGGGCCGGCGACGCCGGCGCCGAGGCGGTCGCGATCGTCGAGACCCGGACGGTGTGCGCGGCGATCGCCGCCGCCGACGCCGCGTGCAAGGTCGCCGACGTGGTCGTGCGCGACGTCCGGTTCGCGATCGATCTCGCCGGCAAGGCGTACTTCACCCTGACCGGCACGCTCGACGCGATCGAGGCCTCGGCCGACGCCGCCCGCGACGCGGCCGGAGACCGGCTGATCGGCGCCGAGCTGATCGCGCAGCCCGCGCCCGAGCTGCGCGGCCGGCTGTTTCGCTGAGCGCTAGAGGCGCGGGATCCGGAGAACGTTACCCATCACGCGCGCCGTGACCCGATCGCAGCGCGCACCGTCGAACGAGTAGATCTCGCGGGCGTGATCGGCGAGCTGCTCGGTCAGCGCGGCGGCGATCGCGGCCCGTGCGCGGTGCAGCCGGACCCGCACCGCCTCCTCGGTCAGGCCCAGGCACGCCGCGGTCTCCGCGGTGTCGAGCTCGAGCACGTCGCGCAGCACCATGACCTCGCGGTTGCCCTGCGGGATGTTCGCCAGGCAGCTCTCGAGCAGCATGCCGATCCGGGCGCGCGCGAGGTCGGCGTCGGGCGCAACGTCGCTGGCCGAGTCGATCACCTCGGCGACGATCGGGCGCTTGCGGGTGAGAGCGATCGCCTCGTGCACCGCGATCCGGACCGCCCAGGTCGAGAACGCCGCGTCCCCGCGAAACTGCGACAGGTTGCGGAACACGCCCAGCCAGGCCTGCTGGACCACGTCCTCGGCATCCGCGTCGCTGTGGGTGATCGCGCGCGCCGCGCGGAACAGGCGCTGGTTGTGGCGCCGGACCAGGACCTCGAACGCGGCGTGATCGCCCGCGATGACGCGCGCGATGATGTCGCGATCCTCGAGCTCGGCGACGACGATCCGCTGGGGCATACGCAACAGAGCGCTCGAGGTCACGGGACGTTACACGTCGCTTCCGTCGGAAAATCACGGACGGCGAGCCGCGCGGCAAGTCAGGCCGCCGACGACGCGTGACGCCGGCCTCATCGCGAAGCGAACGTACAGCGGGTGAGCGACGATTGCACTACTCCGACGTACACCTCGCCACAAAACACTTCGGTATCCGCATGCATGGCGCGCCGGGGTCGTTGGTACGGCGCTCGCAGCGGGCGGCTGCGGAGGTCGACCGATGGTAAGACTGCGCAGCGTTCGCCTGGTATCTCTCGCGGTGGTTTCGGCGCTGCCGCTCGGCGTGCTCGCGCCGTCCTGCACGTCCAGCTCCACGTCCACCGCCGGCCAGAGGATCTCGTGCTCCGACACCGGCGCCGGCGCGACCCGCTGCCATCCCGATGACGCCGACAGCGCGGGCTCGGGCAGCGACACCTGCGAGGACGTCGACATGGACGGCGATGGCACGCCGCATGACGTCGGGGACGACCACCCGCACACGGCGACCGCCGGCGCGGCCGACGACGACGACGGGGACGGCATCTCCAACGAGCGCGACTGTGACAAGCGCCACGGCGGCGACGACGATGCCGACGGTCACGACGGCAGCGACGATGGCAGCGGCCACGACGGCAGCGACGACGGCAGCGGCCACGACGGCAGCGGCAGCGGCAGCGGGCACCACTGATCCGTCGTAGCGGAGACTGAAAACTGTTCGCCCGCGGCGCGCCCGCCCGACGTGGTAGGTGGGAGTCGCCTGCGTGAGGCGCGAGCTAGTCACCAGCGCGTGACGCTTGCGCCATCGATGGAACGGCACCGCGGCGCCGGGCCTCGCGACGCCGCCTGGCTGCCTCGGCTCGTGCCGTCCTCGGTCCCGCTCGCGCCGATCGGGTCGCGGATGTGATTCCTGAAATCCAGGATCGCAGTATGAACCGCCGATCCGAGCTCGATCTGCTGCGCGTGATCGCGATTGCGATTTTGCTCGTCTATCACGTCGGGATGATGTTCAATAGCTGGGACTGGCACCTCAAGAACCCCGAGCCGTTGACCGTGCTCGAGGGGCCGATGGCGGTGAGCCACCAGCTGCGCATGCCGCTGCTCATGGTGATCGCCGGCGTCGCCACGGCGATCGCGCTCGAGCGGCGCTCGATCGCCGTGCTCGCGGTCGACCGGGTCAAGCGCCTGTTCCTGCCGCTGGTGTTCGGCATGTTCGTCGTCGTCCCGCCGCAGATCTACATCGAGCGGCTCGCGACCGGCGGCTATACCGGCAGCTACCTGTCGTTCTACCCGTCGGTGTTCGAGCTCCGGTCGTACCCCGAGGGCAGCTTCAGCTGGCACCACCTGTGGTTCGTCGCCTACCTGTTCCTGTACTCGATGGCGGCGATCCCGCTGTTCTTCGCGCTCGGCTCGCCGCCGGGCCGCCGCTTCCTCGTGTTTCTCGACCGCGCCTGGGCCCGCGGCTGGGTGTTCGTGCTGTTCGTGCCGCTGGCGCTCGCGCGGATCGCGTTCCGCGGCTATCCCGAGACCCACAACCTGTTCCATGACCCCGACACGCTGCTGCAGTATGCGCTGCTGTTCGGGTTCGGTCACCTGCTGGGGCGCAGTCGCACGGTCTGGGACCACGTCGTCGCGTGGCGCTGGCGCTACCTGGTCGCGACCTGCGTGCTGCTCGCGGTGATGGTGCCCACCGAGTATCCGGTGCCGATCGAGCAGCTCGGCTCGCTCGCCACCACGTGGTGCGTGATCCTCACCGCGCTCGGCTGGACGCGCTGGTTCTTCCAGCGGCCGGCGGCCCACGTGCCGTCGTGGCTCGATCACGCGCAGAAGCTGTCGTATCCGTTCTACATCGTCCACCAGACCGTGATCATCGTGCTCGGCTGGAGCTGGATGAAGCTCGCGATCGGCCCGTGGGCGCGGTTCGGCGGCGTGCTGATCAGCTCGCTGTTCGTCAGCTGGGCGATCTGCGAGCTGATCGCGCGGATCGGGCCACTGCGGCCGCTGTTCGGCATGGCGCCGATCAAGGTCCATGCGCCGGCGCTGCCGCGGCTGGCGCCCGGCCCGTCGCGCAGCGCCCGTGCCACGACGGCCTAGCCGGGGCCTGCCGGGGGCCTGCCGGCGCCCGCCGGCGCGGCGGCTTGACGCGGCGGAACGGCCGTGCGATCCGAGATCATCACGGGCGAGCGCCGCGATTCACCGATGACCTGGACGTGGCCGCGGCTCGAGCGCCGCACCGCGTTGCTGATGCTCGCGGCCAGCCTGGGATTCGGCGTGTGGCAGGGCAACGCCGCCTGGCTCGCGGCCCGGGCCGACGGCTCCGACGTGGCCTGGTCGCGGCTGTACTTCTCGGAGATCACCGGCACGCTCGCCGTGCTGGTGTGGTCGTGGATCCCGCTGGCCGCCGCCAAGAACGCGCCGCGCGCCACCGGCCACTGGGCGTGGTTCTTCTCGGTCCACCTCGCCGGCTACGTCGCGTTCGCGGCGCTGCACACGCTGGTGATCCTCGGTGCGCGCAGCGTGCTGTACCCGGTGCTCGGCTGGGGCAGCTACGGCTATCCCGGCGCGTGGTTCCGGCTGACCCTCGAGTGGCACGAGGACCTCCTGGCCTACGTCCTGCTCGCGATCGGCTTTGGCCTGGTGTCGTCATGGCGCGACGGCCAGCGCAACGCGCGGATCGCCACCGAGCTGCGCGATGCCCAGCTCCGCGCGCTGGTCGGCCAGCTCAACCCGCACTTCCTGTTCAACGCGCTCAACACGATCAGCGCGGTCATGTACATCGATCTCGCGCGCACCGATCGGCTGCTCGCCGACCTGGGCCAGGTGCTGCGCGCCGGGCTGACCGGCGACGCCGGGCCGACCTGGAGCCTGGCCGAGGAGCGCGCCCACACCGAGCACTTCCTCGCCGTCATGGTCGCCCGGTTCGGCGAGCGGCTGCGGATCCGGTGGCGGTTCGACGCCGCGGCCGGCGGCGCCCAGGTCCCGCGGTTCACGCTCCAGCTCCTGGTCGAGAACGCGATCAAGCACAACCAGGACGCGCGGACCTCGCTCGTCATCGCGATCTCGGCGCGCCGGGTCGCCGACCGGGTCGAGCTCGAGGTCGCCGACAACGGCCGCGGCTTCGGACTGTCGCCGGTCACCGGCACCGGCACCGGCCTGGCCACGCTGCGCCGCGCGCTCGAGCTGTGCCACGGCCCCGAGACCACGCTCGACATCGATCGCGCGCCCGACGGCGGGGCCCGCGTGCGGCTCAACGTCCCGGCGGAGCTCACCGCATGAGGGCGCTGGTCGTCGACGACGAGGAGCCGGCGCGCGCCAAGCTGGTCCGGTTGCTCGACGACGACGGCCGGTTCGAGCTCGCGGGCGAGGCCGACGACGGCATCGCGGCCGTGGCCCAGATCGAGGCGCTGCGGCCCGAGTTGCTCCTGCTCGATGTCCAGATGCCGGGGCTCAGCGGCTTCGAGGTGCTGCGCGCCGTCGGTGCCGCGGCCTGCCCCAAGGTCATCTTCTCCACCGCGCACGATCGCTACGCGCTCGAGGCGTTCGACGCCCACGCCGTCGACTACCTGCTCAAGCCCTACGACGCCGAGCGCTTCCGCATCGCGCTCGACAAGGCGTGCGCCCAGCTCCGCACCGGCGCCAGCGAGGCCGCCGTGCTCGAGGCGCTGCTCGCGCGCCACCCGGGGGCCCAGGGCCGCTACCTCGAGCGCCTGGTGGTCAAGCGCGGCGACAGCTGGATCCCGATCCCGCTCGAGCGCGTGCGCCGGCTGTCCGCGGCCGGCAAGCACGTCCGGGTCTACGAGCCCGGCGGCGAGCACCTGATCCGCGACAGCCTGGCCGAGCTCGAGGCCCGGCTCGATCCGTCGCGCTTCGTCCGCGTCCACCGCGGCGAGATCGTCAATCTCCACTCCGTGGTCCGGCTCGATGCCCTGTTCCACGGCGACTCGATGGTCGAGCTCGACGACGGCAGCTCGGTCGTGGTGAGCCGGACGTACCGCGACGCATTCTTCACCCGGTGGCGCGGCAGGTGATGCCGCGGGGCGCGCTCGCCCGCCGTGAAATCGCCCTACCAGGCCAGTCTCACGCAGACATTCCACACGCCGCGTACTAGTGTCCCGCGCCGTGGAGATCGACCGCCGCCAGTTCCTCGCCGGCCTGGGTGCGAGCGTCGGCGCGGCGTCGCTGGGCTGCGGCGACAACCACCGCCCCGCGGCTCCCGATGCCCCCGGTCTCGACGCCGCGGTCGGTCCGCCCGACGCGGCGAACGTCTGCACCGCGGCGAGCGACCGCTCGGCCCGCGAGCTGCTCGCCGGGATCGAGACCATCGTCGTGCTGTGCATGGAGAACCGCTCGTTCGATCACTACCTGGGATCGCTTCGACTGCTCGAGAGCCGCGCCGACATCGACGGCCTCACCGGCGGCGAGTCCAACCCCGATCCGGACGGCAACCCGGTCGCGGCCCACCGGCTCGACGACTTCACGCCGGCCGATCCGCCGCACAACTGGAACGCTTGCCACCGCCAGTGGAACCGCGGCGCCAACGACGGCTTCGTCCAGGCCCACGCCGGCGCGTTCGAGGCCGACGTCATGGGCTACCACGTCCGCGAGCAGCTCCCGACCACCTACGCCCTCGCGGACGCCGGCGTGGTCTGCCAGCGCTGGTTCGCGTCCTGCCTCGGGCCGACCTGGCCCAACCGGTTCTTCCTCCATGCCGCGACCTCGCGCGGCGAGAAGGCCGACATCCCGATCCCCGGCCTGTCGCCGACGATCTGGGACCGCCT